>NZ_JAVDVQ010000003.1:0-343275 GCF_031456935.1 Arthrobacter ginsengisoli | reverse complement strand
TCACTTACTGAGTCACATCCACGGGACAGAACGACCAATACCACTCTGCCAGCCAGTCCCAGACCAGCCACCACAATCCTCACAGTCACCTACGGCCCATCCCAAGGTGTGGAATGTGCCGTAGGTGACCCCGCGTTGTGGTTAGCGCTTTTCGGCTTCGATGGCTGCCTTGGCGGCGGGATCGGAGTCCTTGAGGAACTTCTCGATCCGCTCCGGCTCCTCGGCCTCGCCGATCGCCGCGGAGGCGCGCCCCAGCGAATACAGGGCGCGGAGGAAGCCGCGGTTGGGTTCGTGCTCCCAGGGAATCGGCCCGACACCGCGCCAGCCGTTGCGGCGCAGTGAATCCAGGCCGCGGTGGTAGCCAACGCGGGAGTAGGCGTAGGAGTCTATGGTCCGGCCCTCGGTCCACGCCTCCTCGGCCAGAACGGCCCAGAGCAGCGACGAGGTCGGGTGCTTTTCCACCAGGTCCAGGGCTTCCTGGCCGGCATCCAGCGCCGCGTAGACCTCGGTCTCGGCGGGCAGGAGTGTGGGCTCGGGACCCATCAGGTTCTTGCGGAACTCGTCCGACATGCCTAGAACGTCTTTCCGGTCGAGCCGAGCTGCTGGGCGGCCTCGACGACGCGGGCCGCGAGGCCGGCTTCGGCGGAGGCGCCCCAGACGCGGGGATCGTAGAGCTTCTTGTTGCCCACCTCGCCATCGACTTTCAGCACACCGTCGTAGTTGCGGAACATGTGGTCCACCACCGGACGGGTGTAGGCGTACTGGGTGTCGGTGTCGATGTTCATCTTGATCACACCGTAGGAGACAGCGTCGGCGATCTCCTTTTCGGAGGAGCCGGAGCCGCCGTGGAAGACCAGGTCGAACGGGTTGGCCTTGCCGATTTTGGCGCCGACCTGTTCCTGGATGTCCTTGAGGATTTCCGGGCGGAGCTTGACGCCGCCGGGCTTGTAGACGCCGTGGACGTTGCCGAAGGTCAGCGCGGTGATGTAGCGGCCGTTCTCGCCGGACCCGAGGGCGTCGATGGTGGCGAGGGCGTCCTCGACCGTGGTGTACAGCTTGTCATTGATGGCGTTCTCGACGCCGTCCTCCTCGCCGCCGACGGTGCCGATCTCGACCTCGAGGATCATCTTCGCGGCAGCGGTGCGCGCCAGCAGTTCCCGGGCGATGCGCAGGTTTTCCGTCAGGGTCTCGGCCGAACCGTCCCACATGTGCGAGCTGAAGAGCGGGTTGCGGCCGGCCTTGACCTCTGCCTCGGAGGCTGCCAGCAGCGGCAGGACGAAGCCCTCGAGCTTGTCCTTGGGGCAGTGGTCGGTGTGCAGGGCGATGTTGACGCCGTAGTTCTTCGCGACTTCGCGGGCGAACGCGGCGAAGCCGAGCGAGCCGGCAACCATGTCCTTGGTGGAGGCACCGGACCAGTATGCGGCGCCGCCGGTGGAGACCTGGACGATGCCGTCGGACTCGGCCTCGGCGAAGCCGCGGAGGGCGGCGTTGAGGGTCTGGGAGGAGGTGACGTTGACGGCGGGGAACGCGAATCCGCCCGTCTTAGCGCGGTCGATCATCTCGGAGTAGATCTCTGGGGTTGCAATGGGCATGCTGACTCCTAAAGTGAATTTCGTCTGCGGGCTGGGTTGACCCTGGAGTGAACCTCGTCGGCTAGGAACCATCCTAGCCATTACTGCGCCGGGCAGTGTTTCCGGTCACTCGGGACCTGTAATACTCGCCCCGGCCGGGGCCGGCGCCCCGCCACCCCATCGAGTGCGCACTTCGCGGCAGTGTTCCTCGAAAACACTGCCGCGAACTGTCAACTCGCGCGCCAGCCCCGGCTCACCAACGCGCTGCGGACCTTGCCGACGGCTGCCGGATGCTCGCCTGCGAGGTCCAGGCGGGACACCCGCACCTCAAGCCAGCCGGAGCGCGCCGCGGTATCGGCCCGCCGGATGTCGCGCAAATACTGGTCCATGCCGTTGTGGTGCGCCCCTTCGTACTGGATCGCGATCCGCCGCTGCGGGTAGGCGGCATCGGGCCATAGGACCGGAGACCCCGCGCCGCCCCAGGGATCATCACCGCGGATCACATGGTTCAGGACCGGTTCGGGCAGCCCGGCGCGGACGAGCGCCAGGCGCAGCCTCGTCTCGGGTGGCGAATCGGCGCCCACCCGGATGAGCTCGACGGCGGCCCGCGCCTTTCGCACGCCGCGGTTGCCCGCATGCCGTTCCACCATGGACCGCAACACGTCGATGCTGCACAAGGCGTCGCGGGGGACAGGAAACTCCGGCCCGTGTTCGCAGACCATGGAATCGCCGGCAATCACAAGTTCGTCGGTGTTGAGTACCGTAGCCAGATCGAGCCAGGTCCGGGCGGGCGAGGTGAGCCGGACGCCGTCGAGCTCCACCACTTCATCCGGGAGGAGCGCCAACTGGTGCCCCACAACGTTGACCCGTCGCGGCGTGCTGAACCCCCGGCGCCGGGCAAGGTGGATGCGCCAGTCCTCCTCCAGCCGGCCGGGCAGGGGCGCGTTCCAGAGGCGCGCCGCCGATCCGAGGCTGAGGGTGGCCTCGTCGTCGAGGTCGGTGTAAGCGCGCATGGCGGCGGCCCCGGCGGCGGCGGAATCCGCGGGGACCCGGATGCCCCGGGATACGGTCACGAGGTCCCTCGCCGCGGTGCGGGTGCGGGTGATGCCTGCCTTGTCCGCGGCCCGCAGCGAGAAGGATCCAGTTGTCAGGTGGAGCGGAAGCGGTACCCTGCGCATGGCCCATTGTGCCCGCTCCCACCAGGTCCCGGACGACTTATCCACAGCCCGGCGTCCCTCAGCGCACCGAGTTGGCACTTCGCGGCAGAGGCGGCGTGAAACATTGCCGCGAAATGCCAACTCGCGGGCTCCCGCGCCGTTAGCCGGGGAGCTGGTTGAACACGTGCCGGCGGATCCAGGCGTGCATCGCGATAGCCGCTGCCGAAGCGGCGTTGATCGAGCGGGTGGAGCCGAACTGCTCGATCGACAGGGTGTCCACCGCCGCTTCATGGACCTCCGGGGACAGCCCTGGGCCCTCCTGTCCGAACACCAGCACGCAGTCCTTTGGCAGTTCATAGGTTTCCAGCGGGACGGAGTCCGGGAAGATGTCGATGCCGATGATCGCCAGCCCTTCCCCCTGCGCCCAGCCCACGAAGTCCGCGACGGTCGGGTGGTAGCGGATGTGCTGGTAGCGGTCGGTGACCATGGCGCCCCGGCGGTTCCACCGGCGGCGCCCGATGATGTGCACTTCCTTGGCCAGGAACGCGTTGGCGCTGCGAACCACAGTGCCGATGTTCATGTCGTGCTGCCAGTTTTCGATCGCGATATGGAAGCTGTGGCGCTGGGAGTCCAGGTCAGCAACGATCGCCTCGTGCTTCCAGTAGCGGTACTTGTCCACCACGTTGCGGCGGTCCCCGTCCGCCAGCAGGTCCGGGTCCCAGTGAGTGCCCACCGGCAGTTCGCCCTCCCAGGGGCCGACGCCGACCTCCGGCTTGGGCTCCGCCGCCGCTTCTGCCTCGTGCGTTGACACAGGACGGGTTTCGCTGGGCATCTCGGGTTCAGTCACGACTCAACATTAGACTGGGACCGGCATCGGCACCTTATCGACGGAGACAGTATGGCGCAGCAGCAGGCAGACCACCGGGACAACCCGGACCACGTGCGCTCATCGAAATCGGTGTACCGCAGCGGCCAGGAGATCGAGTGCTGGCTGACCGACATGGACGGTGTCCTCGTCCACGAAAACCAGCCCATCCCGGGCGCCGCCGAACTCATCCAGCGCTGGGTGGACACCTCCAGGCGCTTCCTCGTCCTGACCAACAACTCCATCTTCACGCCGCGGGACCTCGCCGCACGGCTGAAGAGCTCGGGTCTCGAGATCCCTGAGGAGAATATCTGGACCTCCGCCCTGGCCACCGCCCAGTTCCTCAAGGACCAGGTCCAGGGCTCGGATTCGGGCAACCGCGCGTACACGATCGGTGAGGCGGGCCTCACGACGGCGCTGCACGAGGCCGGTTTTATCCTCACCGACCAGGACCCGGACTTCGTGGTGCTCGGCGAAACCCGAACCTACTCCTTTGAAGCCATTACCATGGCCATCCGGCTGATCCTGGGCGGAGCGCGTTTCATCGCCACCAACCCGGACGCCACCGGGCCTTCGAAGGACGGCCCGATGCCGGCCACCGGCGCAATCGCGGCCCTCATCACCAAGGCGACCGGTCGCGAGCCGTACATTGTGGGCAAACCAAACCCGATGATGTTCCGTTCGGCCATGAACCAGATCGACGCGCATTCGGAAACCACGGCCATGATCGGCGACCGGATGGACACCGACATCATCGCCGGCATGGAAGCGGGGCTGCACACGGTGCTGGTGCTCAGCGGCATCACCCATAAGGACGACATCGCCGCGTACCCTTTCCGGCCCAACCAGATCCTGAACTCCGTAGCCGACCTGAAGAATCAGATCTAGGACCCCGCCCTAGAAGGCGGTCTTCTTGCCTCCGCCGGAGGGCAGCGGGAAGAGTTCGTCTTGCAGTTCCTCGATGACCGGCCGGTAGACGAACGGGCTCCAGCCCGGGCTGGCGTGCGCCGGCCGGGCGCCGTCGGTCCGCAACGAGTCCGAGGCCATATTTTCCTTGAAGGTCAACGACCAGGAGTCCCGGGCGCCGTCGTAGTCCACGGTCCGGTCGCGTGGGTTGCCGATGAAGGCCATCCGCGTCCCGCCGAGCTTCCCCGCGAACCGGGTGGCGTCGAAGTGGTAGATGTAGGCGGACTCGGACTGGATCAGTACGCTGGAGGGCGCGATCGGCGAGAGCTGTTCCAGCGTCTGGTCCAGCACTTGCCCCCAGCTGCGCTCGTCCTTGTGCAGCATCCGCTCGCCGAGTTCGTAGCCGCCGCGCAACACCGTGGGGAATCGGAAGCCGCTCTCGTAAAGGAACACCACTCCCTCAAACCAGCTCTGGTCCAGCACGTCGTATTTGCTGTAGGGGCTGGAATCCAGCAGGATGAACGCCACCTCGATGCCATGCAGCTCCCGAAGCCGGGCGGCGACCTGGGTGGCCACCATTCCGCCGAAACTGTGGCCATAAAAGTAGAAGGTGTTCAGCTGATGGGCCCGCGCGTGCTCGACCACGGCGATCACCATTTGGTCGATGTCGAGGCCCACATTGGAGTATCCGACGGCGGCGAGCTGGCCGCGCTTGTTCAGCGCACCGCGGAGCGCGTTCAGGATCCAGAGGGTCTCTTCCCAGCTCGTCTTATAGCCAGGAAAGAGGAACCAACTGGCGTGGGGGAAATACATCTCGGCGGTCTGGTCCGGCACTGTGAGGATCTTGTGGACCCGACGCTCGGCCTGCACGCGCCGGGTCACCAGCATGTCGGCCGCCAGCACCGAGGCGGCACCGGCGCCAATCAGGAAACCCCGCCGGGAGAATCGCTGCAGTTCGGCGGCACGCCGAAGGACCCGGGCGTCGGCATCGCCGGCGCCGGCTACATCCTCAACTTCCGGCTCCGGGGGCATATCTCTACCGTAGCCACCGCCAAACGCTGATAAGAAACCACGCCGGATAACGGCTTAGCCACAGCCGGGAATTCGGGCTGTTCCCGCTGGGGGGCGCCCGGCGGTTTCGACGCCGACCCCGCGGCGGCCGATTTCAAGGCCGATTTCGTCATAGGTCGCCAGCAGCTGCGAGCGGGCCATATCCGCCGGGTCGTCCAGCAGCCCGAACACGGAGTCACTGGCAGCCAGCAGTTCGGCGTCGGAGTAAACCGTCAGCGGCCGGGTTCCTGAGGGGTCCATGGACGCCGCCAAAGCCGCCGACAGGTCGAGGGACGGCAGCGCGGCACCGGTTTGTTCCACAAAGGGGTTCAGCTCGAGCGAGACGCCGGCCGAGCCGGGCAAGGCGCCGGCCGTGTTGACGAGCGCTGCGGCGCCGTCGATCGCGTTGAGGTCGTTCCGGAGCCCTGCGAGCGCCGTCGATTCTATGAAGGACGCGTTGCCGAGGTTGACCCGAATGTGTGAGGTGATGCCCATCCGGCGGACACGCTGGAAAAGCTGCATCAGGCTGGGGCGGGAGTGCGGCGTGAGGCTCCCCCGGACATCGATCCGGACGACATCCGAGGCGATGTCGAGTTTGACTTGAGCGTTCAATGATTTGTCCATAGGTACTCCAAAAAAGGGTGTCTATGGCCGACGGCTCAACCGCATTCAGCGTATCGGGCGCCGCAGGAGCGCACAAGTCAGATGGCGCTCCCGGTTCAGCCGGCTTCTCGCCGTTCGGGTTCCTCGAAGTGCGTACGGGACGCGGCGCCGCCCACGGACTGGACCAGCGATGTGGCGATCTCGCGCAGCTTGACGTTGCCGTTGCTGGACGCGTCGGTGAGGATCCTGACCGCTGTCTCCTGGTTGCAGCGGTTCTGTGCCATCACAATCCCGACAGCCATGTCGATCACCGTGCGGGATTCGAGCGTGGCCCGGAGATTGCTGGCACTGTCGGCGTGCAGGGAAAAGCGGACGGCGAGACGCAGCGCCTGCGAAATCTGACGGGTGTAGCCGCGCGCGCGGGCGGCCACGTCGCCGTCGAACTTATGCGGCACATCCGAATACAGGTTCAGCGCCGCCTGCGCCTCACCCTGCAGGTGGAACGGGACGGAGAGCACCGAGCGAAGGCCGTGCGCAGCGACGGCGCTGGCATAGTCCGGTCCCCAGCGGTCCTCGTCGAACAGGTCCGGAACGTAGACTTCGCGCTCCTCCTGTGCCGCCGTCAGGCACGGGCCCTGCGAGAGCCGGTACTGGATTTCATCCACTTCGCGCGCCGAGTCACTGCTCCAGCCGATCGTCGCGGCCTTGCGGTCGCGCAGCAGGGTGATGCCGCACAGGGCGTCATCGCCGGCACCCGCCACCTGGTGGGCGGAGAACCGGGCGAGTTCATTGAGGAAATCCTCGAAATCGGCGCTGTCCAGGATGAGGTTCTGGATCCGGTCAAGGGTGCTGAGGGGTTCAGTACCGATGATTTCTTCGGGAAGGAGCATGGCGCGTGGTCTCCGGAGGGGTCAGGTGGATGTTCCAAAATGATAATTCACCCCCAACCGCCGGTCCACCCGTCCGCTGCGGGACGAACGGCCTAACTGAGGCCGAGCTCGTCCTTGCCGAACGCGAAGAGGTAGGGGACACCGGCCTCTGCTTCGATCTTTTCCTTGGCACCGGTGTCGCGGTCCACGATCACGGCGACGGCGACAACGTTGCCTCCGGCCTTGCGCACGCCCTCGACGGCGGTCAGCGCGGAGCCGCCGGTCGTGGACGTGTCCTCAAGCACCAGCACGTTGCGGCCCTCGACGGAGGGACCTTCCACCTGGCGGCCCATGCCATAGGACTTCTGGGCCTTGCGGACCACAAAGGCGTCCACTGCGCGTCCGGCGTCGACGGCGGTGTGCATCAGCGCTGTGCCGACAGGGTCGGCCCCCATGGTGAGTCCGCCCGCGCACTCGAAGTCGATTCCGGCGTCGTCCAGCAGCGAGAGCATGACCTGGCCGACCAGCCTGGACGCCTCGTGGTGCAGCGTGATCCGGCGCAGGTCGATGTAGTAGTCGGCCTCGGCGCCGCTGGAGAGGATGACCTTGCCGCGGACAACGGCCAGCTCCTTGATCAGTTCAAGCAGGCGGGCTCGGGCGGCAGCGGCGTCAGCTGCAGGGGCACTGTTGGCAGTCATGGGACCCAGTTTAGTGGCTGGCCGGTGCCGGATCCCCAGCCGGCCCCTTTGATGTCGGGCCAGCGGCCGGAGGCCCCGCGCGGACCGCGTAGTCGAGCTCGACCAACCCTGCGTCGTAGGTCTTTGCGCTCCGCAGGCTGAGCAGCGTCGGATCCTGGCCTGCAGGGAAGACGCCGCGCCCGGCGCCGAGCGCAATCGGCATCACAACGAGGCGCACGGCGTCCACCTCGCCGGCCGCGAAGAATGCCTCGCTCAAGGTCAGGCTGCCCCACAGCACAATGGTGCCCCCGACCTCGAGCTTGATCCGGCGGATCGCCTCGACCGCGTCGCCTGATTCAATGGCTGCCGCGGGCAGATCGCCCCACGGCGCGTTCTTGAGGCTGCGGGAAAACACGAAGCGGCGCAGGGCGTTCAGCGCGGGCGCAATGACTTCCCGTTCCGATGCGGGGGTGGGCCAGAAGTCAACGAACATGCGGTACGTGTTTGCCCCAAGCACCATGGCGTCCACGGTGTCGAGCCACGCCAGCTGGTTTCGGTCGAACTCTGTTGAGCCTCCTTCGAGCATCTCGTAGGCGGTGAATTCGTTGTTGGTGTTGGCCGCGAATCCGTCGGCGGTCACGAATTCCTGGACAACCAGTTGCCCCATGGTCTGCTCCTTGACTCTGCTACGAACGCTGCGGGGTGCGCCGGGCGAACGCGGGCGCGTGTTCGGGCCGCGGTCCGAAGGCGACGAAGCGGGGCAGCACCCTGCCTATGGCGGGGATGTGCCGGCCCACGGAGAGCAGGACAGCCGGTGCCCCGGACCTCTTTCCGGTCATGATCGGCCCGAACACCACCCGGTGCATCACCCGCTGCACGGCCTGGACGATGACCGTGGGCGTCTGCCGCCGTCGCTGGACCTTGGCCAGGTCCTCGCGCGAGACCCTGCCGCGGAGCAGCGCCGGCGCGAGGCAGTCCGCGGCGGCCACGGCGTCCTGGATGGCAAGGTTGATCCCCACGCCGCCGGCGGGCGACATGGCGTGCGCGGCGTCGCCGATGCAGAGCAGCCCGTTGATATGCCATTGGCGCAGCCGGTCCAGCCGCACGTCCAGCCAGTGCAGGTCCGCCAGGGAGGAAATGGCGTCCACTCGGTCGGCGAGGTCCGGGCGGAGCGCCGCTACCCGGCGCCGGAAGCCCTCGACGCCCTCTGATCGGATCCGCGCGTCCGTGCCTTTCGGCGCGAGGTAACCCATCTGGTAATAGTCGGTGCGGTTGAGCGACAGCAGGGCCTCGCCCCGGCCGAATGCGGGCACAATCCCCGCTATGGCGCCCTGCTCGGAGGCATGGCGTGGCAGCCGGAACCACCAGGTGTCGAACGGCACCTGATACTCCTTGGGCGCCAGCCCGGCCTCGCGGCGGAGGGTGGAATGGCGCCCGTCAGTGGCGACCACCAAGTCAGCGCGGACCTCGCCCTCGGTCCCGTCCGCGGTTTTGTAGCGGACGCCGGTCACCCGGCCGCCGTTGCGAACCAGCGTTGTTGCCTTGTGATTCATCCGCAGGGCGAATGACGGTTCCGCAGCGGCGGCGTCGGCCAGGAAGTTCAGGAAGTCCCACTGCGGCATCATGGCAATGTAGTTGTAGGGCGGCGGCAGCGAGTCGAAGTTGCCCATCGTTACCGGCGGCCCGCCCGGCACCGGGAAGGCGACGCTGCTCAGCCGGCTTTGTGGCAGCCTGCGGAATTCTTCCCCCAGGCCCAGCTCGTCGATCAGCCTGATTGTCGAGGCGTGGACGGTGTCGCCGCGGAAGTCCCGGAAGAAATCAGCGTGCTTTTCCAGCACCGTCACGGCCACGCCTGCCCGGGCCAGCAGCAGCCCCAGCATCATTCCGGCCGGCCCGCCACCGACCACCACGCATCCGGTCGTTTCCATGGCCATACGCTACGCCTGCGCACGGTGCCGCGGGAGGGGTTTTCGCGGCGGTTTCGGACCGGCGCGGCGGAGATCCGCGTAGCGTCAGTCCGAAAGCGCAGCGCCAGTCCGAAAGTCCGCGCTCAGGTCAGGCCCGCGCGTTCCCCGCAGCGCCAGCCGGACACAGTTGGGCCCGGTTGACACGGCTGGCTAGGCTTTGAGGCATGCGCGAACTCCAGGCGAAAATCATTGAAGAAATGGGCGTGCAGCCCGCAATCGACCCCGCCGGGGAGGTGCGCAAACGCGTCACGTTCCTCAAGGACTACCTCAAAGCGACCCACACCAGGGGCTTCGTCCTGGGCATATCGGGCGGGCTTGACTCCTCGCTCGCCGGCCGGCTGGCGCAGCTTGCCGTCGAAGAGCTGTCAGCCGAGGGGGTGGACGCAAACTTCGTCGCCGTCCGCCTGCCCTACGGCGTGCAGCACGACGAGCACGACGCCCAGGCTGCCCTGGACTTCATCCAGGCCAAGACCGAGTGGACGTTCAACATCTCCGCCGCAGTGGACGGCTTCGAGGACGAATTCGAGAAGACCGTGGGCAACGGGATTTCCGACTTCCACAAAGGCAACACCAAAGCCCGTACCCGCATGATCGCGCAGTACGCCCTCGCCGGCGAGCACAACTACCTGGTCATCGGAACGGACCACGGCGCGGAATCAGTCACCGGATTCTTTACCAAGTACGGCGACGGCGGCGCCGACATCCTGCCGCTGTTCGGACTGAACAAGCGCCAGAACCGTGCCCTGCTCGCCGAGCTCGGCGCCCCGGCCCGGGTCTGGGAAAAGGTCCCCACGGCCGACCTCCTTGACGGCCAGCCCGGCCGCACCGACGAGGATGAGCTGGGCCTGAGCTACGACACGATCGACGACTACCTCGAGGGCCGGGACATCCCTGTGGCCGCAGCCGAGCTGATCGAACAGAAATACCTCCGCACCCGGCACAAGCGCACCGTCCCTGTCACCATCTTCGACACCTGGTGGAAATAGCCTGACTGTCGATGACGCCGTCCGGGGGCACGTTGGCCCCCTCTGGACAGTCCCGGCGCCAACGCGTGGCATTTCCGTGTCAATGTGCCGCGGCCCCGCGGCCCCGCGTGCACTCCCTGCGGAACCAGCTACGGGATCAGGACGATCTTGCCCCGGACGTGGCCTGAGCGACTGATGCCCAGCGCCCGTGCCGCCTCGGTCAGTGGCAGGCGCTCCTGGATCGCGAAGCGGAGCCTGCCCTCGGCAGCCAGCCGGACAGCTTCCGCCACCCGCCCTTCCAGAAGCCTGACCGGGGCTATTCCAGCGGCGTTGGCCTCGTTTCCGGGTACCGTGGTCACCGCCTTGCCGTGTCCGCCAAGCAGTGCCACGGTGGCCGCCGTCGTTTCTTTCCCGCCGACTGTGTCCACGACCGCGGTTACGCCGCCCAGGGAGCGGACATGCTCCTCGAGCCCTTCGCCGTAGGCCACGGGTTCGACGCCGAGCCCGCGCAGAAAGTCATGGTTCTGCGCTGAGGCGGTGCCGATGACCCGGGCACCAAGATCCCGCGCGATCTGGACGCATGCCGAGCCGACGCCGCCCGCCGCACCGTGGACCAGGACCGCGTCCCCCGTCCCGACGCCCAGCTGGACGAGGACGGAATACGCCGCGCCGCCAGCTATCGCCATGCAGGCCGCCTGTTCAAAATCGACACCCGGCGGTTTGCGCGTCAGCTGGCCGGCCGGGACGTTGGCCACAGAGCGGTAGCCTCCCACGAGGCCGTTCCAGATAACGCCGTCTCCCACTCCGAAGTCAGTGACGCCGCTGCCGACGGCGGCCACCGTCCCGGCCGCTTCACAGCCGGGAACGGCGGGGAGCTGCAGCGGGAAGAAGGGTTCCAGGTAGCCGGCAACGAGCTTCCAGTCCACCGGATTGATCCCGATGGCACGGACGTCCAGCTGGACCTCGCCGTCCCCCGGCGGCGGCAGTTCCTCTTCGCCGGCTGTTACCACCTCCGGGCCGCCGAAATGGTCAAAGGACATCTTGATGCTGTTCATGAGCTGCGCTCCTCAGGCTCGGCGCGGTTGGCGCCCGCAGGCTGTCAGCGTCTCGCACCGGCGGGGCGTGCGCAAGGGCCTGCCACTGCTCAACATCATCGACGCAGCCTCAGCCGAACGGGGGCACTCGGGCGTGCTGCGGCACCCGCCGCGCGGCGGGTCAGGCGCCGCCTGGCGAACGGGTCAGCAGCGTCGAGATCCGGTGCGCTTCCTCCATCAGCAGTCGACCCAGCATCTGCTGCCGCTCCCCCTTGAAGCGCGGCTCAATTCCGGTCAGCGACAATGCCCAGGCCGGACGGCCGCGCTGGTCGAAGACTGCCGCCCCCATCCCCCAGCTGCCCTCCAGCACGAGTCCGGGATTGACCGAGTATCCGGCCTGGCGCGTCTCTGCCAGGCTTTCGCGGACCCGGGCCTCGGTGTGCGCGGCCGCGAAACGGCCGGCATGCGTGGCCCAGCCGGCCAGCAGTTCCTCCTGCTCGTCCTCCGGCAGGAACGCCATGATGGCGGTGCCCGCGGACGCGACCCCGAGCGGGAAGCGGACCCCCTCGTGCAGCACGAAGGACCGGACCGGGAAGCTGCCTTCCTCGCGGAGCAGGCACACCGTTTCGTCGCCGCGCCGGATGGAGAAAAACGCGCTTTCGCCGGTCTCCTCGGCGAGCCGGCGGAGGCTGGGCCGGGCGATGTCCTCGAGCGGAAAGCGGGCGGAGGCCACGGAGCCCATCAGCAGGATCTCCGGACCCAGCACCCAGTTACCCGTGACGGCGTCCTGGTCCAGCAGGCCCTCGGAGGCCAGCGAGGAAAGGAGCCGGTGCACGGTGGGGCGGGTAAGCCCGGACTCCCTGACGAGTTCCACGAGCGGGGACCCCTCCGGTTTCCGTCCGACAATGCGCAGCAGCGACGCGACGCGGCTGACGACTTGTGCGCCCTGGACCGGTAATGAAGACATCTTTTTCCTCGGACTTTGCGTTAGATCCACCCAAACTATCCATATTATGGACACTCATCAGCCTACCGTCCACACTGTAAAAACCGCACTGTTGAGGCCAAAATCATCCATTGACAGCCCTCATTTCGGCACCGTAGGCTCCAACAGCAGAGGAGCAGTCCACAAAGTGGACTGCGTCAAGAGCTCAATGAGGAGATCCGATGTCAAAGTTGAAATCCGGAGCGGCCGCTGCGCTGCAGGACGTCCTGCGGGACGGCATGACGCTTGCCGTCGGAGGCTTTGGCCTCAGCGGCATCCCGGCTGATCTGATCGAGGCCGTGCGCGATTCCGGCGTCAAGGACCTCACGGTGGTGTCCAACAACATGGGCGTCGACGGCAAGGGCCTCGGCGTGCTGATTGAAGCCGGCCAGGTCCGCAAGGTCATTGCGTCCTATGTGGGCGAGAACAAACTCTTCGCCGAGCAGTATCTTGCCGGCGAGCTGGAGGTGGAGTTCACCCCGCAGGGCACCCTCGCCGAACGCCTCCGCGCCGGCGGCGCGGGCATCCCGGCGTTCTACACCAAGACCGGCGTCGGGACCCTCGTCGCTGAGGGCAAGCCGCTCGCCGAATTCGACGGCGAGACGTTCGTCCTGGAACGCGCCATCAAGGCCGACGTCGCCCTGGTGCACGCCCACACCGCCGACACCGACGGCAACCTGATCTACCGCTACACCGCACAGAACTTCAACCCGGTCGTGGCGACGGCGGGCGCCGTGACGGTGGCCGAAGCCGAAGTGATCGTCGAACCCGGCCAGCTGGACCCCAACCACATCACCACGCCCGGGGTTTTCATTCAGCGCCTGGTCCAGGCCAGCGACCGGGTCAAGGACATCGAACAGCGCACGGTCCGCCCCCGCGCCGAAGCGGCCGAGCCCGCCGCACCCGTTCCGGCCTGAGCGCCGCCCCAACTTCTTCAGGAGAAATCACCATGGCTTGGACCCGGAATGAAATGGCCGCCATCGCGGCCGAGGAACTCAACGACGGCGACTACGTCAACCTTGGCATCGGCATCCCCACGCTGGTCGCCAACAACCTGCGCGAGGGCGTCCGCGTCGTCCTGCAGAGCGAGAACGGCCTGCTCGGCATGGGGCCGTTCCCCTACGAGGGCGAGGAGGACGCGGACCTCATCAACGCCGGCAAGCAGACCGTCACGGTCCTCCCCGGCGGCAGCATCTTCGACTCCGCAACCTCCTTCGGCATGATCCGCGGCGGGCACGTCAAGGTCGCCATCCTGGGCGCCATGCAGGTCTCCGGCAACGGCGACCTCGCCAACTGGACCATCCCCGGCAAAATGGTCAAAGGCATGGGCGGCGCCATGGACCTCGTCGCCGGCACCCCGCGCGTCGTGGTCCTCACCGAACACAACGCCAAGGACGGCACCGCCAAAATCGTCACGGAATGCACCCTGCCGCTGACCGGGCTGAGCTGTGTTGACCGCATCATCAGCGACCTCGCGGTGTTTGACCTGGTGAAGGTCGACCAAAAAACCGGCGGCGCCCGGCAGCTTACGCTGACCCGTCTTGCCCCCGGCGTCACCGTGGAGGAGCTCCGCGGGAAAACCGAAGCCCCCTTCGACGTCGCCCCGACCCTCGACACCACTCCCACCCTTGAAGGAGCCACGGCATGAGCCTGCGCGAACAGTTCGGTAAAGACGTCCTGCTGACCGGCTGGGGCCACAGCCGCTTCGGCAAACTCACGGACGAGACCCTGGAATCCCTGATCGTCCAGGTCGCCACGGAGGCGATCGGCAACGCCGGGATCGAGCCGGGCCAGATTGACGAAATCTACCTCGGCCAGTTCAACTCCGGCATGATGCCGCTGGCGTTCCCGTCCTCGCTGGCCCTGCAGGTCTCCGAGCAGCTGGCCAACGTCCCGTCCACCCGGGTCGAGAACGCCTGCGCCTCCGGGTCCGCCGCGTTCCAGCAGGGCACCAAGTCGCTGCTGGCCGGAACCGCAAGAAACGTCCTCGTGATCGGCGCCGAAAAGATGACACACGCGGGGGCCGACGTCGTGGGCGCGGCCCTGCTCGGCGCCGACTATGACATGGCCGGCAAGGCCTCCAGCACGGGCTTCACCGGGCTCTTTGCCGAGGTCGCCAAGCACTATGAGAAGCGCTACGGACCGGTGTCGGATGTCCTGGGCACCATCGCCGCGAAGAACCACCGCAACGGCGTGGACAACCCTTACGCCCAGCTCCGCAAGGACCTCGGCGAGGAGTTCTGCCGGACCGTCTCGGAGAAGAACCCGATGGTCGCCGACCCGCTGCGCCGCACCGACTGCTCCCCCGTGTCCGACGGCGCCGCCGCCGTCGTGCTGAGCGTCGCCCCGACCGGCGGTGCCACCGCCCCGGTGCGGCTCGCCGGCTTCGGCCAGGCGAACGATTTCTTCCCCGCCGAGCGCCGGGACCCCACGGCCTTCACTGCCACCCGCGCCTCCTGGCAGCGCGCGCTGGGGATGGCCGGCGTCGGGCTTGAGGAGCTGGACTTCGCGGAAGTACACGACTGCTTCACCATCGCCGAGCTGCTGATGTACGAGGCCATGGGGCTGACCGAACCTGGCCACGGGGCGCGCGCCCTGGAGGAAGGCTGGGTCTTCAAGGACGGCAAACTGCCTGTCAACGTCTCCGGCGGACTCAAGGCCAAGGGCCACCCGGTCGGCGCCACCGGCGTGTCCCAGCACGTCATCGCCGCGATGCAGCTCACCGGCACCGCCGGCGCCATGCAACTGCCCAACCCGCGCCGGGCCGCGGTGCAGAACATGGGCGGCGTCGGCATCGCCAACTACGTCAGCGTCCTCGAAGCCGTCTAGGCACACCAACGCGGGGTCAGACACATCCCATTATTAGTCCTTCGATGGACCGTAGCTGACCCCGCGTTGGCAGTGTGCCCCTGTCTTTGATGCCGCGGTTCCCATAGGATTTCAGAGGGCCAAAATGCATTCCCGGCGACCGCCGGACCACAAGGAGGTGGCGGATGCCCACAGGACCACCCAGTGCATCAAGCAAGTTTCGGGCGCCCGAGCCCGTCGGCCAGTGGGTTCACCGTTCGAGGCTGACGGAGATGCTCCAACCGGACCGGAAACGCCGGCTCGCGTTGATCCATGCCCCGGCCGGATTCGGCAAGTCAACCCTTGCCGCCCAATGGATGGAGATCCTCGCGGCCCAAGGCCTCGTCACCGTCTGGCTGTCCGTGGACCGGGATGACAACAACACCATCTGGTTCCTGTCACATCTGCTTCAGGCAATCCGCAAAGCCCGTCCCGGACTTGACGAGGAACTGCAGCAGTTGCTGGAGGAGCGGCCCGACGACGCTGAGCAATACGTGGTTCCCGCTCTCATCAACGCCATCGATGAGGGCGGCCAGGACATCGTCATAACCCTGGATGACTGGCACCTGGTCACGGAGCCTAGAACCAAGGCGGTCGTGGAACGGCTGCTGGAAGCCGGCGGCTCACATTTGTCCTTCATCATCACCAGCCGCAACCGATCGGGCCTGCCACTGGGCCGGCTGATGGTGCGGGATCAGCTAATCGAAGTGGACGCCGTCGCGCTGCGGTTCGATGAAAACGAGTCCCAGGACTTTCTGGTCGGCATCAACCGGCTCGATCTGGATGCGGGAGACGTGGCCAGCCTCCACCGGACGACGGAGGGCTGGATCGCTGCGCTGCAACTGGTCTCCCTGTCCCTCAGGGACCACCGCGGGGCCTCAGAACTGATTGAACGGCTCTCCGGCAGGCACGCGTCCATTGGGGAGTATCTCGCCGAAAACGTCCTCGACACCCTCAGCCCCGAAACACTGGATTTCCTCCTGATGACCTCGGTTCCGGAACGCCTCTGCGCGGGGCTGGCGTCCGCGCTCTCAGGGGTGGAACTGGGCCAGGCCATGCTGGAGAAGATCCAGGCACAGGATCTTTTCCTGCAACCGCTTGACGACGACGGTACGTGGTACCGCTATCACCACCTGTTTGAGGACTACCTGCGCCGCCGCCTGGAGCGCGACTACCCGGGCCGGATCAGGGAACTGAACCTGATCGCTGCCCGCTGGTATTCGGAAAACGGATTCCCCAGCGAGGCAGTGGACCATGCCCTCGCCGCCGGGGACGTTGAGCTCGCGGTGGAGATCGTCGAACTCCGCGCGATGTGGCTGGTGGAGCACTCGAGCATGTCGACCCTGCTGGCACTCGTCGGCAAGATCCCGGCCGATCATGCGGCCGGGCAGGCCCGGCTCCAGACGGCAATAGCCTGGGCCCATACATTGCTGAACCAATCCGGGGCGGCGCAGAGTGCCTTGGACCTGGCCGAAGCCGTGATGCCCGTGGATGCGACGCTGACCGAACACGACCGTTTTGAACTGGGCGTCGAAGGGCTCGTGGTTCAAAGCTGCATCGACATGTACGGCGACAGAGTAAATCACGTCAATGAACTGGACGAGAAGTGCTTCGCCCAGGCCGACCTGCTCAGGCCGTGGATCGTCTCGGTGGCAGCGAACGTGTCAACGTTCAAGAAGATCCACGACGGCGACTACAGTCTCGCTTTGGAACAACAGCGCTGGGCCTCGAAGTTCCACGGCCAGACTTCGGGCCCCTTCAGTGGCGTGTACGGACACTGTTTTGCCGGTCTTGCCGCCTACGCCCTGCTCGATCTGGACCGGGTGGACCAGCACTTCACCGCGGCCGTGGAACTCGGCCGGCGCAAGGCCGGCCGATACTCGCATGCGGCCCGGCTGGCGGGAGCGATGATGGGCCAACTCCTCTATGAACGCGGCGAACTCGATAGGGCCGAGAAGTTACTGGAGGAAACCCGCGAGCTGGGTTCCGAAGGCGGGGTGGTGGACTTCATGGTGTCCACGTACGCCACACTGGCAAGAATAAAGGCACTACGGGGAGACACTCCAAGGGCCCGGGAAATACTCGACGAAGGCGATCTGGTGGCCGACAGCCTCGGCTTGGACCGGCTCAAACTGGTCATGAATCTGGAACGCGTGCAATTGGGAATCGGCCCCCGGACCACCAACGAAGAACCCCGCGGTGACTCCCTGGGCGCGGCAGCGGACCAGGAAGCGGCGGACGCCATCGGACCGCGGCTGGAAGGACTGGCGGAAACCAAGCACCAGATCCGGCTGGCCACGCAGCTGCGGTCTACCCTGGCTGTCGCGGGCAACAGCCTATTTGGGCCCGAGGGCGGAGCTTAATGCCCGTATCCTGCTGGCGGCCGCGCTGGAGCGGGCGGGAAACTGTGAGGAAGCCGAAACGACGCTCTTGCCCGCCCTCGACACGTGCTCCCGCCTGGGCCTGGTCCGACCCGTGCTCGATGGCGGCGCAGGCTGCCTGGAGCTGGTGCGCGCCATCTCAGCCAGGCTGCGGCGCGAACCCGCCCCGGAGCAGGTCAGCCATGAGTTGCCGCGGTTCCTCAGTATCCTCACCCGGCTGGATTCCCAGGCCAAGACCAGCCGGGATTCCGGGTGGTCTGCAGAGCTGGTCCGTCCGGTGGCCGGCCCGGACACAACCTCCGCGTCGGAACCGGGTCTGTCGCAGCGCGAGCAGACGATCCTGCGTCTGGTCGATAAGGACAGGTCCAACCGCGAAATCGCCCAGGAGCTGCATCTGGGCATCAATACAGTCAAGTGGTACCTGAAGAGTCTGTTCAACACGCTCGGCGTCAGTGACCGTCGGGCCTGTGTCGTAGAAGCCCGGCGCCGGCACCTGCTCCCCCCGAAGTGACCACGGGGGGGTTACCCCAGGGTCTCCAGTCTGGCCAGCACGCCCTCCGGCGACGCGGCGCTGGGGAGCTCGCCCAGGTAGAAGTCCCCGGCAGGAAGTGCCACGTCCGGCTCGAGCCAGAACCGCGCAGGAATGTAGGCGCCAACCGCAGGGTCCCCCTGCAGACGCATCCGGTCGTCGTCGAGCTGCCCCAACGTCCAACGGTAGTTGCTAGCCAGATTGGTAATCGGAGTGTAGGCCTCCAGCGGAACGTGCACGCTGCGGGCGGCGCCGGCAGGCGTCCGGTTGTCCAGCAGGAGTCCCGCGATGGGCAGCCCAGCGAACGCCCGCAACCAGTCGCTGACATACATGGAGGCATTCTCCGCGTTGTCGGCGTCGAGGTCGCTGCTGTGCTCGGCGCCCGAGAAGTGGTGCGTACCGGTTAGCCAGACCATCGGCGACGGGATGCGCAGCACCACCGGCTGGCGGGCTGTCTTGGCGAACACGGTAACGAAGTCCAGAACTGCCAGGTTGAGGTCATCGTTTGCCAGCAATGTCCTCAGCGCGAAACCTGTCCTGGATCGAGCCGCCATCTCAGTTTCGAGTCCGGTGTTGCCGGCCGTTTGATGACCGTACAGCCGGTTCAGTTCCAAGAGCGCGACGTCCGGCCGGAGCAGCCCCTGTGCCTGGGCGAAGAAAGCCGCGTAAGCAGTGGGGTTGTCCCAGGGGACGGGCCCGCCGCGGAGAATCACGGACGCTGCGTACTCGTGGTGGTCGAACACCACAGCCTTCGGCCGTCCCGTCGGAGGGGAGGCAACAACGTTGGCGAGGGTGGTGGCGGTGGAAGTGGTCATGATGTCTTTCTCCAAACTTTGGCTGATAGCGGCCTTCAGCGCCGCACCGTCCTGGACGGGGAGGATGCGGCGCAGAAGGCTTCTTGAGGCGGGGCGTCCCAGGCCGGGACGTACCGTTACGGGCTAGGACTTACGGTGGACAACTTCCCCGTGCTTCAATTCGAGCTCCCGGATCCGGTCCTCCAGTGCGCTGATTTTGACTTCCCTGCGGTCCGGAAGCATGATCAGCGGCAGCTTGTCGATGGTCGCCTTGACCCGTTCCGGTCCGTTGTTGGTGAAGTGGGTGGCCGTGAGCTCCTCGGTATCGTCGCCCCAGGACCCGTAGTAGAGCAGGTCATTCGGGGGCTCCGCTTTCACGTAGCCCTCAAGGAACTCCTTGTACGGCTTGCCGCGGGCGATTCGCGCCCGCCGGGAGTCGCGGCGCAACTGGGTGGTTGCCTCCTGGTCCACCACAAAGGTTTCAGGATCCCAGACGACGCCGTAGATGCTGGTGGCAACCTTCGGTGAAATGCGGCCGAGCTCCAGATCCTTGGCCACCGCCTCCGGATCACGTTCCAGGACGTCGCCATACCCGCCGCCGGAGCCCTGGGCGATCATGTACATCTCGCCGTCCTTGGCGACATCGAACTGCAGGCCCATATGGGAAGTGGTGTATTTACCACCCTCATAGGGCTGCTCGTTCATGATCCGCTCCATGGACAAATCGAACTTGCTGGCATCCTTGCGGATCACGTCGTAGATGTTGATTCCCTTAACCATGGCCAGGGGTGTGGTGCTGCAGCCGTAGCCGCCGAACATTCCCGTGACCGAGGAGAATTTCGACCCCGAGGTAACGGTCATGAAGCCCCACATCGGTGTTCCTTCAGCAGCAACGATCATCTCGTAACCCATGCCGCCGCTGTTCTTGCCGAAGCCCTGGTTGTCGCGTACGATCCGTTTGCTGACAAGCTGCATAAAAGGAACTTCCTCTTCCATGACTTCCTGTTCAGCAGTGTCAGCCATTGCACAAAACAGTGGCGAGACGGCGTCTTCACCGTCGCGGAACGCCTTGGCGCCTCCGCCCATGCCATTGAGGTCTGCACACAGGTTTCCCACTTGGTCGCCGTGCTGGGTCAGGCCGCCCCACAGGAAGGTGTTGATCTGGTTGAACCAGGGAGCCAGGACATTGGAGAACTTCTCCGGGTTGGAGAACTGCATCTTGGCAAAGGCTGTCTGCAGGGCAGAGAATCCCCGGAATGAGGCCTGCAGCGATTGCCCCATCGGCGCATCGTAACCGGCGTCGGCCCATGTGTGCTCGTCCGAGATGATGTCGATGGGCGACATCGCCGAGGTACAGCGGGGCAGATCGGGCCACCAGAATGCCAGGATCGCCTGCATCATCATCGACTTGACCGAGCACAGTGGGGAGTTGATGGCCCTGTTGAGGATTTCAGGACCTGTGCCCCTCAGGTCAACGGTCATTTTGTCACCCTTGACAGTCACCTTGCAGGCGAATTTGATCAGGATGTTCTCTTTAAGCGTGGAGTCCATGAACTGGTTGAAGGACACCGTTCCGTCCGGCAGCTCGCTGATGCGGCGCTTGACTTCCTGCTCCACGTCTTCAACGGTGACGCGCAGGGCAGCGACGAAGGTCTCCACTCCGACTTCGTCGATGATGCTGTCGACGCGTTCCTGGATGCGCTGGACGGCACCGATCTTGACCTTGAGGTCGGCCAGCTGCAGCTTGGGGTCCCGAACCGAGTGCTGCAGGAACGTCAACAGGTCCCGGCGCAGGTCACCTTTCTCAACGATCTTGAACGGCGACATCCGGAGCCCGTCGTCGAACGGGGTCTCGGAGCCTGACGGCATTCCGCCCGGCTCGCAGGCCCCGTTTTCGCCTTCGTGAATGGTCGCAGCGACCCAGGCGATGATCTTTCCCTCGCGGAAGATCGGCATGATCATCGACTGGTCAGTGTTGTGGACGTTTCCATACCGGGCATCGTTGTGGATGAAACCATCGCCGGGGTTGATCCCCACCGTCGGCTCGTCCTTCCAGTACTTCATGATGTAGCGGATCGGGTGGTGCAGGATCGCCGAGAACGCGATCACGCCGTGGCAGGACAGGTAGGTGACGTCCCCTTCGGCGGTGTAGATCGCCGTCGTCAGGTCCCCCCATTTGGCTCCGGGAGCGGCACCCATGGCCTCGCACATTTCGTAGCCCTCATCCAGGGCGCCGGCGAGGCGCTTGCGGATGCGGTCCACCTTGATCGGGTCCACGCCCTTGGAGATGCACTCGTCCTCGTAGGCTGAGCGGGACGTGATCTGGTGGCTGCGCATGATGGCCGGGTCGGGGCCGAGGAAGAGGGTTGTTTCGTCCATAAACTGGTCCACCCACTGCTGCTCCTGGGCAGTCAGCGGCTGGGAAGCGTCGTCGGCTGTGTCTCCGGCTCTGCCGGTGGTGCTGTTTTCATTTGCTGTAAGCGTCATTGCTGTCGAGCTCCTTCAATGGGATTAGCTGGAAGGTCTGGATGTGGATCCGTGCGGCACGGGATCAGTCTTTGAGGAACCACACGGCTCCCTGGGATGTCGGTTCCAGGCGCCAGCCCGGTTCAACCAGATAGGTGGTGTTTTCCGTGGTGACGATGGCCGGTCCGTGGATGACGTGCTGGTGGTGGAGGGCCTCGGCGTCGTACACCGGGGTATCCACGGCTCCGTCGATCTTCACGAAGTGGACCTGCCGGGTGCCGACCGGGCTGGGCATGGTCCTGTCGTGTCCGGAGTCGATCGAATCGAACTTGACCACGTCCCCGTCCACGTAGGACGACACCCGCACGGTCTGGGCCCGGATGCCGGCCTCGGGAGCCTGGCTGCCGGCACCGTAGCGCTTCCCGTAGATATCCGAGAACGTCCGGATCAGGTGAAGCACGTCGGCGACGCCGTTCACACGGTTGATGTCGAAAACGACGGCCGTGGTCACCAACTGGTTGCCGTAGCGCATGTCCATTTCGAGGCTGTAGCGGATGTCGGCGCCGTTGTACCCCTGACGGATCAGGTCTTCCTTGCCCTTGGCTTCCAGGTCCTGGATGACGTTGTTCAACTCGTCGTAGCTCTGGTACAGGCTGCGGTCCGTGGGGTTGTACAGCACCACATGTGAGCCGCGCTCATGGATGTGGAGTGGTTTCATGTTGCCGGCGCCGCAGGCCGAGAATACCGAGGAAAAGGGCGGCGCGAGGATCCTGCGGATGCCGGCGTGATCTGCGATGCCGCAGGCGTGCAGGGGCCCGTTGCCGCCATAGGCCAGCATGGTGAAGTCTTCCGGGAGGTATCCCCGGACCCGCAGCTCCTTGGCCATTCCGATCGCCATCTGCTCGTCGACCGCATTCTTGATGATCTTGGCGACCTGGATGGTGTCCATATTCAGGTCGTCAGCGAGATCCTCGTCGATTGCGTAGACGGAGCGCTTCTTGTTCAGCTTGATGTAGCCGTTGGCGTAGTTTTCCGGATCCAGGTATCCCAGGACCAGGTCGGCGTCCGTGACCGTAGGGCGGAGGCCGCCGCGGTCGTAGCAGGCGGGACCCGGATCTGAGCCTGCTGATTCCGGCCCGATCTGTACCGCATGGTGGATGCGGTCATAACTGGCAATCGAACCGCCTCCCGCACCCAGCGTCAACAGGTGGATCATAGGTACCGATACCAGCCAGCGGCCGATGGTCGGCTGGAAGTCGTAGTGCTTGACTCCCCCTTCCGGGACCAGGCCGATATCGAAGGACGTGCCGCCCATGTCCGTCGAAATCACGTTTCCCAACCCGGTGCTGTCGGCCAGGTGCTGGGCAGCGCCCACGCCGGCGATGGGTCCGGAGTGGATGGTCTGCAGGGCATCCGTCGAGTTGGACTGCGCCATTCCGCCCGAGTTGTGAATCACCAGCATGGGTTTGTCGTAACCGGAGGAACGCAGGTTGTTGGACAGCTGCCCCAGCGCGTGGAACATGATCTCGTGCAGGAACGCGTCGACGATCGTCGACGTCGCACGGACGTACTCGCCTTTTCGGCCCGACACCTGGCTTCCCAACAGGACCGGGATGGCCCCGAGCTCGTGGGCCGGGTACTCATCCAGGATGATCTCCAGGATCTGCTGCTCATGGACCGGGTTCTCGGTCGAGTTGACCAGGGAGACCACGATCGCTTCCGCCCCGGCGTCAACGAGTTCGCGCACCTGGGTGCGGACATCGTCTTCCATCAGCGAAACGACCACCTTGCCGGCAGAGTTGATTCGCTCCTTCACCGACCGGATCAGGGCGCGGGGCACGAGCGGATCCGGGCGGGTGGCGTCAGGCATGTTCTGCTGTTTGGAAGGGTCCAGTCCTTCGCCGTAGCCGCGGCCGCGGGAGAGCGGGATAGTGTCCTCGAAGCCGTGGGTGACCAGCGCCCCAACACGTGGGCCTTTGCCTTCGATCAGGGCGTTGGTGCCGAGGGTGGTGGCATAGCGGACGGAATCGACTTCCTTCAGCACGAGGTCCCGGTCCAGTCCGGCACGTGAGCAGGCGAGGTCGAGTGCTTCGTTGAAGCCTTGGGCCAGATTGTGGTGCGTTGTGAGCGCCTTTGCTTCAACGTACTGGTCTTCCCAGGCAAAAAAACAGTCGGTAAATGTGCCGCCGATGTCGACGGAAATTCGTTTCATGACCAGTGGTCTCCTTTATTCCAAGTACTAGCTGAACGAATGGGGGGAATGGTTGTGGGTGTTGTAGGAGCCGAGCGCCGGGGTGAAATCGGCAACCGCCTCTTCGCCTGGTCCATAGTTGATGACGACCTCAGGCCTGGTGCCCCGCTTGAGCCATGTTTCGCGTAGCGAGTCGATATCCCACAGCATGTCCACCGTGGGCGGGTGTCCCGGGGGTACGTACTCCGTTTCCAGCTGCGTTCCGCATCCCGGGCAGTAGAACTCGAGAATCCGGCAGAAGGTGGGGTCCGGAGCGAACGTGAATTCGTACTTCTCCGGGTCCAGGATGGACTGGTGGATTTCCGTGGGGTCCCGGTCGTAGACCAGCGTCCCCTCCTTGTAATTGCCTTTTGCATCGCCGAGGTCGTGGTTGCATACCTTGCAGTTCCATCGCTCGGTGTCGAGATCGATGATCAGATATTCCGTCATTGGAATTCGCATAACGTGTCTCACCTGTTCTTGCTGATGGGTATGTGGGGTCACTTCTGGATGGTGTCTGTGAGCATGAGGTCACCGGAGACCGTCACATCGAAGACCCAGCCATGCGGCACACGGGCCGTGAAGTAGGGGCCTTCTACGATCGCGGGGCCCGCCGCCGAAGCCCCGGCCGTTTGGTTGCCCAGCTCAAAGACTTGAACCTCGTCCACCTTGTCCACGGCGGAGCGGACCTTACGGGTGGAAGCGGCGACGGCGGGCGTCTTCACCACTGATTCGGTCCGCCTGATCGATGCGTGCGGCAGTTCGTACCGGGCCGTCAGGGTCAGCATGGTGTTGTGGTCGCTGGTGCCGGGCTGCGGGTCGGAAGCCAGGTAAGGCAGTTCGGAAACCAGTTGCCCTTCGGCGTCTTCCAGCAACACGTTCCATTCGAGCCGGCATTCGTCAATATCGTGGCCCTCCTGGAACATGTCCCTTGTGGCCCGGGACAGCAGCATCGCCTTGGTTGCACCGAAGTTCTGCGCGTCCATTCCCGCGACACTCGCCTCGTAGGTCTGCGCAATGTCGGAAAAGCCGATTCCGAAGGCTGAGAAGACCGCGGCCATCTTCGGCACCAGGACGCGGCGGACACCGGCTATCCGAGCGGCACCACAGGCGCTCATCGGTCCGGCACCTCCGAACGCAGCAACTGTGGTGGCGTCCGCAGCCTCGACGTCGGCAGCGAAGGACTGCGACATGCGTGCGAAGTATGCGGCCTCCATCCGGATCAGAGCGTCATTCAGGGTGATCCCCAAAGGTTCCGCGATGACTTCGGTGATGACGGCCCGGGAACGTTCGGCGTCAAGACTGAAACCACCATCGAGGTAGGTGTCCGGATCGAGCACCCCGAGAAGCAGATTTACATCCGTGATCGTGGCCTGCTTGCCCCCAAAGCCAAAACAAGCGGGACCCGGTGCGGCTCCGACGCTCTCGGGGCCGACGGTAATGACGCCGCCGCGGACGGCGATGACGGAACTGCCTCCCACCCCGCTGGAGTGGACGTTGCTCATCTCGAATGACACCGGAACCCCCTGGATCGAGCCCCTGCGATCCGTAGATATAGTCGAGTTCTTTACCGAGCCGACGTCCGTGGTAGTACCGCCGACGTCGATCATGAGAACGTGCGCGAGTCCATAGGCCTCCGAGAGGGCTTTGGTTCCTTCCAGTCCACCGCGGGGACCGGAAGAGTAGGTCTTCAACGCGACTGCCTTGGCCACCCGGGACGAAGCACCGTCATTGCGGTAGATGAGGAGCGGGTTCTTGACCTTGTGGTCCCGCAGCCGGTGCTCGGTGCTGTAAAGAAACCGCTCCATGGTCGGATGCAGGAAGGAGTTGATGATGCCGGACCACACCCGGCGGGCCTGGATGGTGTCGGGCGTGAATTCCCACGAAAACAACATCGGGACCGAACCCAGCAGATGGCGGGGAAACTTCCGAAGCAAAACGCCTTTGACGACCTTCTCCTTGTTGCGGTCCGCCATGGCGATGACGAGCCGTGCGGCGCCGTCGGTCGTCAGCCGGTTGACGTGCTTCACAATTTCCTGGGCGAGCTCCTCCACGTCCCGTTCAGCGTTGATGACAGCCACCCGGGTGCCGACGAGGTCTTCAAACAGCTCAGCAGCTGCGCCGCCATTGCGGAGCTCGCCGGCCAGCGACGGGCTGTCTGTCAGAATTCCAATCCGGGGACCCTTGCGCTCCACGAGGGCGTTGGTTCCCTGGGTGGTGGAGTACCGGATGTGACGGGTTGAGTGCAAAAGCCCGGGAAGATCCTCTTCGCCGAAGATTTCCTTGGACGCTTTGGCCATGCCGTCGAAGAGACACTGGGAGAGGTCAAAGGGCGTCGTGAGAGTCTTCGTGAATGAAAAATTCTCACCGTCCCAGACACAAATATCGGTCAGTGTCCCACCGTTGTCTATGTTAATGAGCCGTTCCATTGATACTCCTTTGTATGTTGAGGCGCAGTGACACCAGCGGCGGATTCCTCAACTTGCGACTGTGATCCAAGCCACATTGAGGACTGGTCCCAGTGTGGCTCAGCAGCCGGAGTGGCCCGCAACCACCCGGTCGGGTGGACTTTTCGGGGCGTGATTGACTACCCGGGTGGCTGGCGGGGTGGCTGGCGGAAGTCCACGACACTGTCCCCCGCGCCTGCTATGCGACGCCCGACGGAGCCTACGCGGACGGGCAGCGTGAGGAAATGCTCAGGAGGCGACACGCCCCGGTCCCCATGGGCCATATAGGCACCGCCTGGGACGTGGCGAAGCCGCTGTCTTCCTGGCCAGCGACGAGTCCGCGTACGCCACGGACATCGAGTTGCGCGTGGACGGCGGAATTTCGCCGAGAATCTGAGCCGGAGTCTCGGCCCCGCGCGCTCAAAGCTCTCTCCAACACGCAACGCGGGGTCAGCTACGGCCGATGCCGGGCGGGATCTGACCCCGCGCTGCTTCTGGTGCGGGTTGTGGCTGGTGGGTGGTGGGTCAGGCGTAGTTGTAGAAGCCGCGCCCGCTCTTCACTCCCAGCCAGCCCTTGGCGATGTATTCCTGAAGCATGGGAGCGGATTTGTTCGCAACCCCGGCCAGCTCGCAGTAGTGGTTCTCGATGTCGAGGACCACGTCCAGGCCCACCTCGTCCATGAAGCGGAAAGGGGTGATCTCGGATTTGAAGAGGTCGGCGAACAAGGCGTCCACGTCCCGAGGCTCCGCCACGCCCTCGGCCACGACCAGGAGCGATTCGCGCTTGATCGCCGCCCAGATCCGATTAAAGATGAAGCCTGTACTCTGCTTGCGCACCCAGTGCGGGGCCAGCGCGTACTTGGGCAGTTCGGCCATGAGCAGCTCGATAATCCGTGGATCGGTGTGGCCGCTGGACATCAGCTCCACCGAACGCACGTCCGGCGGCATGTAGAAGTGCATGCTCAGGACACGCTCCGGGCTGCTCACGCCGCCGATGAATTCGGAGGAAGCGAACGAGGAAGAGCTGCTGGCCAGCACGGCGTCCCGGGCTGCCAGCTGGTCAAGGTCAGCGAAGATTGCCTGTTTGAGGCCGAGCTTTTCGGGTACCGCTTCGACCACGAGCCATGAATCCCGCAGGGCGTCCACCAGACTGTCGCTCGCCGCCAGCCGGACCGCCGGGTTGCCCCCGAGCTCGTCCACGGCACGGGGGCGCTGCGTGGCGACGTACTCGATCGCGGCTCTGGCTACGGTGAGGCTCGTGTCGTAGACGCGCACTTCAGCGCCTTGGAGCGAAAGCATCAAGGCGATGCGCCGGCCCAGCGTTCCGCCGCCGATGACGGCAATGGGCCGGTCCGCGATGTCCGCGGGGAGCGTGTAGGTCATGCCGGTTCCTTTCAGGAGGCTGCCAACGGTGCAGCAGCCAGGCGGATGCGGTTCGTGCTGGTGCCCTTGGCGTCAATACAAGGGCAGCCGCAGCAGCAAACACAAGGGCCGGCGGGCAGGGAGGACTAAACTCGGTCCAAGCCCGCTCACGACCGCAAATCCGAGGAGCCCCCATGCGCGCCACGATCATCCACGCCCCCGGTGACATCCGGGTCGAAGACCGCGAATATCCCACCGTCCAGCTGCCCACCGACGTCGTCGTCAAGGTCACCGCTACGTGCGTCTGCGGCTCTGACCTGTGGCCCTACCGCGGCGTGCGGCCCACCCGCAAGCCCACCGCGATTGGTCACGAGTTCATCGGGACGGTGGAGAGCATCGGCTCCGGGATCACCCGCCTGGCGGTCGGAGACCTCGTGATCGCGCCGTTCGTCATCAGCTGCGGCGCTTGCCCTCCGTGCCTCAACGGCGTCACCGTGGCCTGCGAGCATCTGGCCGGTTGGGGCGGCCGGGACGACTCCGGTCACCCCGTCGACGGCGGCCAGGGCGAGGCGGTCCGCGTCCCGCTGGCCGATGCCACCCTGGTCAAGGTTCCCGGGGACACCGAGCCGGATGATGCCCTCCGGAACAGCCTGCTCACGCTCTCGGATGTAATGGCGACCGGGCACCACGCGGCCCTCGCCGCGAAAGTCGGCCCGGGCCGGACGGTCGTGGTGGTGGGCGACGGCGCCGTCGGGCTCTGCGGAGTCCTGGCCGCGAGGCGGCTCGGTGCGGAACGGATCATTGCGATGTCCCGTCACGCCGACCGGCAGGCGATCGCCCGCGAGTTCGGGGCTACCGACATCGTGGCGGAGCGCGGGGACGAGGGCGTCGCCGCGGTCCGCGAACTCCTCGGCGGAGTGCTGGCCGATTCCGTCCTCGAGTGTGTGGGGACCCAGGAATCGATGGATCAGGCGCTGCACAGCACCCGCCCGGGCGGGGCACTGGGCTTTGTCGGCGTCCCCACCGGCGGCGGGGAGGTCCCGCTGCGCTACCTCTTCGACACGAACATCTCCATCGGCGGCGGCATGGCCCCCGCACGGACCTACATCCCGGAACTGCTGGCGGACGTCCTCGCCGGTACCATCAACCCGGGCCGCGTCTTCGACGTTGTGATGCCGTTGGAGGAAGCCCCGGAGGCCTACCGGGCGATGGACGAACGACGTGCCATCAAGGTCCTGCTGACCCCCTGACGGTAAGCCCGGCGGCGGCGGCCGGGAACTGCGCGGGCCGCTGTATTGCCGCTGGTACGGTCCCGCGCAAAGGCGCTTGAAGTGGTCCTTGTCGTGACTCTTGTTCTGCCAGGGCACGGGGGTCTAGCGTGAAGCGCATCAGCATCCGCCGCCGTCGAGGAGCCGTCATGGCAAGGTTCGTGCAGATCATTGAATTCCAGACCTCCCGCATTGAGGAAATTGAAGCGCTGGGCCGGCCGTCCAGGACCGAAGGAAGCACCGCGCCCACTTTCCGCCGGATCCTAGCGACGGCGGACCGCGACCGCCCCGGAACGTATCTCACCGTGGTCGAATTCGATTCCTACGATTCGGCCATGGAGAACTCCGCGCGGCCGGAAACCTCCGACTTCGCGGCACGGATGGCGGCCCTCTGCGATGGTCCGCCGGTGTTCCGCAACCTGGACGTAATGTGGGAGGACAACGGCAGCCCAGCGGACCTTCCGTAGGGGCCAGCCGTGGACTCTGCACTTCCTTCCGCATCGGCCAACGCTTCCGCAGACAAACCCCTCGTGCTGGACCTCGGTGGAATCGGCGATGCTCCCCTGCGGCTGATTGGGGGCAAAGCCCTGAATCTCGGAAAACTCCTCGCGGCCGGATTTTCGGTCCCGCACGGGTTCTGTCTGACCACTGTCGCCTACGAACTGGCGGCGCCGCCGGGGCTCGACGCCCTCGCGGCCGAGCTCGACGCCCTGGGATCCGGCGCGGGGGAAGCTTCAGGCACAGTGACAGCGGGCACGGTTGCCGGGCGCGCCCGCGCCCTGATCGCGGAAGCGCCGATCCCGCACGCGGTGGATGCCGCTGTCCGCGCCGCCTACGCGGAAATGGGGGGAACGCTGCCGGTGGCGGTCCGTTCCTCGGCCACGGCGGAGGACCTGCCTTTCGCCAGCTTCGCCGGGCAGCAGGACTCCTACCTTGATGTCGTCGGCGCCGACGCCGTGGTCGAGGCGGTCCGGCGCTGCTGGGCGTCCCTGTGGAGCGACCGGGCGGTGGCGTACCGGTCCGCGAACGGGTTCGGCAACAACGACGTCGGACTCGCCGTCGTTGTCCAGGCCATGATCGACGCCGCCACGGCTGGCGTGCTGTTCACCGCGAACCCCGTCACCGGGACGCGGACAGAGACGGTCGTCAATGCCAGCCCGGGATCCGGGCAGGCCGTGGTCTCGGGAGCGGTCAATCCTGACCAGTTCGTCCTGGAGACCGCGTCAGGCCGGATCCAGCGGCGGACGCCGGGCGGGACGGAGCCCCGACGGAGTCCGGGAGTGAGCGACCAACGGCTGCAGGAACTGGCGGCGCTGGGAGACGCCGTCCAACGCCTCTTCGGGGCGCCGCAGGACATCGAATGGGCTGTCGACGCCGGCGGCAAGGTGTGGCTCACCCAGTCACGCCCGATCACCACGCTGTATCCGCTGCCCGAGGCCGCCCCCGACGACGCCGCCGGCGCGGCGCCCGCCACCCGGGTGTATCTGTGCGGCACCCTGTTCCAGGGGCTGACCCGGCCGATCACACCGATGGGTCTGGCCGTCCTCGAGCTGATGCGCAACAACAAGGGACACTGGCGGTACGTCAACCCCGGGCTGCGGATGTATGTGGATCTGACGGCGGTTCTCCGCAGCAAGTCCGGCCGCGCCTACCTGTTGCGGATGCTTCCCCTCGCGGACGGCAGATCCGGCGCCGTGCTGCCGGCACTGCTCGAAGACCCGAGGTTCGGCGTCATCAAGCACCGGTTCCTGCAATCCCTCCGCCAAGGCCGGGCCAAGCGCGGCCTCCCGCGTCCGGCACGGCGGGCGGGCGGCACCGAAAATTCGGCCAGCCTCGGCCTCTTCCTGCAGCTGCTTCCCGCCATGGTCCGGCCCGCTTTTCGTCCTGCCGCTGAGCTCCGCCGGGCCAAGTCGTACGGGAAACAGCTCGAATCCTGGCTCCACCTGGCCGAACCCGCCAGCCCCGCCCAGCGGCTCGAGTACACCGAGCAGATCCTGTCCCGGACTGTTAACGGGCTCATCCAGGCCACGCTGCCTGGCCCGTCCGTTGGTTACATCATGCTGGCCGTGGCCCGCAGGCTGCTGCGCGGCATCGCGCCACCCCGGGAACTCGAGGCTGTCCTCCGCGGACTCCCCCACAACATCACGACCGAAATGGACCTGGAACTCTGGCATCTGGCCGTCTCCATCGGCGACGACCCGGTGTCGCGCGAGGAGTTCCTGACAAAACGTCCCGAGGAGTTGTCCGCCGGCTACCTCGCCGGCCAGCTGCCGCCCCAGGCCCAGGCCGGCGTGCGCGGCTTCCTCGCCCGCTACGGCCACCGTGCCGTGGCGGAAATAGACCTCGGCATGCCCCGCTGGTCCGAGCAGCCTGACCACATCCTGGGCATGATCTCCAACTACCTCCGAGTCGAGGATCCGGAGCAGGCCCCCGACAGGCAGTTTGCCCGGGCAGCCGAACTTGCCGAGGACAGGATCCGCAGCCTGGTGGACCGCACGCGGGTCCGGAACCCCTGGCGGGCCCGGGCGCTGGAGCTGAGCCTGCGCCGCGTACGGCAGCTGGCCGGACTGCGCGAACTGCCCAAGTTCTACATCGTCCTGGTGCTCGGCGAAATGCACCGGCAGCTGCTGCGGATCGGTGCGGACCTGGCCTCCACCGGCGTCATCGCCGCGGCCGAGGATGTGTTCTTCCTCGACTTTGACGAGCTCCGGGTCGGCCTGCGCGGGGCGGACCTGCACGGCATCGTCGCGGACCGCCGTCGGCTGTACGACATTGAACTCCGACGCCGGCGTATCCCCCGGTTGTTGCTGTCCGACGGCACGGACGTCGAGGCCGCAGTGATGGCGAAGGCACCGGCGTCCGGCGGCCTGGCCGGAACACCGGCTTCGGCAGGAACCGCCACCGGACGGGTCCGGGTAATTCTGAACCCGGTGGGCGCCCACCTTGAACCCGGCGAAATCCTGGTGGCCCCCTCAACGGACCCCGGCTGGACCCCTTTGTTCCTGACGGCCGGCGCGCTCGTCATGGAAATGGGCGGGGTGATATCCCACGGGGCCGTGGTGGCACGCGAGTACGGTATCCCTGCTGTGGTGGGTGTCCCGGACGCCACCACGCGGCTGCGTACCGGCCAGACTGTCACGGTCGACGGCGCATCCGGCACCATCCGCACGGAGCCGTAATCCGGGACCGCGCCGCAATCTGCCGGATGGCCAGCGCCAGGGCAGGCGGCCCTCACGGCAGTAGCACAGTTGTGCCAGATAGAATAGGGACATGACAACGCCGGCCCGCAAGGCTAGGAACGTCCTGCGCCGGGTCCCGGTGTGGACTTGGCGGGTGCTGATGCACTCAGTGAAGGCCAGCGAGAACTCCCGCTTCAATGTCGACCCGATTACCGGCGTCGAGTATTTCCACGACATCGACTTTGTCGGCGACGGAATCCGGGCGCACACCCTGGACGTCATCACCCCCTCCCCGGCAGCCGGCACCCCAGCCGCCGGAACTGCAGCCGCCAACACGGGGGCATTGCCGGTCTATGTGTACTTCCATGGCGGCGGCTGGACTTCCGGCGACAAGGCCTCGCTGACCAAATACTGCGCGAGCCAGGCCGCGGGCGGCATGGTAGTGGTCAACGTGAACTACCGGAAGGCGCCGCGGTTCCAGATGGTGCACGTGCTCGCTGACGCCAATGCCGCCCTGTCCTGGGTCCGGCAGAACATCGCCGGCTTTGGGGGCGACGGATCGCGGATCGTGCTGGGCGGCGACTCCGCCGGAGGGCAGATCGCAGCCCTCCTGACCGCGGCCAGTTTCCGGCCGGAACTGGCGCGGCACCACGGACTGACACCAGCTGTCCCGGCGTCCGATTTCAAGGGCCTGGTCCAGCATTGCAGTGTGGTGGACTTCTCCGTCTTCTTCGAAAAGGGCTTCGTGCTGAGCCTGAATTTCATCCGCATGCTCCTGCCCGGCCTCCGGTCGGGCGGCAGGAACCGCGGGATCGGCGGAGGATTGCGCCCCGGCGGCCGGTTCGGCGGCACCGGCGCCGCCCGGCTGGCTGCGCTCCGCCACGGGGCGGGTTTCCTGTCCCCGATCGAATGGCTGGATTCCCGCTTCCCGCCAGTCTTCGTGACCACCTCGGAACGGGACTTCTTCTACGCCGCCAACCTGAACTTCATCGCCCGGCTGCGCGAGCATTCCGTCCCCGTGGACAGCCTCATCTACGACTGGGCCAGCGCCAACACCGAACACACCTGGCAACAGGACTTCCGCTATCCGGAATCGCAGGAGGTCTACCGCCGGCTTCACGCTTTCGTGCGCAAAGTCGCCTGATCACCAGCGGGCTCAGCGCCGCCACTCGTGCCGGATCCGCCCCGGCCGCAGCCGCCCGGGGTTATGTTTAGTCCATGGTGTCTGCCGGCAGCAACGCACGGAACAATCCGGAACCTGACGGGTTTGGATCGGCTCTGGTTGATGAAGCTGCCCGCCACGATGCCAGCCTGGGCGACGTGGACTGGGCTGCCCTGCCCGACGGCGCCGTGCGTGGCACCTTCGACGCCCCCAGCGGAACCCTCGCCACGCTCTCCATGGGTATCCCGGGCAACCCGCGGGTGCTCCTGATCCCCGGGGCCACCGGTTCCAAGGAGGACTTTGTCCTGATGCTCCCCGAGCTCGCCGCTGCCGGGTATTTCGTCCTGAGCTGCGACATTGCCGGCCAGTACGAATCCGCCGCCGCAGGCCCGGAAAACCTCACGCCGCCCCGCGCCCACTACGACTACGATTTGTTCACCGATGACCTGGTCGCCATGCTCGACGCCGAAGAAGGGGCCGCGCACGTCGTCGGATATTCCTTTGCCGCGATCGTCGCCCAGCTGGCTTTTTCCCGGCGTCCGGAAAAGTTCCGGAGCCTCACGCTGCTCAGCTGCCCGCCGGAGCCCGGCCAGGCCTTTCGGGGCGTCCAGCGCGTAGGCTGGTTCAGCGGCTGGGCCAACCCGCGGGTGGGAGCCGCCCTGATGATCTGGGGCATCCGCGCCAACGTCGTGCACGTCCCCCAAAACCGGATACGGTTTGTGAAATACCGGTTCCGCTTCACGCGCCGCAAATCCGTGGTCGACATTTTGGGGCTGATGCAGCAGGCGCCTGATCTGAGATCGGCGCTGGCCGCCGCGTCCCTGCCGAAGTTCGTCGCCGTCGGTGAACACGACCTCTGGCCGCTGGCGCTGCACCGCCGCTTCGCGCAGTCCATCGGCGCGCGCATCGCGGTCTACCGGGGCGGGCACAGCCCGAGTGAGACCTCGCCGCACCAGATGAGCCGGGACCTAATCGCGCTCTACGGATCCGCCTAAGGCGCGTCTCCGCGCGGACCAGCCGGTCGACCTCGAAAACACACCCTAGCCCCGATGGTCGCTTTCCCATTGCCGACGGCGGCGGCGGCGCCGCCGGAACGGGCCCTCCTGCCTGCACCCGCAGTGAGGGGTCGGCTATCACCCTCACTTCGGGCGGGATCTGGTAGGAAATGTCCAGATCATCGTGCACCGGCGGGAGGCCCCGATGGACGGAGCCCCGAATGCAATCCCAAACATCCGACCGCAGGGCAAAATTCGAGCCGAATAGCGGAGGATGCCCCAGCAGCCAGCCGATGGCCCAGAAATACCCGGGGATGTAGAGCTTCTGGCCCACCCAGCGGGCGAAGCGGTTGCCGCCATAGAATTCGCCCGGGCCGGACACAGCGGATAACGGGCCGGCCTTGTCCAGGATGCCTGCAACCCGTTCAAGCCAGTCGGCGGGCGGGACGGAGTCGGTGTCCAGCCTGGCAATCAGCTCGAAGCTGGCTTGATCGAAACCATGCGCCGTCGAGGCGGCGATTCCCGGGAGTTCCACCGCGATCCTCCGGGCGCCGGCGGAAGCGCAGATCTCCGCGGTGTTATCCGTGCTGCCGTTGTCCACGACCACGATTTCGTCGGCCGGACGGGTCTGTCGGGCGAGGGCGGCGAGGCAGACGGCGAGCATGTCAGCGTCGTTCCGGGTAGGGATAACCACCGAGATTGTTGTCATCTTGCCCCGACTATAACCCCGCGACACAAAGAAATGCCCCCGTCGGCCTCTTGCACCGCGGCCCCCGGCCCCGTAGGTTGGGCAACAGCGGACGAATGTCTCCGCAGCCGTTGGCCTCCGGGCCGCCGGAGATCAGCAGCATTTCAGAAGGATATGGCATGGCTACAGGCACAGTTAAATGGTTCAACGCCGAAAAGGGTTTTGGCTTCATTGCCCCGGATGACGGGTCAGCCGACGTTTTCGCCCACTACTCGGCAATCGCCAGCAGCGGCTACCGCTCGCTGGACGAGAACCAGAAGGTCGAGTTCGACGTCACCCAGGGCCCGAAGGGCCCGCAGGCCGAGAACATCCGCCCGCTCTAAGTACTCCGGATAGCAGCACCGGCCAGCCGGCCGCCATGCTTTCCCCAAGACCACAAACGCCCCCCTCGAGGATTCCTCGGGAGGGGCGTTTGTCGTTGGCGACCCGCGTTCAGCCCACGTGGACCCACGGCCGCCTGGTCACGTCAGGTTCCGCCTCCCGCAGCACTTCACGGGTCACCGGTGCGATTTCCCCTTCGCCGAATGCCAGGAATCGCAGCAGATTGGTGACCGGGTTGCCTTCGGTCCAGCGGAAGTAGATGTGCGGCATCAGGCCCGTCACGTCGCGGATGTGAAGCAGGACGGAGGCGATCGTGTTCGGGACCACGGGCCCGTGGACTTCCAGGATCCGGTAGCCGTGCCGGGTAATGCCGCGGACCGAAAGCTCCGTCTCGAAGTCGGAGGAATCGTCTACAACCACTTCGAGGAAAAGGGCCCGGTAGTCCAGCGGCAAGTGGCTGACCTCTGTAGCGGACTCCAGTTTCTGCCGGTAGGCCTCCGCGCTGATGCGCAGCGGCTCGTGGGCGATGATCCGCAGCGGCCCGTCCAGCTCATCGGACATGAATTCCAGGGCCTCGCGGTCCAGATGGACTTGGGTGGCGTGCAACTCAAACGAGCGCCGGACCCGGGACAGCAGCGAGATCACAACGATCCCCAGGATGAAGACTGAAGCGATCCTGATGCCTTCCGGGCGTTCGATGATGTTGGCTACGGTGGTGTAGACGAACACGACGGCGATGGCGCCGAACCCGACGGTGCGTACGCGTTGCCGCTGACGGCGGGCTGAGAGCGTCACGGCCACCGCCGCCGACGTCATCAGCACCAGAACACCGGTCGCGTAGGCACCGCCCTGCGCATCGACGTCGGCGTCGAAGAGCCAGGTGATCAGGAACCCGACCAGGGTGAACACGAGCACCAGCGGCCGGACGGCGCGGGCCCACCCGGGGGCCATCCCGTAGCGGGGAAGGTAGCGGGGCACGAGGTTCAGCAGTCCGGCCATGGCGGAGGCCCCGGCGAACCAGAGAATCGCTATGGTGCTGATGTCGTAGACGGTCCCGAACCCCACGCCCAGGTATTCGTGGGCCAGGAACGCCAGCGCACGCCCGTTGGCGTCGCCCCCGGGCTGGAATTCCTGCCCGGGAATCAGCACGACAGTCGTGAAGCTGCTGACGATCAGGAAGCCGCTCATGATGACAGCCGCCGTCGTCAGCAGCTTGCGGGTCCCCTGGATACGGCCGGCGGGGTTCTCCACGGTGTCGCTCGCGTGCCCCCGGATCTGCGGCATGACGGCCACCCCCGTCTCGAACCCGGAAAGACCCAGTGCGAGTTTGGGGAAGACGAGCAAGGCAAAGCCGACCGCGAGCAGCGGGTTCCCGTACGACGTCGAGATCGCCTGCCACCAGTTGTCCACGGCCACGGGGTGCGTGAACACCTCAAAGACCGAAACGGACAAAACCACCAGGTTCAGGCCCAGGTACACGGCGACCAGGACGACGGCGACGCCGATGGCCTCCTTGAACCCGCGCAGGAAGACCGCGCCAAGCATCGCCAGCAGAAACAGCGTGATCAGCACATTCTGTCCCTGCAGCCAACTGGGGGCTATCGGGTTCTGGATCAGGTGCGCCGTGGCGTCCGCCGCCGACAGCGTCATGGTAATCATAAAGTCCGTTGCGGCAAAACCCAGCAGGACCAGGACGAACAGCTTTCCGCCCCAGCGCGGCATGAGCCGCTCAAGCATCGCGATGGAGCCCTCGCCCCGGTGGCTCTCGCCCGCCACCCGCCGGTAGACGGGCAGGGCGCCCAGCAAGGTGATGGCCACGAGCACGAGGGTCGCGAGCGGCGAAATTACCCCCGCAGCGAGCGCTGCGATCGCCGGCTGGTAACCCAGCGTGGAGAAGTAGTCGACGCCGGTCAGGCACATCACCTGCCACCAGGAGTGCTTCTTCTCGTGGATCGTGGGCACTCCGCCCGGGCCCTGGTGGGTGCCCTTGCTGTCCTGCAGCCCGAACAGCAGCCAGTTTTTCAGCCTGGATGTGGTCCGCGACCGCGGCGCCGACGGATCTGCCGGTGGCCGGCTCAGCGTGGTCATGTTCTTCCCTCTCTCACGGAGCGGTCTCAACGGCGTTGCCCCGCACAGCTCTCAGTTGCGAAACTAGCAGCGGCCGCCCGCAACGCCCCTGCTGAGACGGGGATCTTGACGAATCCTTGACGCAGGGCAGCCCTTCCCGGTGCAGCTTGAAATGCAAGAATGGCTCCATGGCACGTGGAACGCTGCGCATCTTCCTGGGGTCAGCACCTGGCGTCGGCAAGACCTACGCGATGCTCCGGGAGGGCCACCGGCTACACGGGGGCGGCGAGGACCTCGTCGTCGCGTTCGCCCGGGACCGGGGGCGCCGCGACACCCGCGCCCTGCTGGCAGGGCTCGAGCTGATCCCGGCAAAGCGGATCCCGTATCAGGGGCTCCACCTTGAAGAGCTTGACCTGGACGCCGTCATCCGCCGCGGGCCCGCCACGGCAATCGTCGATGATTACGCCCACACCAATCCCCCGGACAGCCGGAACGCCCACCGGTGGCAGGATGTTGATGAACTGCTGGACGCCGGCATCAACGTCTTGTCCACCCTGGACGTCCAGCATCTCGCCTCCCTCAGCGACGTCGTCCGCGCCATCACCGACGTCCGGCCGGCGGAGAGCGTGCCTGATGCGATCGCCCGGCGGGCCGGGCAAATCCAGCTGGTGGACATCTCCCCCGAACTCCTGCGGCAGCGCCTCGCGGACGGCAAGATCGTCGCTGCTGACAGGGTCGATGCTGCGCTCGCCAACTTCTATCGTCCGGGCAACCTTGCGGCCCTGCGTGAGCTGGCCTTGCTGTGGCTGGCGGACCGGGTGGATGAAGGACTCGCCAGGTATCGGACGGGAAACGGAATCGAGGCCAGCTGGCCGGCCCGCGAGCGGATCGTCGTCGGGCTGCCCGGCGGTCGCGAGGGTGAAATCCTGATCCGCCGGGCTGCGCGCATCCTCCACCGGGTCAACGGCGGGGACCTGCTGGCGGTGCACGTACGCGCAGCGGAAACTGCGGCCGCAGAATCGCCGCAGGAACTTCAGTCACAACGCCGACTGGTCCAGGACCTTGGCGGCAGCTATCACATCGTGGCCGGGGACGATCCGGCCGCCGCACTGCTGGACTTCGCGCGCAGCGTCAACGCCACCCAGATCGTCGTCGGAATCTCACGCAGTGGCGGCGTTGCCGGACTACTGGCGGGCCTGCGTGGCGGACGCACCGGCGCCAGGGTGGTCCGCGGCGCCGGTGCGATCGACGTCCACATCGTTTCGCAGCCGCCTGAGGGCGGAAGCCCGGGCGTGCCCCGGCGGCGGGATCTGGGCCGTGCCCGCGTGGCGACGGGTTTTGTGCTGGCCGTCCTCCTTCCCGCCCTGCTGCAGCTCCTGCTGGCGGTGAACCCGGATAAGAACCTGGCGGCTACTGTCCTGGTCCAGCTCACCGGCTCCGTCGCCGTGGCGCTGGTCGGTGGCCTGTGGCCTGCGGTCCTCGCGGCGCTCTGGAGCAGCCTGCTGGTGAACTACTTCTCCACCCCGCCGGTAGGCAACCTGACCATCAGCGATTCCCAAAACGTACTCGCGCTTCTGGTGTTTGTCGGGGTGTCCGCCGCAGTCGCCACCGTGGTGGACCTCTCCGCGCGGCGTTCCAAGGAAGCGGCCCACGCGCGGGCGGAGGCCGCCACGCTCGCGGACCTCTCGCGCGGGGCGGCCGGTTCGGAGGACACGATTGTGGGCTTGCTGGAACAAGCCCTGGCCGTCTTCCAGGTCCGGGGCGCGGCCCTTCTGAGCCGCCCGGACGACGACGGCGCCTTCCGGGACGGCGCCGGAGCGGCTGCCCGCCCGGGTGAGGGCTGGCGGCTGATCGCCAGCGCCGGCGAAGTTCCGGCTTTCAGTTCCGGAGCCGGGGACAGCCACGGCACAGCCGGCATCCGCGGTGACAACGTGGAACGGATCGATGCCACCACGTGCTTGGTTCTGTCCGGCCGGGTGCTGCCGGCCAGCGACCGACGCCTGCTCGGCGCCTTTGGGGTCCATCTGGTGGCCCAGTTGGAACGCCAGCAGCTGCTGGCCAGCCGCTCCGAAGTCCTGAAGCTCGCGGAGAGCAACACGATGCGGACGTCGATCCTGCGCGCTGTCTCGCACGATCTCCGCACTCCACTGGCCGGCATCAAGCTCGCGGTGGGAGGCCTTCGGCAGACGGGTGTCCGCTACACCCCGGAGGAAGAGCAGGAGCTGCTGGCAACCATCGAGGACTGTTCGGACCGATTGGAAGTGCTGGTGGGAAACCTGCTGGACATGTCCCGGCTCACGTCCGATTCGATCAACCCGCTGTTGCGGCCGGTGCGGTGGTACGAGGTCATTCCCGGCGGACTGCACGGGATCGCTTCGGGCCGCGTGCGCGTCGAGCTCCCCGCCAACATGCCCGAGGTCGAGGCGGACGAGGGCATGCTCGAGCGTGTCATTGCCAACATCGTGGAGAACGCCGTCAAGTACGCCCCCGAATCCGATATTGTCCTGGCCGGTTCTGCAGGCGTGTTGGGCATGGCAACCGTGAGTGGCCGTCCCGCCGGTGAACTGCGCATCATCGACCACGGAAGCGGCATCCCGGCGGACCGGGTCGTGGACATGTTCCGTCCCTTCCAGCGCCTCGACGACGCGACACAGGCAACCGGGGTGGGGCTCGGCCTGGCCGTGGCGAAGGGATTCACCGAGGCGATGGGCGGCAGGCTGACCGCCGAAGCGACGCCGGGCGGCGGCCTGACCATGGTGATCAGCCTTCCGCTGTCTGCTGGCATCCCGTTCCACGAAGAGCCGGATCAGGCACCGCTGCAGCCGCAATCAGCGGTCATCGGCCGCCTCCATGCACCGCCGATTCTTGCATCCGGGACTGACCCGGCATGACCGCCGTACTGGTAGTCGACGACGACGCTTACCTGCTCCGTGCCCTGCGGATCACATTGCAGGCCCACGGCTACGACGTGGTGACGGCCGTGGATGGGCGTTCGGCGCTGCTCGCTGCCCGGCAGCAGCCGCCAGCCCTCGTGATCCTGGACCTGGGACTTCCTGACATGGACGGATCGGCCGTGATCCGGAAGCTCCGCGGCTGGAGCGCAGTGCCGGTTCTGGTCCTGTCCGCCCGTCATGGTTCCGAGGACAAGGTGGAGGCGCTCGACGCCGGCGCCGACGATTACATCACCAAGCCTTTCGGACTGGAGGAGCTCCTGGCCCGCCTGCGTGCCCTGCTGCGCCGAAGCGCCGAGACGGAGCAGCCGACGGTCATCACTACCGACGCGTTCACCGTGGATCTGGGTAAACGCCGCGTTCTCCGCGACGGCCAGGACATCCGGCTCACACCCACCGAGTGGAAGATGCTGGAGGTGCTGGTCCGGAGTCCGGAGAAACTCGTCACCCAGCAGCAGCTCCTCTCCGAGGTGTGGGGGCCGGCCTACGCGAAGGAGACCAACTACCTGCGCGTGTATATGGCACAGCTGCGCCGCAAGCTGGAACCCGAGGCGGCCACTCCGCGGCACCTCATCACCGAGGCGGGGACCGGTTACCGGTTCCTGCCCTGAGGCTGCACCGGTGGCACCGCTGCCGAAACCCGGGGAACGGTCGTGCTACACGAAAGCGGACTTGCCGGTCACGGCCCGGGCCACAATCAGGGAGTTGATCTCGTAGGAGCCCTCGTAGGTGTAGAGAATTTCGGCGTCGCCAAAGAGCTTGCCCATCTCGTAGTCGCTGCTGATCCCGTTGCCGCCCATCAGCGAGCGCCCCATCGCCACCGAAGCCCGGGCCAGCCGGGTGGTGGTGGATTTGGCCATCGCGGCCTGGACCATTTCGAGCTTGCCGTCTGCCTGGATCCTGGCCAGCTGCGCCATCAGCGACAGCGAGGCGGACGCGTTGCCCAGAATCTCGGCCAGCTGCTGCTGGACCAGCTGGAAGCGTGCCAACTCCTTGCCGAACTGCTTGCGCTCCAGCGAATAAGCCCGCGCGACGTCGAACGCGGCCAGCTGGATGCCGGCGGCCTGCCAGCCCACCCAGGCGCGCGAATCGCGCAGCAGCTCGTTGGCCTTGGAGAAGTCCGTGGCCCCGGGGAGCAGGTTGGACTCCGGGATACGGACGTCGTCGAGCACAATGTCCGCGTTCTGCATGATCCGCAGCCCGATCTTGTTCGCGATCTTTGTCGCTGTGTAGCCCGGGCGGTCGGTCTCCACGATGAAGCCCTTGATCTGCTGGTCCGCGACATCCCGCGCCCAGACCAGGGCGAAGTCCGCGATGGTGCCGGCGCCGATCCAGCGTTTGGCACCGTTGATCACCCACTCGCCGCCCTCGCGCCGGGCCGTGGTGGCCAGCCCGCCGGCGATGTCCGAGCCGTGGTCCGGCTCGGTCAGGGCGAAGGCGCCGATCTGCGTCAGCGCCGTGAGCCCGGGCAGCCAGCGCGCCTTCTGCTCCTCCGAGCCGAGCTGGTCGATCATGCCGACGATCAGCTCGTTGTGGATCCCCACGAGGGCCGAAAGGGACACGTCGGCCCGGGCCACCTCGACGTACATCAGGCCCTTGAACAGCTTGGAGGTGCCGTCCGTCTGCAGGCCGCCGAGGCCGTACTTGCCGAGCTCGGCGAGCAGCCCGAAGGGGAACTCCTCGCGGTTCCAGTAGTCGATCGAGGCCGCCCGGATCCGGGACTGGAGGAAGTCACGGATTTCCTGGTACCGGACCTGTTCCTCCGGGGGCAACAGGTCCACGATGTGCATCAGATCGGCGTCCGGGAACGGCGGTGCCGCCGCGCCCGCCAGCGCTGTTTCATCCTCAATGGCTTGCTGTCCGCTGGCACGTCCTTGTGGCTGCACGGGCATGTATCCCTTCATCGTGGTCCCATCGTGGACCGAGTCGGCCCTTCCAAACCCTTGGATGTCCTAGTATATTGCACAGTGATGGGGATCACGAGAAAACTGGAGATCCCTGGCAACGGCGCCGGGCTTGCAAAGGCTGCGCCGACAAGACTTTCGAAAGGTGCACTATGACCGTCACTGAGGAATTCCGCGCAGCACGCGACCGCATGCTGGACCTCCGCAAGGACTACGAGGCGGCACGAAGCGAATTCCAGTGGCCGCGCTTTGAACACTTCAACTTCGCCCTCGACTGGTTCGACCAGATCGCGGCGGACCCGGTCAAAGCGAACAATCCGGCGCTCGTCATCGTCGAGCAGGACGGCTCTGCCACGCGGCGCAGCTTCGCCGAGCTGTCCCGGCGGTCCGCCCAGGTGGCCAACTGGCTGCGCAGCCAGGGCGTGCGGCGCGGGGACCGGATGATCATCATGCTCGGCAACCAGGTGGAACTCTGGGAACTGATGCTCGCCGGGATCAAGCTGGGCATCGTGATGATTCCCACCACTACCCTGATGGGACCGGCGGACCTCAGGGACCGGGTGGAACGCGGCGGCGCCAACTGGGCCACCGTCGGAAGCGCCAATATCAAGAAGTTCGACGAAGTCCCGGGCGACTACACGCTGATCGAAATCGGCGGAGCCGCGAACCCGTCCGCTCTGCAGTACACGGAGTCGGCCGGGGCGGGGGAAGCGTTCGCCCCGGACGCGCCGACCCGGGCCGACGAAACCCTGTTGCTCTACTTCACCTCGGGTACGACCTCCAAGGCCAAGCTGGTGGAGCACACGCACACCTCCTACCCCGTCGGCCACCTGTCGACCATGTTCTGGATCGGGATGGAACCCGGCGATGTGCACCTCAACGTGGCCTCGCCCGGGTGGGCCAAGCACGCCTGGTCCAATGTCTTCACGCCGTGGATCGCCGAAGCCTGCGTCTTCATCTACAACTACGAGCGCTTCGACGCGAAGGCACTCATGGAGCAGATGGACCAAGAATCAGTCACGAGCTTCTGCGCCCCTCCCACCGTCTGGCGCATGCTCATCCAGGCCGATCTGACCATGCTCAGGAACCCGCCCACCAAGGTGGTGTCTGCCGGCGAGCCGCTCAACGCCGAGGTGATCGACCAGGTCCAGCGCGCCTGGGGCCAGACCATCCGCGACGGCTTCGGCCAGACCGAATCCACGGTGCAGATTGCGAACACTCCCGGCCAGCCGATCAAGATCGGCGCCATGGGCAAGCCGCTGCCGGGCTACGACGTCGTCCTGGTGGACCCCGCCACCGGCGCGGAAGCCGACGACGGCGAGCTCTGCCTGCGCCTGGACCCCCGCCCCGTCGGGCTGATGAAGGCCTACTACGGGGATCCCGAAAAGACGGCGGAGGCATTCCGTGACGGCTATTACCACACGGGCGACATGGCCAGCCGGGACGAGCGCGGCATCATTACCTACGTGGGCCGCGGCGACGATGTCTTCAAGTCCTCGGATTACCGGTTGTCCCCGTTCGAGCTGGAAAGTGTGCTGATCGAGCACCCGGCGGTGGCCGAGGCCGCCGTCGTTCCCTCCCCCGACCCGCTCAAGCTCTCAGTGCCGAAGGCGTTTGTGGTCCTGGCCGCCGGGCACGAGCCCGGCCCGGAACTCGCCGAGGAGATCCTGCAGTACTGCCGCGACCATCTGGCTCCGTTCAAGCGGATCCGCCGGCTCGAATTCGCCGAGCTGCCCAAAACCATCTCGGGCAAGATTCGGCGCGTGGAGCTGCGGCACAGCGAGGAACTGCGCCACGGTGGCGGGACGGTTCCCGCCGGGCTCGGCACGGAGTACTCCGAGGCCGACTTCCCCGGGCTGAAGAGCCCGGCCGAAAAGCTAGGCTGAATCCGATGAGGTTCAGGTCGAGTTGCAGGAGGTGCCGTGGCATCGCCGCTGCCGCGTGATCCGATCGCCGACGCCCGGTTGAACTGGGAGCGGCACGGCTGGTCCGACGTCGCGGCCCCGATGGCTGCCATCACGGCCATCATGCGGACCCAGCAGATCCTGCTGGCCCGGATCGAAGGGGTCCTGAAGCCCTTCGGGCTGACGTTTGCCCGGTACGAACTGCTCGCCCTGCTGAGCTTCGCCCGCAGCGGCGCGCTGCCCATGAACAAGGCGAGTGCGCTGCTGCAGGTCCATCCCACCTCGGTGACGAACGCCGTCGACCGGCTGCAGCAGGCGGGACTGGTCATCCGCTCGCCGCATCCGACGGACGGTCGCACCACCCTGATTGAACTCACCCAGGAGGGGCGGACGCTGGCGAAACGGGCGACGGCGGCGCTCAACTCCGAGGTGTTCGCCCAGTCCGGTTTCGCCGACCAGGATGTCGACCAGCTGATAGGGATCCTGGGAACCTTCCGCCGCAATGCCGGCGATTTCAGCGAGTGACCCCGGCCGGAAGGCCTCAACAGAACTGACGTCCCCGTCACAACGCTGTGGTGGGTTCCGCGGCACCAGGAGACGACTCATGCAGCCGAACGCCTATTCCCGCCCCGATGACCGGGAGCTGCTCCGTGCCTCGCTGCGCCTGCTCTCCGGCAGGTTCCGGCCGGCCGTGCTCTTCGCCGGGCTGGCCAGCGGCGAACTGCTGCAGCTGACGGACTTCCTTGGCACCGCCACGTCCAGCCTGCACCAGGTCGTCGTCGTCCCCGGTGCGGGTCTCGGCGGCCGGGTCTTCACGCAGCGGCGGCCGTTCCTCGTCGAGGACTACATCGCTTCCGAGGGAATCACCCATGAATACGATGTCGCCGTCCGGCGGGAACGCCTGACGTCGATGGCGGCCGTCCCCGTGGTGGTCCAGGACCGGTCGCGGGCGGTGCTGTACGTCGCCAGCAGGGACAGCGTCCCGCTGGGGGAAAACGCTGTGTGCGAGGCGATGGAGGCGGCCTGCGAGATCGCTGCCGAGCTGCGGGTCCGGGACGAAGTGGACCGGCGGGTCTCGATCATCAACACGGCACGGGCCGAGCCGGCCCTGGCCCTGGACCGGAGCTGGCTGGAGCATGTCCGGGAGGCCCACGCAGAGCTGCGGTCCCTGGCGGGGACGGTGTCCGATCCCCAACTGGCGCGGCAGTTGGACATCATCGGCACTCACCTGGCGCCACCGCCAGCCGACGGTGTCCATCCGACGGCCCGGCTGGCCCGCCGTGAACTCGATGTGCTGGCGCAGGTTGCGCTCGGCTGTTCCTACCAGGAAACCGCGGAGCGCCTGGGCCTGAAAGCGGTGACGGTCAAGAGCTACCTGCAGAACGCGATGGCCAAGCTGTCGGCGCACAACCGGCTTGAGGCCGTGTCCGCGGCCCGCCGGCTGGGACTGATCCCGTAGAACGGGGCTGCCGGATGTCACCGGCAACCCCGCTCCCCCACCCGCGGATCCCCCGAAGCCTGAACCGCAGCCTCGATGGCCTCGGCCCAGACCCCTAGGGACGGGCGGCGGGCTCGGTGACCGGCTGCTCCGAGGAGGTGTGCGGCTTGCCGTCTTCCAGCCCCCGCTTTTCACGGTTGGGCAGGGCCAGCGTGCACAGAACGCTGAACACACCGATCCCGGCGAGCAGGACCCCGATGGACCACGCTCCCGACGTGCCGGCGAGCTGGGCCGCCACAAGGGGAACAATGCCTCCGCCGACGACGCCTGCCAGGTTGTAGCCCATGCCGGCGCCGGTGTAGCGGTACCGGGTCTCGAAGAGCTCCGGAAGCAGCGCCCCGGCGGGGCCGTAGGCGATGGCGAAGATCACCAGGGTGACGGTGAGGCCGAGACCGAAGGCGAAAACGGTGTTCGCGCTGAGGATCGGAAACAGCAGGAGGGACCACGGCACGGCGAGGATGCAGGAGGTGGCGATGACCTTCTTGCGGCCGAAGCGGTCCGAGAGGACGCCGGAGGCCAGCGTGGCGGCAGCGACAAAAAACGAGGCGACGATACCGGTACTCAGCACTTCCACCCGGCTCAGTTGCATGCCGGCGGGGCTGGTGGCATAGCTGGTGAGGTACGCGGTGCCAAGGTAAAAGAGAGCGAAGAGCAGCGTCAGGGAGCCACCGGCGAGGAGGATCTCGCGCGGCTGGCGCTTGATGGACTCCAGGATGGGCAGCTTGGTGCTGGATGTGGTGACCGTGGCGGCGTTCTTGAAGACCGGGGTTTCCTCGATGCTCAGCCGGACCCACAGGCCCACGAGAACCAGCACCGCACTGAGAATGAACGGCACCCGCCAGCCGATCGTGATGAAGGCTTCGGACTTGTCCCCCAGCGTCAGGTTGGTGAGGAGGAACGTGCCGCTGGCCAGGGCGAAGGCAACGGACGGGCCGATCTGCGGGAAGGAGCCGAACAGCCCGCGCTTTCCCTTCGGCGCATATTCGGCCACGAGAAGCGTGGCGCCTGCCCATTCGCCGCCCACAGCGAGGCCCTGCACGAAGCGGAGCACCACCAGCAGGATGGGGGCTGCCACGCCGATGGTGCTGGCGTCCGGAATCAGGCCGATCATCACGGTGGCGATACCCATCATGAGCAGCGTGGTGATGAGGGTTTTCTTCCGGCCAATCCGGTCGCCGAAGTGGCCGAAGATGATTGCGCCGACGGGACGGGCGAAGAAGGCGACGGCGAACGTGCCGAAGGAGGCGATGGTGCCGGCCGCGGCGCCCAGGGCCGGGAAGAACACGACCGGGAAGACCAGTGCGGCAGCGGTGCCGTAGATGAAGAAGTCATAGAACTCGATGGTGGTTCCGGCGGCGCTCGCGAAGGCAACCTTGCGCAGGGTCTTGCGGCTGGGCGGCGCCTGCAGCCCGGCCGGCGAAATCGGTGAAACTGAAGTCATGGCAATCTCCTTTGGTGTCAGCCCCGTTGCGCGGCTTTGTGACTTGGATCACCGTAACGAAAAGCGTGGACATCCAACTACCTCCTAAAAGAGGTAGTTCCCAAAAGCGCGGGACAGCCCGGGCGGTCCCCTAGACTTCGTGAAGAAACCAACGCGGAACCTGAGGAGCGCAATGATTCCGGAGATCAACATCTGGGCAGTACTGCTGGCCACGCTGTCCAGCATGGTGGTCGGATCCGTCTGGTACACGCCGAAGGTGTTCGGCAATTACTGGATGCGCGTCGCCAAGGTCACCCCGAGCGGGGACGCCAAGGACGCCGTCAAGCCGATCCTGATCACGCTGGTCGTCAGCTTCGTCAGCGCCTCGGTGCTGGCCGGGGCCGCCGCCATCTCGCAGCACTTCTACGGCGGGGACTTCCTGGTCAACACCCTGGTCACGGCCCTGATCCTGTGGGCCGGGTTCACGGCGGCGCGCTTCATCACCCACGATGCCTTCGAAGGCCGCCCGGCCGGCCTGACGGTGCTGAACTGCGCGCACGAATTCGTGACACTCATGGTGATGGCCCTGATCATCGGCCTGTTCGGCATCAGCGCGGCGTGAGGCCTCGCAGGGGTCTGCGGAGCCCTTGGCTAGCGGTGCGTGAAGTCCGGCTGCCGCTTCTCGGCGAAGGCCGCCATGCCTTCCTTCTGGTCCTCCGTGGCGAACAGCGAGTGGAACACGCGCCGTTCGAACAGCACACCCTGGGCCAGCCCGGTCTCGAACGCGGTGTTGACGGCTTCCTTGGCCACCATCGCCACCGGCTTGGACTTGGAGGCAATCACGGCGGCGGCCTTCAAGGCCTCGTCCACCACGTCCGCGGCCGGCACCACACGGGACACAAGACCGGCGCGTTCGGCTTCCTCGGCGTCCATAAAGCGCCCGGTCAGGATCATGTCCATCGCCTTGGACTTGCCCACCGCGCGGGTGAGCCGCTGTGAGCCGCCCATCCCGGGTAGCACGCCCAGATTGATTTCCGGTTGGCCGAACTTGGCGTTGTCCCCGGCAATGATGAAATCGCACATCATCGCGAGCTCGCAGCCGCCACCCAGGGCGAACCCGGACACGGCCGCGACCACCGGGATCCGCAGCCGGGTGAAGTCTTCCCAGCCCCGGAACCAGTCCGCGGCATACATGTCCATGTAGCCCTTGGACTGCATCTCCTTGATGTCCGCACCGGCGGCGAAGGCCTTTGCGGATCCGGTCAGCACGACCGCCCCTACCTCCGGGTCGGCATCCATGGCCGACACCGCGGCCACGAGTTCGTCCATGGTGGCCTTGTTGAGGGCGTTCAGTGCCTCCGGCCGGTTAAGCGTCACGAGTCCCACCCGGCCGCGCCGCTCCACCAGAATGTTTGTGTAGTGCTCTGTCATGCCTGTCCCCTTAGCTGCTGTTCAGAAATGTTCGGTGTTCGGCTGGCCAGTATTTGGAACCTGGCTAGTGTTCGGATTTGTCCCGGATGTCGGTGATGATGCCGGAGAAGTCCCGGCCCGCCCCGCCTTCCGCGGCAAAATTATCGTAGATTTCGGACGCGAGCGGCCCCAGTCTGGCGGCGACGCCGGTGCTTTCCAGTGCGTTCAGCGCCAGCTTGAGGTCCTTCGCCATGAGGGCTCCCGCGAAGCCGGGCTGATAGTCGCGGTTCGCGGGGCTCGTGGGCACCGGTCCCGGCACCGGGCAGTTGGTGGTCAGCGCCCAGCACTGGCCGGAGGCTGCGGAGGCGACGTCGAAGAGCGCCTGGTGCGTCAGTCCCAGCCTCTCGCCGAGCACAAAGGCTTCGCTGACGGCGATCATCGAGACACCGAGGATCATGTTGTTGCAGATCTTCGCGGCCTGCCCTCCGCCGTGCTCCCCGCAGTGGACCACACGCTTGCCCATCACCTCGAGCATCGGCCGGACCGCCTCGAAGTCCTCCGGCAGCGCCCCCACCATAAAGGTCAGGGTGCCCGCTTCGGCGCCCACAACCCCGCCGGAAACCGGCGCGTCCACGGCCCGGTGGCCGGCCGCGACGGCGAGTGCGGCCGCCTGCCGGGCCTCATCCACGTTGATGGTGGAGCAGTCCAGGAAGAGGGTGCCCGGCCGGGCGACCTCCAGCAGACCCGGCTGCCCCCCAGCGCCGCGGTAGGCATCCAGCACGTGCTGGCCGCTGGGAAGCATGGTCAGCACGACGGCGGCACCCGCCACGGCCTCGGCGGCGGTGTCCGCGGTGGCGATGCCGTGCGCCCGGGCGGTTTCCAGCGCGGCCGGCACCACGTCGAAGCCGGTGACAGTATAGCGGGCAGCAACCAGGTTGATGGCCATTGGCCCGCCCATGTGGCCCAGGCCCAGGAAGGCGACCGGGCCGGCGGGCGTCCCGGACCGGCTCGGTTCAGACGGCGGCGTTTCAGACATTGTTGCGCTCCCTCGAAAGGATCAGTTCACGATCACCCAGCGGTGCGAAATACGATTCGACGTTGTCACGGCTAACTTCCGCGAGCGTGGCCGGCTGCCAGTGCGGGTTGCGGTCCTTGTCTACGACCTGGGCGCGGATGCCTTCGCGGAAGTCGGGCCCGGCGAGGAACCGCAGCCCCACCCGGTACTCCTGTTCCAGCGCTTCCTCAAGGCTCAGCCCCCTGGCCCGGCGCAGGGATGCCAGCGCCACCTTCACGGCCGTCGGCGACTTGGCTTCGATCGTGTCAGCGGCTTCGGAGGCTTCCCCGCCCGCGGTGCGCAGCCGGCGAACGATCTCCTCGGCGTCGTCACTCGAATAGCAGGCATCAATCCATTCCTGCTGCGCCGCGAGGACCGACGGCGGCTCCTCCTCGGCGAAGCGCGCGACGGCGGCGTCCGGCGCCTCACTCTCCAGCGCCTCGGCCAGTTCCGCGAGCTTCGCGGACGGAACGAAGTGGTCCGCGAGGCCCAGGAACAGCGCGTCGGAGCCGCTCAGGTGCGCACCTGTCAGTGCTGCATGCGTGCCCGACTCCCCCGGTGAGCGGGAGAGCAGTAGCGTTCCGCCGACGTCGGGCACAAAACCGATTGTGGTCTCCGGCATGCCCATCCGGGTGCGTTCGGTGACGATCCGGACCGAGCCGTGCGCGGAAATCCCCACACCACCGCCGAGGACCAGGCCGTCCATGAACGCCACATACGGCTTGGGGTAGCCGGAGATAAGCGCGTTCAGCCTGTATTCCTCGGCCCAGAAATCAGCGGTCGCGTCGCCGCCGTCGAGCATGTCGCGGTAGATGGCCACGATGTCGCCGCCAGCGCACAGCCCCCGGTCGCCGGCACCGCGGACCAGCACCGCCGCCACGGCATCGTCGTCTGACCAGCGCAGAAGTTGCTCCAGCATCGCCGATGCCATCCCCGCGGTCAGCGCGTTGACCGCCCGGGGCCGGTTGAGCGTGGTCACGCCCAACCGGCCGCGCCGTTCGAAGAGCACCTCCGCCGCCGGGGTGTCCGGGGAGTGCTTCCCCGCCATCAGCTGCCTTCCGGCATCACAAAGCTGCTGCCGGTGCGGATGCCGGAGGGCCAGCGGGTGGTGACCGTCTTGGTCTTGGTGTAGAAGCGGAACGCGTCCGCGCCGTGCTGGTTGAGGTCGCCGAAGCCGGAGGCCTTCCAGCCGCCGAAGGTGTAGTAGGCAATCGGGACCGGGATGGGGACGTTGATGCCCACCATGCCCACCTGGACACGGCTGGCGAAGTCGCGGGCGGAGTCGCCGTCGCGGGTGAAGATGGCCACGCCGTTGCCGAACTCGTGCTCGCTGCACAGGCGCAGGGCCTCGTCGTAGTCCTCCGCGCGGAGCACACTCAGCACCGGCCCGAAGATCTCTTCCTTGTAGATCGTCATGTCCTTGGTGACGTTGTCGAACAGCGTGGGGCCGATCCAGAAGCCGTTCTCATAGCCTTCGACCTTGAGTCCGCGGCCGTCGGTCAGCAGGGTGGCGCCCTCGTCGACGCCGGCCTGGATGTAGCCCTCGATCCGCTCCTTGGCGGAGGCCGCCACCACGGGGCCGAAGTCAGAGTCCTTGGCGAGGCTGTGGCCGACCTTGAGGTCCGCGATCCGCTCCTCCAGCTTCGCGACGAGCGCGTCGCCGGTGGCCTTGCCGACGGGGACCGCCACCGAGATCGCCATGCAGCGTTCGCCGGCGGAGCCGAAGCCGGCGCCGATCAGGGCGTCCGCGGCCATGTCGAGGTCCGCGTCCGGCATGATCACCATGTGGTTCTTGGCGCCGCCGAAGCACTGGGCGCGCTTGCCGTTAGCGGCGGCCGTGGCGTAGATGTACTGGGCGATCGGCGTGGAGCCGACGAAGCCGATGGCCTGGACCCGCGGGTCCTCCAGCAGCGCATCCACCGCTTCCTTGTCCCCGTTGACGACGTTGAACACGCCCGCCGGCAGGCCGGCCTCGGTGAAGAGCTCGGCGAGCCGCAGCGGCACGGAGGGGTCACGTTCGGACGGCTTGAGAATGAAGGAGTTTCCCGCGGCGAGGGCCGGGCCGGACTTCCAGAGCGGGATCATGGCCGGGAAGTTGAAGGGGGTGATGCCGGCGACGACGCCGAGCGGCTGGCGCAGCGAGTGGACGTCGATCCCGGCACCGGCGCTGTCCGAAAATTCGCCCTTGAGCAGGTGCGGGGCGCCGGCGGCGAATTCCACAACCTCGATGCCGCGCTGGATGTCGCCCTTCGCGTCGAGGAACGTCTTGCCGTGCTCCGAGGACAGCAGGGTGGCGAGTTCGTCCAGGTTCTGGTTGACCAGATCGACGAATTTGAGCAGGATCCGGCCGCGGCGCTGCGGGTTCATGGCAGCCCATACAAGCTGGCCCTTCTCCGCGTTGGAGACCACGTTGCGGACTTCCTCGGTACTGGCCAGCGGAACCCTGGCCTGGACCTCGCCCGTGCACGGATCGTAGACATCGCTGAAGCGCCCCGAAGTGCCTTCAACATGCTGTCCGTCAATGTAGTGGGATAGCTCGCGAACCATGATGGAATGCTCCTTTGCACCGTGTGATTGCCGAAGTGACGGCGGGGCCGCGTGTGACCCACGCCATCTCTGCTCCCGAATATACTCGGACTTCCTACTAAATTCCAGAGCCGCGGCCGCCCGGCAGCCTCGTCCGGCAGCCAAGTTCGGTAAGTTAGGGAGTGTGAAGATAGCAACCTGGAATGTGAACTCGCTCCGCGCCCGTGCCGACCGTGTTGAAGCCTGGCTTCAGCGCACCGACTGTGATGTCCTGGCCATCCAGGAAACCAAGTGCAAGGACGACAACTTCCCCTGGGAGTTGTTCGAGCGCATGGGGTACGAAGTAGCGCACTTCGGCGTGAGCCAGTGGAACGGTGTCGCCATCGCCTCCCGGGTGGGGCTCGACGACGTCGAACGCACCTTCCTGGACCAGCCCGTCTTCGGCAAGAACGGCAAGGACGCCGTGCAGGAAGCCCGCGCCATCGGCGCCACCTGCGGCGGCATCAGGGTCTGGAGCCTCTACGTCCCCAACGGCCGGGCCCTGAACGACGAGCACATGCCGTACAAGCTCGGCTGGCTGGACGCGTTGAGGGCCCACGCCGAGGGCCGGCTCCAGGCGGAGCCCGAAGCACAGATCGCCCTGATGGGCGACTGGAACATCGCACCCCAGGACGACGACGTCTGGGACATCGACTACTTCCGCACCGAGGGCCTCACCCACGTCAGCGAGCCCGAACGGGCGGCGTTCCGCGCCTTCGAGAACGCCGGATTCCTGGACGTGGTCCGGCCGCACACCCCCGGACCGGGCGTCTACACGTACTGGGACTACACGCAGCTGCGTTTCCCGAAGAAGGAGGGCATGCGGATCGACTTTGTCCTGGCTTCCCCCGCCCTGGCTGCCCGGGTCACGGGCGCAGCGATCGACCGCGAGGAACGCAAGGGAAAGGGCGCGTCCGACCACGCCCCGGTGATCGTGGAGTTGAGCGACTGATGAGCGTCCGCCAGGGAAGCGGGGTGATCCAATGACGGGCAACCTCTACCGCGGACAGGCCGGGCTGCCGTTCTCCTCCGCGCTCCGGATATACGAACCCCTGGAGGCGTTCCCGGCGGAGCAGCAGGCGGCCTTGCGCTCAGCCGGGGCCCAAAGCGCGCCGCGCGCGTCCGTCGAAAACTCCGAACTGCTCGCCTCCCTGGGCCGCATCACCCGACCGGGCGGGGACCCGTTCCCCACCGGGGCGACGGACCTGGTCCGCATCGTTGGCCGCCCGAACAGCACACGCCCAGCGGCACCCGCTGCCGACGACGGCGGCAAGACTCCTGCCGCCGGGGACCCGGACAGCCTCCTCTACTGCCCCAGCCAGCTGGTGCTCCGGGCCGGGCTGGCCGCCAACGCCTTGATGGAGGGAATCCACGGCCCGCTGGCCCAGCTGCTGATCCCTGAAGAACAGCGCGACAAGCACCAGGAGCGGATCAACGAAGTGCGCGCGCACGCAGGGCTTGGCCGCGTTCACACACGGGCGTCCACCTGGGGCATCCCCTTCAGCTGGTTCTGCCTGTTCCAGGAATCAGACCCCACGGACGTGGTGGAATCCGAGGGGCATATTGTCACCGTGCGGATCCGTGCGACCATCGGCGAAGCCCTGGAGCGGGTCCGCTATGCGGTGGCGCACCTGGCCCTTGCCGCACCGGACCTGGACATGCTCGAGGACCTCACGCAGCTCACCGAATGGCTGGAGCTCTTCCACCAGGACTCGGTGGTGGAACTGGATTATGGCGCGGTGGCCGACAAGGTCTACCCGGATGACTCACCCATGGATGTGCGGCTGGGTATTGAGTGTTTGGCCGAAGGGGACATGACCGGCGCGGCCGCGGCCTACCGACGGCTGGCGTCCCGCTGGATCCCGATCCGGCAACTGGCCCGCGCGTCCTGACCGCCGGCCCGCGCTCCGGGGCGGCGCCGTCGAGCCTCGGACGATCAGTTGCTGGGGGGCAAGGGTGAAGCGCGACGCCCCGGCGATCCAGTCGAGCTTCGGACGATCAGTTGGTGCGGGGCAACGGTGGAGCGCACCGCCCCGGCGATTCCGTCGAGCTCGTCCAGGAGCATCTTGGTGCCCAGTTCGGCCTGCTCGTCCGGTCGCTGCCGAACAGTGGTGAGGCCCATGGCCTCCGAAAAGTCGTGGTCGTCGATCCCGATCACGGAAAGGTCCTCGGGAATGCGCACCCCGGCACGGGTGGCTTCGAAAATAATCCCCATGGCCATCTCGTCCGAGGCGCAGAAGATTGCGGTGGGCTTCGGCCCGGGCCGGTCCCAAAGCCGGTGGAAGGCGTCCTGGCCGCTGCGGACCGTAAAGTCCCCCCATTCGTCCCATTCCTTTCGGACATTCAGCCCGGCTTCGGCCATGACGTCCTGGAAGGCCTTGATCCTGACCCGCGGTACGTCAAAGTTGAGGTCGGTTTCGTCGTCGCCGTGCAGCAGGGCGATTTCGGTGTGGCCGAGCTCGATCAGGTGCCGGACGGCCGCTGCCGCGGCAGCGTAGTCGTCGATACCGATGTACGGGCACTCCTCGACGTGGCCACCGACGACGACCAGGGGGATATCGATTTTTTGGAGGTGTTCGATCTCCTCATGCGTCAGCGCCATGCAGAGCACCAGCAGGGCGTCGATCTGCTTGTAGACCATCGTCTTGCTGAAGAGCCGTTCACGGTGGCTGCCGTGGCCGCCCAGATTGAACAGTGAGAGGTTGTACTGCCGGGCGTGCAGTTCCCGGTCCGCCCCTTCAATGGCCTTGGAAAAGAACCAGCGGCTGACGAACGGGGCCAGCACGCCGATCGTCCTGGTCCGCCCGGTGGCCAGCCCGGACGCCGAGGAGGAGGCAACGTAGCCCAGTTCTTCGGCGACACCCAGGATCTTCTCCCGGGTGGCCGGGGAAACCCTGGGCAGGCCGCGGACGGCGCGGGACACGGTGGCGGTGGACACTCCCGCGGCGGCGGCCACATCCTCGATGCTGACGCCGGAGTGGCCTCCGCGATGCGCCCGGCCTGTTGTTTTTGCCACCGTATCCCCTTGTCGACTGACTGCTGCCGCCCCATGGCTGGGTGCAGGAGTTCCCTGCCCGCCTCCCCACGGCAACAAAGCCCACGTTTCAGTTGCGCCGGGTTGCCGTCCTTTCGGGCAGGCGACGGCGCAGCCGGATCATTCCGTACAAAGCCAGCAGTGTGGCCAGCAGGCCCAGTGCCCAGCCAAGCGCCGGCTGTACGGTCACCTCCATCCAGACAGTGACCACGAGCAGCACGAGCGCCCAGAAACCAAGGAAGCCGATGATGATGTCGAAATCCTCCCCGGAGCGGACGCGGCGGTGTTCGCTCCGCACCAGACCGCGGTTCGGCTTATTGTTCATGGCCGGGCCATCACTTCACAGCGCCGGCGGTGAGCCCAGCGACGATCTTACGCTGGAAGATCAGCACCAGGATTACCAACGGAATTGTGACGATCGTTCCGGCGGCCATGATGGCCGTGTAGGGGATCTGGTTGGGCTGTGCGCCGGCGAAGCTGGCGATGGCCACTGTCACCGGCTGGGTTGCGTCGGACGAGAGCTGGCTGGCGATCAGGAATTCATTCCACGAGGAGATGAACGCCAGGATCGCCGTCGTGAAGATGGCCGGGGCCGCCAGCGGCATGATGACCTTCCGGAACGCCTGTCCCTGCGTACAGCCGTCCACGCGCGCCGATTCCTCGAGCTCCCACGGCATCTCCCGGAAGAACGACGTCATGGTGTAGACGGTCAGCGGCAGCACGAACGAGATGTTCGGGATGATCAGGGCCTGGTAAGTACCCATCCAGCCGATGCTGGTGAAGAGCTGGAACAGCGGCGTGATGAGGGCGACGCCGGGGAACATGGAGGCCCCCAGGATGAAGCCCAGCACGAGATACTTGAACTTGAAGTTCAAGCGGGCCAGGGCATAGGCGGCGAACACGCCGATCACCAGCGAAACCAGGGTGACGACAGTGCCGATGAACAAGCTGTTCAGCAGCGCCTGGCCGAAGTGGTTGCCGAAGGACGTGTCGAACGCCGTCCTGAAGTTGTCCAGCGTCACGTGGGTCGGCAGGATCGATGTGTCATAGGTGTAGCCGACGTCGCGGAACGCCGTCACCACCATCCAGTACGCGGGGGCCAGGCACCAGAAGAGAATCACGGCCGCGCTGATGTAGGTGCGTCCCTGGGCCCACTTCTCGCGGTTCTGCGCGGCCTTCCGTCCCCGGTCCTGCTCTGCGCGTAGTTCGGTCGCGGCGGTCATTTCTTCCCCTTACCTGCGCCGGTTTGCTCCACCACGTTCGCCCCGAGGAAGCGTACGAAGATGAAGGCCACTATAAAGATGATGAAGAACGTGATGGTGGACAATGCCGCCGCCGAATTGAAGCCCTGCCTGATCTGGTTGATCACCAGGATGGACAGCGTGGTGGTGTTGTTGGCGCCTCCCGTGAGGATGTACGGGAGGTCGAACATGCGCAGAGCGTCCAGGGTGCGGAACAGGATGGCCACCATGAGCGCCGGCTTCACCAGCGGCAGGGTGATCATCCGGAACCGCTGCCAGGCTGAGGCGCCGTCGACCTTGGCCGCCTCGTACACTTCCGCGGGAATCATCTGCAGGCCGGCAAGAATCAACAGCGCCATGAACGGCGTGGTCTTCCAAACATCCGCAATGATCACGGCCCATCTGGCAGGCCATTCGCTGCCAGTCCACAGGACGGTGGTGTTGAAGAGTTTGTTGCCGATGCCTTCGAAGGCGAAGATGAACAGCCACAGCTTGGCCGTTACGGCGGTGGGGATGGCCCACGGCACCAGGACGGCTGCACGGACCAAGCTGCGGCCCTTGAAGGCCCGTGCCATGATGACGGCCATCCAGAAGCCGAGCACCGTCTCCAGTGTCACCGTGACGGCGGCGAAGAAGAAGGTGGTGCCGGTGGCGGACCAGAACTGCGCACCGAGTGTTCCCGGCGGGCAGTCGACGGTTCCGCCGCCGGGAGCCGGGCACTGCTGGAAAATCCAGTTGGTGTAGTTGGAGAAGCCGGCCGGGCCGCCCTCGACGAAGAGCCCCGTGGCGGGGTCCAGACCAGCATCCTTCTGGAAGGACATCACAATGGCGGTGATGATCGGGTACACGATCACGATGCCCAGCGCGATGATGGTCGGCGCCAGAAGCCAGGATGCCCACTTTCCCTGACTCGCGATGGCGTTATCCTCCCCGACACCCTTGGGTGCGTGGTGGATCGGAGCCCCGCCCGACGCCGGTTCCTTGACCGTCGTCGGGCCTAATTCTGTTGCCATGTTGGACCTACTGTCCCGCGCTAGCGGATTCGATGGACTTCTGCATGTCGGACAATGCAGCGTCGACAGTCTTCTCGCCCTTGATGGCCGAGTAGGCATTCTCCTGGATGGCCTTGGTGACGGCCGGGTAGAACGGGGTGACCGGGCGCGGCACGGCGTTCTCGATCGAGGTCTTCAGGACCGGCAGGTACGGCAGCTTGGCGACGAGCTCCGCGTCGTCGTAAAGCGAGCCGAGCACCGGGGCGAGCGAACCCTGCGTGGCGAAGAACTTCTGGGTCTCTTCCGTGGTGAGGAACTTCAGGAAGTCCAAGGCCGTGGCCTTGTTCTTTGAGTAGACGCTGATCGCGGCGCTGTGGCCGCCGAGCGATGAGGCGCCCGGACCGTCCTTGCCCGGGAGGGCGGTCATGCCCAGGACGTCCTTGACCTTCGAGGAACCTTCGGTAGTGGCCAGGTTGTAGACGTAGGGCCAGTTGCGCAGGAACAGCAGCTTGCCGTCCTGGAATGCCTGGCGGCTCTCCTCTTCCTGGAAGGTGATGGCTTCCTTTGGGATATCGCCGTCCGCGTAGGCCTTGGTCAGGTTCGCCATGCCGGCCTTTGCCTCCGCGGTGAGCAGGTTGGGCTTGCCGTTGTCGTCCAGCACGGCTCCACCGGCGGAGTTGATCGCCTCGGAGGCGTTAACCGTCAGCCCCTCGTATTTCTTGAACTGGCCGGAGTAGCAGCCAATATTGTTGGCCTGAGCGATGGAGCACATGCTCATCATCTCGTCCCAGGTCTTCGGAGGCGTGGGGACCAGGTCCTTGCGGTAGTACAGGATGCCGCCGTCGGATGATTCCGGTGCAGCGTACAGCGTGCCCTTGTAGGAGGCGGCATCGACGGTCGGCTTGATCATGGCCGAGGTATCCAGCGCCATCTTGTCCTTGAGCGGCTGCAGCCAGCCCTTGGCGGCGAATTCGGCGGTCCAGACGACGTCGACGCTTGCAACGTCGTACCCGGGGTCCTTGGCCTGGAAGTGCTGGACAAGGTCGTCGTGCTGCTGGTCGGCCTGGTCGGTCTGCTCCTTGAAGGTGACCGTCTCGTTCGGGTGGGCTGCGTTCCACTTCTCGATCAATGGACGGACCACGTTGCTGTTGTCCTTGCCCTGGACGTAGGTGATGGGGCCGCGCCCGTCCAAGCCCTGCGAGGCGGCGTCGCTGCCGCTGGTAGTGCCGCCACCTCCGCCGCCGCCACAGGCGGAAAGGGTCAGGGCTAGAACGCCTGCTGTTGCTACGGAAAGTAGGAACTTCGGTGATTTCATTCTGGAGGACTCCTCGCTGAGTACCGGACAAAGGCGGCGGTGCGTTCGTGTGGTGCCCATCACAATAATCACCATCCGGCGAGGAATGCAAGCGTTTACACAGAACTTTTGCCGAACCGAGACCCCTGCCCGGGGCAACAGTATGACGCGCTATTTTACGAAGCCGGCTCGCCGGGCACCCACGCCAGCCGGCCGGGAGGTTGACGAAAGCCCCCACCGACGGGTCAGCGGACCCGCTCAGCCCGCCCGAACCTAGACCGCGCACCGGCCGCGACGTGGATGAGCACCAGCGTGCGTTGGCCGAGCGCGACGTCGAGCGCCTCCACAAGGGCGGACACCTCGGCCGCGAGCCGGTGCGGGGCCACGCCGTGGCGGGGCTGGATCCTGATTTTCAGGGCCGGTTCGCCACGGAATTCATAGGTGGCGACAGTGGTGCCGGCCAGGTCCTGACGGTCTGCCAAGGCAGCCCGGAGCGCCTGCTCGGCCACACCGCTGCCGATTCTGACATTTCCAGGCACTTCGCCCGGGTCCTCTTCGGACACGAGCACGTTGGCCCGGCCCTTGCCCTGCTGGGCTACCCAAGCCACCATGGCGCCAATGAGCAGGAGCAGTGCCAGGACCACCACAATCCAGAGCCAGCTCTCCGCCCGTCCCGGGAACCGCGTGCGCTCGAAGAGGTCACGCCAAATGCTCCACACCCCGGCGGACCAGTCCTGCCACCAGGTCCCAACGGCTGGAACGCTCGCGAGCAGGATGAGCAGGATTCCGGTGGCGAGGAGCTTGACGCCCAAGATGCCCAGCAGGACCCGGTTGAGGATCCGGGGGGTGCCGTTCACGCGCCGATCACCCCTGCCGAAGAGACATTGACCCGCACGTCCGGGGTGGGGGACGGGTGCATGTCACGGAGCTCGTCCTGCACCGCGGAACGTACGGCATCCGGGCTCAGCGGCACGCCGGAGGTCGGTCTGACGTTGACCTGCACCTGCTGTCGGGACACGGTGACCATCACCTGATCCTGGCTCAGATTGGCCGCTACGCGAGCCCTGCGCGCCAGGGCGGAGGCAATCACCTCGTCATCCACGACGACGGCGGCTCGGCGGTCCGGCAGAAGGTGACGGGCCCGGCGTCCGGGCAGCACGGCGTTCAGGAAGAAGAACAGTCCGGCCATCACAAATACCGCGCCAGTGACACCCAGCAAGAGCGGCTGAACCCCGTTCGGGAGCGCCACCACCTGCTCCGCCGCGGTCAGCGGGTCCACGAGCCAGGGCGGCTGTCCGATGGCCCGGACCGCAGTTTCCAAAAGGGCGTAGACGCACAGCACGATCACGAGGACGGCGGCGATGATCGAGGCCACGGCCCTCGAGGAGTGGGTCTCGCGTTTGAGGATCTCGTCCATGCCCCGGGCCCCGGCCCCCGCGGGACCCGCGCCGTCCGCGGATGGGCCGGTGCTCGGAGCAGGCGGAAGGTGGCGCCCATGGCTGGCATCGTGGTCGGTGTCGGAACTCAATGGACGCGTCCTCCTTCACTCATGCTGGCGCCGCTGATGCGAATGTCCACCCGGCTCAGCAGGGCACCGCTCAGCTCGGTCACGCGGAGCAGGATCTCGGCTTTGGCTGCCACGGCACGGTCCCAGACGGAGCCGCCGAAGACCTCGACCCGTGCGGGGTCGCGCAGGACTGCGGTCAGCGAGGGGACACTAATGGGTCCTGCAAGGGACAGCGCCAACAGCCCGTCGTCGTCGGACCACTCGGCTCGAATTTCCTGCGGCGCGACGCCTAGGGCTTCTGCCGCGGCAGCCTGCGCCACGCTGGTGAGCGCCTGGGAACTGATCCTGGTGTGTCCTGCCAGCACGGCAGCGGGGACAGTGCCAGCGGTGCCGCTCATGAGGAGGAACGCCGGCCTGTGAGGGCGTCCAGCACGCTGCGCAGGTCCAGTTTCCCTTCCGCGGCGCGGCCCAGCAGGGCTCCGATCCCCATGAAGAGCAGGGCGCCCAGGAAACCCCAAGCGCCGAACTGAAAGGACATGAACGCCACGAATGCGCCCATTGCGATCCCCACAACAGTGAGATTCACTGGATTGCCTCCCTTGAAGGCCGTGCCTCGGCCACGGCGCCGGGCTTCGGCGGACCGGGTACATAGACGTCGGTGATTTCGATGTTGACCTCGATAACCTGGAGCCCCACAAGCTCTTCGACCGCCGAATAGACTGCGGCGCGAATCTGGTCCGCCAGGGCGTGCAGGGGTGTGCCGTAGAGCGCCACCAGGTCAATATCGACGGCCACCTGGGTTTCGCCGACCTCGGCACGGACACCGGCGGCGTGATCCGAGCTGCCGACGGCGTCCCGGAAGGCGCCGAGTGCGCGGGACGGGCCGGTGCCCAGGGAGTACACGCCGGGGACCGCGCGGGCCGCGATGCCCGCGACCTTCGCGACGGCGGCTTCGGAAATAACGGTCCGGCCGCTGCCCGGCATCGGCGCAGTGGCGGGCAACTCAGGCACCCGGGCCGCAGCGGGTTGAGAGTTCTGGTATTCCATGAGGCACTCCCCCTTCTCTTTGAGACCACCCTAGTACCTGCCCCCAACAAGGTGGCCGCTTATGGGATGAATACTGTGGGGTCGGGGCCGGCATGAGTCCAGCCGGCGGCGGTGTTGCGGCCTTCGCCGCGGGCCCGACGCTAGCCGGCCTGCGCCCTGGGCGTTCCTGCTTCCGATGCGAGCCCTGCAGGGATGCCGTCGAGCACCGCGGAGAGGTCATCCGCGAGAGTGCAGGATCTTGTCACTAGGCGGTAAGGGCCCCTTCCAGTCCGTTCAGGATCAGGTCGAGTCCGTACTCGAATTCCTCCCCGTAGTCGTAGCCGGGCTTCATGACGTGGTCCGTGACGAACTCTGCCAGGTTCGGGTATTCGTTGGCGGGAAACGGCTCGAACATGTCCTGGGCCATCGCAGCCATTTCATCCGTGGTGTTGAACGGAATATTCATCTTGGTCAGGGCGAAGCCGTAAATGTACCCGTCAAGCAGTGAGTACGCGTGGGCCACCATCGCGATGTCAAAACCGGCCGAGCGCAGCTTGCCGATGACCGCGTCATGATGGCGCAGGTTGGCCGGCCCGGGACGTCTCCGGGACTCCATCAGGCCGATGGCCCAGCGGTGGCGCGCGAGAACATCGCGAAGCGACATTGCCCGGTCCCGCATGGCTGTCTTCCAGTCCGTGCCGCCCAGGGGAAGAGCAATTTCGCCGAACAGAACATCGATCATCGCATCGATCAGGTCGTCCCTGTTTGAGATATGGCGGTACAGGGCCATGGGGGCGACCTGCAGCATCCCGGCGACCTGCCGCATGGTCAGCGCGTCCAGCCCGGCTGAATCCGCATGCGCAATGGCCGCATGCACTACGCGCTGCCGGCTCAGGGCCGGGCGTGGATCCTCATCCTTCATCGCCATTGTGGACATTGGCACTCCCCTGTTCTGTCGACAGTCAAAGATACCTTTGACCCAACCTGTGTACATTGTACGCGGTAACAGATACGTTGTACGCATGGCGTGGCGACGTCCGCGTTCACCACTCGAAAGGAACGTCATGAAATCTCCAAACGGAATATTTTTCGAGCAGCCCCCGGAGGTCGCGCCCGCCTCACCCCAGCGGTTGGCAAGGGTCGCGGCATCTTCTACCTCGTCGTGGGTATCACAGGAGGCTTCTCTGAGGGCTTTGTCGATCCCTCCCTGTATGTCGCCGGTGACGCGGCCGCCACATCCGCGAACGTCGTGGCCAACGAGGGGCTCATGCGCTTTGGCGTCATCGCCCACCTCACGGATGCTGTGTTCTTCCTGCTCACCGCCGTGACGCTCTACCTGCTGCTCAAGCACGTTGGCAAGCACGCGGCCCGCCTCATGGTGGTGCCGGTGTTTATCGCCGCCGGCATCATCTCCATCAGCGCCGTCTTCACGTTCGTGGCGATGCAGGTCGCGACGGACAGCTCCTACGAAACCGCGTTCGGGCCCTTAGGGTCCAGTGCGCTCGTGCTGCTCCTGCTGGAAATCCAGCACTTCACCGTTCTCGCCGCCCAGGTCTTCTTCGGACTGTGGCTGGCCCCGTTGGGGTATCTCGCGTCCAAGTCCCGGCTGTTTCCCAAGGCACTCGGCATCATGCTGATACTGGCCACGGTCAGCTACCTGGTTGACGTCGTCGCGGCGTTCCTGCTCCCTGGGCTCGCTGAGCAGATCCACGTCTACCTGGGCATCGTTCCGGCCATCGCAGAAATCTGGATGGTCCTGTACCTGCTCATCGTGGGCGTACGCTCTCCGCGCCCGACAGATCGGACGCCTGCCGTGGAAGCGGCGCCGGTCCCCGTCTCGAGTCAAAGCGCCATGACCTGGCAGTCGACTGCACTGTAGTTCCCGCTGACGATCGACAGGACATGTCCTGTCCGTCGATCCAGGTCCCCGAGTCGTTCCGGCACCTTCGCCCGGGAATCGACCGCCACACACCCCAAGACCCAGGAGAACAGCATGCAGGCAATCACCAGCCGCACCTACGGCGATCCATCGGTCATCCGCATCGAAGAACTCCCGGCCCCCGTACCGGAAAGCCAGGACCTACTGATCCGCAACCATGCAACGGTCGTCTCGGGGGCGGAATCCACCGCACGCAGCGGCGAGGACTTCTTCGCACGGCTCTACTTCGGCCTGATGCGGCCGCGCTTTCCCATCCTGGGGACCAGCTTCGCCGGTGAAGTCCAGGCGGTGGGCAGCGCCGTGACCAAGTACCGTGTGGGCGATCAGGTCATGGGATCAGTTGGACCCACCCTCGGCGCCCATGCCGAGTACGTCACGACATCAGGCGACGGCGTCGTCTCGTTGAAGCCCGCCGGCCTGTTGTGGACGGACGCCGTCGCAATCCTTGATGGTTCCCTCACAGCGCTGCCCTTCCTCAGAGATGCCGCCGACCTGAAGGCCGGACAGTCCATTCTGATCAACGGCGCCTCCGGCGCGGTCGGTACGGCGGCCGTCCAGCTCGCCAGGCATTTCGGGGCGGTTGTCACCGCCGTCTGCAGCACCGCAAACGTTGAACTGGTGAAATCCCTTGGTGCCGACCACGTCATCGACCACACAGCGGAGGACTTCACACAGACCGGTCTGGATTACGACGTGATCTTTGATGCGGTCGGGAAGAGTTCCTACACACGCTGCCGGAAGATCCTGAGGGCCGGCGGCATCTACATGTCCACGGTGCCCTCCCTACCGATCCTGACTTGGATGCTGTGGACTGCCGTATTCGGTAAGACAAGGGCAGGAATCATGTTCACCGGGCTTCGGAAGCCCGCCTCCATGGCCGCTGATGTGAAGTTCATGGGCAACCTGACGACAGCGGGACACTATCGCCCGGTCATCGACAAAACCTACAGCCTGACCGAAGCCCCATCCGCGCACGCCCACGTCGAAACGGGGCACAAAAAGGGCAGCGTCGTCATCTCAATGCCGAACGCATCATCTGGACGGCAGGGACCATAGCGCGCATGATGACACTCTGGCGGGCGGGCGGCCGGCTGGATTCATCAATCGTCAGTCCAGAATCCTCAACATCCGTATCGCACCACGCCTGGCCCACCGAGATTTGCTGAACGCCAGTATCCAGCGACATGAAAGAGGAAGACCCGATGACTCCGCCCAACGAAAAACCGAAGCACACCGGCAGCTGGGAGGAATGTCGTCCTCCTCGGCGCAACCGGATTCATTGGACGCTGGACAACCAAGAACTGCTGGACCAAGGCGCAGTCGTTACGGCTGGGCTGCGGAACGCCACCGTGGCCGGCGAACTCATCGGCTGGCTCCGGAACCGGGGAACCAGTACCCATAACTTCAGGTTCGCGCCGGTTGACTTCCAGACCCGCGGGCTGGGAATCCGCAGCAGCTCCCTTGCCGCCATTCGGGAAAATGACACCAATGACGTCATTAACGTTGCCGGGGCATATGCCTTCGGGATGAGCACCGCCGAAGCGGTTCGAGCAAATGTGGAGTCAGCTCAAGCGGTCGCGGAGTTCGCCGCCACTTTGCCTAACCTGAGGAGACTCGTCCATCTTTCCGGTTACCGGGTCGGTGGCCAGGAACCGGCAACCGAACCCTGGTCGCAGTCGAAGCGCCGCAATCTCTACAAAAGGCTGGGGGCCTTGTCGACTACCTGGCCCGGTTCCTGGCCCTCGTGCCAACGGACAACAGCACGCAGGGAAAGTCCTATTGGGTCCTGGACGACAACACACCGACACTGACAAACCTGCTGACGTTGATTGGAAACCACTATCAAGTCCCTGTTCCCCGGCTGCGGGTTCCGGTAGGAACAGTGAAAATGCTGCCCCCGGCCTAAGCGGCGTTGAACCGGAGACACTGAGCTTTCTTGCCACGGACCGATACCCAACCCACGCCGCCCAAGCACTCGCCCAGCAACACGGGCTTATCCTTCCGGACGCCATCTCCGCACTGAAACGGTGGGCGGATTACCTCGCCCGGCACCACTTCGGCAGCGGCACGAGAACTAGATCCAATGGAAGTCGCGAAAAGGTTCGTGCTCGCCGGCGAGGGTCTTCCGACGATCTACATCAGCGGCGACAACTCCTCCCGGGAGCTCGTCGAAGAGATCACGGCAAAAGTCCTAACCCTCACCAACGAGGCCGTCCTCCATGCACCAGCTCCGCGAGGCGTTCAAGGCGGCAGACATCGGCCACAGACTTGTGGCATCGAACCCGGCGCCTCAGCAGAGCTGAATTTTCTGGCCAACGGCGCAGGTCACGTCACGTCACGAACTGACGTCTCCGTCTCTGTGCCGGGCCGCCGTGGCGGCGGTCAGCGGATGCGCCTCGAAATGGTTTTCAACACCCTGATCCCCTTGGGCGCCGGACCGTTCGAAACTCTGTCCACGACAGCATTGAACAGGTCATCGGCGTCTTCGACGCGCCCCGGATATACGACCACCGAGGCCGGGGCGACCGGCTCCCGCAACAGTCTCGGTCGCTCCATCAGGCTGAGCCCGGATTCGGGTTCCGTGGCTATGCCCTCGTGCCCTGCCGTCTTCGTCGCATCCGATGCACTGCTGAAGGGCTCCGGTGAGAGGATCCACACCTTCGCCTGGGCGTCGTAGCTTTCGCGATTCGTCACCGTGAACGCGGTGAGCGTCCGGATGAACGTGACTTCGTCATCCTGCTGTGCCATCGATGTGTGGTTTTCCGGAGAAGAGACGACTGCGTCATCGAACCAAACCTCGACGACACCGTCGATGGACGCGGCCGGGTCACCGTTCGTCCAGAAAGAGTGAACGGGATTTTGCACATACTCTTTCAATCCGGGAAGGGTTGAAATGATCTCGGCGTGCCCTGTGGCCCAGTGCTGGTCGAAATGCTGGAACGGCACATCGGACCGGCGTTGAAGGAGTGCGATGCGCTTTCTCAGCATGATGTTTGTCCTTCCTTGGCGGCAGCCACAACCAGTCGTTGTGCCGTGTTGGCGCGTGCCTGAGTAACGAACCGGGCCGCAGTGCTGCCGGCGATGGTACCGGTAATGTGGGCGGGAGCGAGCCCGCCCGCGTAGCCGTAATTGGAGAACCCGCCGACGTCTGCACCCACGGCGTAAACCCCTTCGATCCTCTCGCCGACGGTACTCAGCACCGCTGTGCTGTCGTCAATGGCGATTCCCCCGAGCGTGAACGTAATGGCAGGCTGAACCTCCAGAGCGTAGAACGGTTGCTTTCGCAACTTTTCCAGTTGCCGTGCGCTCGGCGGTTCACTGCGCGAGACGCGACGTGCCAGTGACGACACCTCGACGTCGCCGGAGAGCGTCTTCGTGAGCTGCGCCGCGTCGACGCCGAGTTCACCTAGCTGTTGCACGAGTTCCTCGAGGGTCTCCGCCTGGGCGTGCCGGGCCCCGCCCTTCACCGCGAATGCGAACCGGTCGACTCGCCCGAAGTTGGCGAACGGTTCAGACACCCCAAATGTTGACCGCACTTCCTCGTCGAAGATGAGGAACGCGGTCATCCCGTCGACTTCGGCGAGGTCCTGGTTGAGGATCTCGTCCCCGCGGGATTCCTCGCAGATCCGACGGCCGTCGGCGGCAACGAGGATGCCGTGGTTGGAGTAGTACTGGGAGAAAAGCATGAAGCGGTCCGGAGTGAAGCCGGCGACCGGGTGGGGCACAAGATGACCGTAGAAGGTAGCTAGGTCACCGGCAAGGGCCGCACCCAGGGACACCGCGAGGTTCAGCCCGTCGCCTTCGCTGCCTTCGTTCGCCCGGAGCAGGAGGTCAGCCCCAGCCTCCGGCATGTGGGCAGCCCGATGTTCAGGTGATGCTTGAAATCCGCCGGTGGCGAGGATGATGGCGTCGGTGTGGATCTCGTGGCGGCCGTCTGCCGATTCGGTCTCCAGACAGAATCGGCGAGTGCCCGATGGTGTAACCGAGCGGATTCGAACGCTGGTATGTACCTCCCCATGCGACTGAAGCAGCCGGTTTTCGAGAACCCGCAAATAAGACTTGACGTCGAACGAATATCCCCGCCCAAACCCCATGACGCCCAGCGTTGCCTCGGCGTCGACGTAAACACCGCTCGCGCGAATAGCGGCCAGATCGGCCTCATACCCCGCGAGTATACGGGTGGCCAGAACCTGGTCACCGTGTGGAATCCGCTGGCGGTACGAAGCCAGGTCCGGCGCGGTCCAGTACATGCCAGCGGACAGCGCCGACGACCCGCCGATTTGATCCTGTTTCTCCAGAAGTGTGACACTGGCGCCTTGTACGGCCGCCTCGGACGCAGCCCGCAGACCCGACAGCCCTCCGCCGAGAACGACAATGTCCCTGGACCAGCTTCTTATCATGCGGACTTCTCACTCCTTCTTATCTGGCTTCCGGACCAAAATGCTCCGCCTCGTCACAGCGACGCTAGACGATCAGCTAAACGTCTCGCACACCGTTTTCCAGATAACAGAACTTCACCTCTTTGGACTTGGTCCTGCTTCCGCTTAGAACACACGGACACGCCTGATAGGCGCCGCTGAGAACTGCATCCTTTTCCACATGACAGAAATAGTGTTGGCGATGCTTGGAACTGTGACTAGGTTCATACCGGTCCCAAAGACGTGACGTGCGGGGGCTAGTACCTGCCCACGAAGTGAAAGGCTTGAAAATATGACCCGGGAAACCCTATCCCCCACCATTCCTCCCCTCGGCGGTAATTCGACCGCCACGTCCGCCCAGCGCTCACAAAAGCGGAAGGCGGTCACGAGTGGTGCACTCGGCTCAGCCCTCGAGTGGTTCGACTTCGCGGTCTACGGCGCGCTGTCGGCCACTATTTTCCCGGTGCTCTTTTTCTCCGGTCTCGGTGAGGCGGGCGCCCTGATCGCGTCCTTCGCCACGTTCGGAGTCGGGTTCCTCGCGCGGCCGTTCGGGGCGGTCATCTGCGGTCATCTTGGAGACAAGTACGGCCGCCGGCCCGTGCTGCTCGCCACGTTCATCCTCATGGGCGTGAGCTCTCTGGCCATAGGCCTCCTCCCGGCAAACCAAGGGGTCTCGATCGCCGTCGTTCTGGTTTCGCTGCGGTTCCTTCAGGGCTTCTCACTCGGCGGCGAGGCGACCGGCGCTCAACTCATGACCCTCGAGCATGCGAACGCCAACCAGCGAGGATTCCTGGGCGCGTTTATCAACATCGGGTCCCCGCTAAGCCAGGTCCTGGCCAATGTCACTCTGGTCATTCTGAGTACCTCTCTGAGCGAAGCCGCCTTCCAGAGCTGGGGCTGGCGTGTGCCATTCTTCATGAGCATTCTGCTGGTCATCGTGGGCATCTACATCCGCCTGCGTCTGGAAGAAACCCCCGTCTTCCGCGAACAGAAGGCCAGCGGGGCCGAATCCGTCAACGGCCTTCAGGTGCTCAAGACCCAGCCGTGGACGATCATCAAGCTCATGCTGGTGCGCGCCGGCTCGAACGTAACCTTCTACACTATTTCGGTCTTTGGCCTGAATTACCTCACTGTCAAGGCCGGCTTCAGCCAGGGAACCGCTTTCACTATGATCCTCGTGGCCAACGGCATCTCCGTCGGCATCGGCCTGCTGGGCGGATTCGTTAGCGACCGGATAGGCCGCAAGCCCGTCCTCGTCATCGCCATCGTCGCCCAGCTCATCGCTGTGGCCTCGTTCTTCCCCGCCGCAGAATCGGGCAACATCTTCCTGGTCGTCCTCGCCGTGACGGTTGCGATCAGCGGCGTACAGTTCGAATTCGGCGCGCAGCCGGCACTCTACGCGGAGCAGTTCCCCACCAACATGCGCTTCTCGGGATCGGCACTGTCACTCTCCTTCTCCCAGGTGCTCTTTTCCGCGCCCGCCCCGATAGTGGCTGCCGCCCTCGCCAGCACCGGCAACGTCTGGGCCATCGCCGCCATCAATGTCGGTGTACTTCTCATGTCGCTGCTGTTCGTCCGGTGGTTGCACGAGAACCACAAGGCCGAGCTGGGCGAAATCCGCTAGCTACCCCGCCAGTATGAATGGGGCGTTCGTGACGTACCTGATGGGCTCCGAAGGCCCCATTCATGGATTCGATGCAGCACCACCTGGATGCAGTGGGCACATCAGCGGAAAAGACAAAAGTCAACCCGGGCGAATCCGTCCATCAAGAAAGTTGTATTGTCTATGTCCATAATGGGCAATCAAAAGGATGTATATCAGCGGCCCCGCTACGCCCTGAGTTCGGTTGATAACGCGCTGCGTTTGATTCAGATTCTGCGTGACACCGGCGGCGCCCGGCTCTCCGACGTCGCCCGTGAACTGGACATCTCGCCGTCGGCGGCTCACCGGCTATTGACGATGCTCGTTTACCGAGACTTCGCTGCTCAGGACGAAACCCGCGCCTACGTTCCAGGACCGTCGATGGGCGCCCCTCCATCGCCCACCCCTTGGACCCGCAAACTAAAGAACCTCCTCCATTCGCACCTGGAACTTCTGGCAGGACGGCTCGACGAGAGCGTCAGCCTGATGTTCCGCACCGGCGCGCGGACCCGAGTTATCACGACTCTCGAGGGCGGGCAGCTCCTGCGGGTGGGGGACCGTACGGGACTGGTCCAGGACGCCCGGCTGGCCGCCGGCGGAAAAGCCATCCTCGCCAGGCACGATCAGGCGTTTCTCGAGCGGCTCTACAGAAGTCACTCCGCGAAACTTGCGGGCAGCTATTTGAGCGAGGCCGAGTTCGGGCGACTGACGCGCACCCTGGAGGAGACCAGGCGGCTCGGATACGCGCTCAACCAGGAGGAGACAGAGTCGGGGCTGCACGCGCTGGGCATGGCCCTCCATGGCGCCGGAGGCGGCGTACTCGCGTCCTTCTCCGTCCTCGTGCCCTCCTCGCGCGCCGACGTGCTCCGGCGCCCCACAACCCGCGCCCTGATGACAGAGGCCCAAACGGAAATGGACCTTGAGATCCAGACGGCGCGGCTCAGCCTCCAGGCCTGACGGGGATAAGCATGCCGACGAACACGACGAAGACCCGGAGTCCTTCCGCCGGCATCGGTCGAACGAGCTGCGGCTACTGTCACGCCGGTCACGGCAGTTCCATTTTCTCCGCATTTCATGTCGGCGGCCCGCGATTTCCCGAAGGGGCCGCCCAGTTATGAAGTCGGGGAAGCCGGCGACCTTGACGAGGTCCGCGCTGCGCGAGTAGCGCCGCATCGTATTTTGGTCCGGACCACGGGAATACCAGCGGGCTGGCTGAGAACTCAGACGCATCTGCTCTGTTTCACGCTCCATACGGCTGTCCGTAAGTCAACGAAAAAACCCCGCCGTTCCCATATAAACACTGGGAACTGCGGGGTTCTAGCTGGTGGCTCCGACCGGCGTCGATCCGGTGACCTTTCGATTTTCAGTCGAACGCTCTACCAACTGAGCTACAGAGCCTAGGTGACATGTCACCATGAGAGCCGGAATTTCTTCCGGCAATCAGAGCGACCCTGACGGGACTTGAACCCGCGACCTCCGCCGTGACAGGGCGGCGCGCTAACCAACTGCGCTACAGGGCCTTGCTAATTTCTTGCTTTTCTGCAGTATCGCTACCGCAATTTTTCAAGGCCTTTAGCCTACCAGACTTTCACACCCGGTTTGACCAGTTCCTTGCGTACCCCCAACGGGATTCGAACCCGTGCCGCCGCCGTGAAAGGGCGGTGTCCTAGGCCGCTAGACGATGGGGGCCAGAACGCCATCCGGCTAAACCCACTGAAACAAGGACAAAAATTAAGGGCCGAAGCCGTTCTTTTTTGTCCTTTCGGGTTCCTCCGAACTGGACTATAAAACTATAAGGGCAGACCCCCGGATTATCCAAAATCGGCGGTCGCCAGCCGTCGGGGCGCTCAGGACCGCCGGACCGGGTCCTGCTGCGCCCGTTCGACGTCGTCAGCCGAATCCAGCTCGCCTTTGCCGCGCAAACCCGCGATGACGCCATCAATGTCGGCGTCCGGCCGGTTCTGGCTGAGCTTCCGTTTCGCTTCCACCCTCGTGATGAGAAGTTCGACGCCGACAATCGCCCGGAGCTGTCCGGCGATGAATCGCGCGGGTGCATGATCCACGGTCCAGGGCTGTTCTGACGTTGCTTCGTGCAGCGTGGTCAGCCGCCTGACCAGGTCTTCAACCCATGCCGGGTCGTCATGGATGACGAGCCTGCCATAGACGTGCGCGGTGGTGTAGTTCCAGGTGGGGACAACCCGGCCGTGTTCAGCTTTGGAGGGGTACCAGGAAGGGGAAATGTACGCGTCGGACCGCTGGATAATAACGAGGGATTCGCCCAGGGCCGGCAGCAGCCACTGCTCGTTGTTGCGGGCCACGTGGCCCAGCAGCGCCCCGTGGTCGCCCGCCTCCGGGTCATAGACGAACGGCAGCAGCGTAGCGAGCAGGCCGCGCTCCGTCGATGTCACCAGGTTGGCCGCTCCATGGTTCGACAGCAGCTCCGTGACGGCGTCCTGGTCTGCGGCGAAATGCGAGGGGACATACATGGTCGGTTCCTTTTCGGGCAGTGGCGGGGTGAACGGCTACATGATCAGGCTACGAGCATGACGGCCAGCGTGACCATAACCACGGCGATGCCGCCGTCGAGCACGCGCCAGCTGCCCGGCCGGGCGAAGAGCGGCGCAAGGTACCGGGCCCCGGCGCCGAGTGCGGCGAACCACATGACGCTGCCGAGCCCGGCGCCGGCAGCAAACCACCACCGTCCCTCTTCCCCGTGGGTGCCGGCGAGGGACCCCAGCAACAGGACGGTGTCCAGGTAGACGTGCGGATTGAGCCAGGTCAGCGCCAGGCAGGTGCCCAGGGCGGCCGCCCAGGTCCCCTGCTGCCCGGCTGCCGGCTGGGCCAGCTGCGCTCCGCGGATGGCCCGCAAGGCAGCCTTGCCGCCGTACGCCAGCAGGAAGGCAGCCCCCGCCCAGCGCACAAGCTCGAGCACCGCCGGCGCCTGCTCAATGATGACGCCGATCCCGGCAACGCCCAGCACAATCAGCACCAGGTCGGAAACGGCGCACACCGCAACTACCAGCGCCACGTGCGCACGCTGAACACCCTGCCGGAGCACGAAGGCGTTCTGGGCGCCGATGGCCACGATAAGGGAAAGCCCGCTTGTCAGGCCCGAGACGAGAGAGAGGATCACAACATCCACGCTAGGGGGCATCACTGCATGAATCCAGTTAACAATTCTGAATCAACATAAGATGGGCTAATGATCGACGTGACTCCGGAGCAGGCCCGGACCCTGGCTGCCATCGTTGCGACCGGAAGTTTCGAGGCCGCCGCTACCCACCTCCTGGTCACGGCGTCGGCGGTGAGCCAGCGCGTCCGCGCCCTCGAGGTGGCCGTCGGCCGGCCCGTGCTGACACGCACCCGCCCGCTGGAACTCACCGCGTCGGGCCAGGCGGTGGTGCGCTTCGCCCGGCTGCTCGAGATGCTCTCCGCCGACCTGGCCGAAGAACTGCAGCCGGACGCGCGGCCCGGCGGCGTCCGGCTGACCCTGGTCATCAACAGCGATTCGCTGCACACCTGGGCGCTGCCCGGCCTGGCGGCAGTGGCGGACAAGGTCCAATTGGAGATCCTGCGCGAGGATCAGGACTACTCGCTGGAGCTTCTCCGCAGCGGCGCCGCAGCGGCCGCCATCACTACCACGGCAAAGGCCGCCCCGGGCTGCTCCTCCCGGCGTCTGGGTGTTATGCGCTATCTGCCGGTCTGCACCCCGGACTTCGCCGCCCGGTGGTTTCCCCAACGGGCGTCGGCGGAAACGCTCGCGGCCGCACCCGTCATCACCTTCGACCGCAAGGACGACCTGCAGGACCGCTACCTCCGGGGCGTCAGCCGCAAGGATCTCCAGCCGCCGCGGCATTACGTGCCGGCCGCCCACGAGTTCGGCGAGGCCATCCGCTGGGGAATGGGCTGGGGGCTGCTCCCGGAAATCGAAGTCTCGGATGAACTGCGGCGCCACACACTGCTCGTACTGGACCCGGCAGCGCACGTTGATGTGCCGCTCCACTGGCAGCAATGGCGGCACGGATCGGCCGCGCTCAATGAGGTCGCAGCGGCAATCCAGGCCGCCGCCCGCCCGCTCCGGTGACCCCGCCGGGGCGGGCGCGGTGACTTTGGCAGGAACTCGACTAGAGGTGACCGATTTCCGCCAGTCCTGGGGACGCGGCACGGACTAGATTGGCAGAATGGCTACAACCGCACCGACAGGCTCCCCCCAACCGGACAGCAAGCATCCGGGCAGCCCGTGTCCGGACGGCACCCACGAAGTGCCGCCGCACACCCCCGCCGGCCGGCCCGCCAAACAGTCCCTGCAGCCGGGCCAGATCAGCAGGCTCGGGATCGCCGCGGTCGTGGTCACCGTCGTGCTGTGGGCCTCCGCCTTTGTGGGCATCCGGGCCGTTGGGCCCAGCTTCTCCCCCGGCTCCCTGACCCTGGGCCGGCTGGCGATTGCCGCCGTCGTACTGGGCGTGGTGGTGCTGCCCAGGCTCCTCAGGAGCGGCAATCTCCCCCGGGGCCGCGAGTGGTGGCCGATTGTGGCGTACGGTGTCATGTGGTTCGGCGGCTACAACGTCGCGCTGAACGCCGCCGAACATCTTCTCGACGCCGGCACGGCCGCCCTGCTGATCAACGTCAACCCGATCCTGGTCGCGATCATGGCCGGCGTGCTCCTCAAGGAGGGCTTCCCGCGCTGGCTGATCATCGGCAGCCTCGTCGCATTCAGCGGCGTCGCGGTGATCGCGCTCGGTTCCGGGCAGCGCTCGACGGCGGACGTCGCGGGGGTGCTGCTGTGCCTGCTGGCGGCGGCCCTCGCCGCGGTCAGTGTCATTGTCCAGAAACCGGTGCTGCGGAAGTTCCCAGCTGCCCAGGCCACCTGGTTCGGCATCATGGTCGGAACTGTCTGCTGCCTGCCCTTCAGCGGCCAGCTGGTCAGCGAACTGCAGGCGGCCCCGCTGCCGGCCACCCTGGGGCTGGCGTACCTCGGCGTCTTCCCCACCGCGATCGCGTTCACCACCTGGGCCTATGCGCTCTCGCTGATCGACGCCGGCCGGCTCGCCGCCACCACCTATCTGGTGCCGGGCACCACGATCCTGATCTCGTGGCTGGTGCTTGGCGAAATGCCCACCGTTTGGGGCCTGGTCGGCGGCGTCATCTGCCTCGTGGGCGTAGGACTGACCCGGCGCCGGTCCCGCTGATTCGACGCTAGAGTTTCAGCTATGCCCGCCACCCTGCCGCCAGGCCTGCCCATCATTCCGGACGGACCCGACGACGGCGGGAACGGCCACGACCACGCGCCGTTCCCGATGTCCGAAGACGACTTCGAAGCCGCCGTGAACGATGCCCTGGACCGGATCCCGCCGGAACTCGCCAAGACCATGAACAACGTGGCCATCTTCATCGAAGACGACTACACGCCGCAGCCTGGCGAGGACCCGGACACCGTGCTGCTCGGCCTCTACGAGGGCGTGCCGCTGACCGAGCGGGACTCCTGGTGGGACGCTGGCTCACTGCCGGACCGCATCACCATCTACCGCCAGCCGATCCTGGACATCTGCGAATCCCGCGAGGACGTGATCGAGGAAGTGACGGTCACCGTGGTCCACGAGATCGCGCACCACTTCGGCATCAGCGACGACCGCCTGCACGAGCTCGGCTGGGGCTAGCCTTGTAGGCATGGGACACGACCACAGCCACTCACACGGCATCACGGCCACGGGCACTGCCAAGCACCGCAAGCGCCTGGTCGCCGTGCTGGCCATCACCCTCGCCGTCGTCCTGATCCAGATCATCGGCGCAATGGTTTCCGGGTCGCTGGCACTGCTGGCCGACGCCGGCCACATGCTTTCCGACGCGGCCGGGGTGTTCATCGCCCTGCTTGCCGCCTGGATCGCCTCCCGGCCGGCCAGCGACCAGCGAACCTATGGTTACCAGCGCGCGGAGGTCCTGGCCGCCCTGGCCAATGCCCTGGTGCTGATCGTGATCTCGGTGGTCATCTTTACGGAGGCCATCCGCCGCTTGGGCTCCGCCCCCGAAGTGCAGACCGACGTCATGCTGTACGCGGCCGTCCTCGGCGCCCTCGCCAACCTCGTGTCCCTGCTGATCCTCCGCGGCGCCCAGAAGGAAAGCCTGAACGTCCGCGGCGCCTACCTCGAGGTTTTGGGCGACCTGCTCGGCTCCTTCGCCGTGATCGCCGCCGCGGTGGTCATCATGGTCACCGGCTACCAGGCGGCCGACACGCTCGCCTCGATCGTGATTGCGCTGATGATCCTGCCGCGGGCCTGGCACCTGCTGCGCGATGTCGTGGATGTGCTGCTCGAGGCGACCCCCAAGGGCGTGGAAGTGCAGCTGATCCGCGAGCACATCCTGGCTGTGGAGGGTGTGGTGTCCGTGCACGACATCCACATCTGGACCATCACCTCCGGCGTGCCCGTGTTTTCAGCCCACGTCGTGGTCGAGGATGCGGCCCTGGGCGCCCGCGGCGCCGACCAGGTCCTGGACAAACTGGTCAGCTGCCTGGGCTCGCACTTCGACACCGAGCACTGCACCTTCCAGCTGGAACCTGTCTCGCATGCGGAGCACGAATCACACCAGCATGCCTGACCGGCGCGCTAGGAGAGCACGTCCTTGGTGATGAACCGGCCGTAGGCGAGCGCACCGAAAACGGCGACGTAGCCGCCCTGCAGCAGCGAGTTCGTGAGGAAGGAATCCCAGGCCACCGGCTGGCGGAGCAGGTCCGCGAAGTCCAGCCAGTAGTGGCTGAACAGCCAGGGGTGCAGCCACTCCAGTTGCGGCAGCGCGTCGAGGACCTGGGCGACCACCGAGAGTACGACCGTGGATGCCATCGCGCCCACGGGCACGTCCGTGAGCGTCGACATAAAGAGTCCGATCGCCGACAGGCCCATCAGTGAGACGGCAAGGTACGCGGCAATCAGCAGCAGCCGCAGCAGTGCCTCGGCTGCTCCGATCGAATCACCGGAGAGCAGCGTGACCGGCCCCACCGGGAAGAGCGCCGCACCGATCCCGGCCCCGACCAGCGCCACCAGCAGCGGCGCCGCGACCGCGAAGACCACCGCCCCGGCGAATTTTACGAGCAGCAGCCGGACCCGGCCCGCCGGCGCCACCAGCAGGTACCGCAGGGTTCCCAGCCCGGCCTCGCCGGCCACAGTGTCCCCCGCCACCACCCCCACGGTCAGCGGCAGGAACAGCGGGACGGACACCAGCATGGCCGTCACGCCGACGAACAAACCGTTCTGGGAAATCCGGTCCAGAAATGCCGGACCCCGGCCGGCCGGCACCGCGGAGGACAGCCGGACGGCCACGGCAATCAGGATGGGAATGGCAGCCAGCGCACACAGCATGGCCCAGGTCCTGCGGCGGCGGAAAAGCACGCCAAGTTCGGACGCAAGCAGGCCGCGCCCCCGCTGGCCCTGCCGGAAGGCCGCTGCCGCGGAGCCGCCGGGTCCGGAGACGGAGCTTTCAGCGGCAACGGGCCCGTCCGTTGTGCCGGTTTTGCTACTGGACAATGTCGAAGCCCTCCCCCGTCAGTGCCACGAAGCGCTCTTCCAGGCTGACCTGTTCCGTCGCGAAGCCCCGGACCCTGACACCGGCCGCCACCAGGGCGGCCACGACCGCCTCCGGCGCCACGGCTTCCCCGCCCGCTGCCGCGGGAAGCGGCGCGTAGAGCACTTCACCGTCGGAATCTGCGCTGCCGGAGTTTGGGTTGCCGGCCATTGCCCCGCCGGGCGCCCCGGCGGCGGCCGGGCCGTCCACGGCCGCGCTCAGTCCCAGCCGGGCCAGCACCTGGGTCGCTGTCCCGGCGTCGGGCGTCAGCACCCGGATCCTTGCCTGCCCTGCCTTCCGCAGCTCCGCAAGGGTCCCCTGCGCCACCAGCCGGCCCGCACTCATGATGGCCGCGTGCGTACAGATCTGTTCCACTTCGGCCAGCAGATGGCTGGAGACAAATACCGTGGCGCCGTCGGCCGCGAGCGAGCGCACCAGGTTGCGGACCTCCCGGGTGCCCTGCGGATCGAGTCCGTTGGTCGGTTCGTCCAGGACCAGGAGTTCGCGGGGCGCCAGCAGGGCGTTGGCGATGCCCAGCCGCTGTTTCATGCCCAGCGAATAGGCCCTGACTTTCTTGTCCGCGGCATGCGAGAGCCCCACCTGTTCCAGCGCCGACTGCACCCGGGCTTTCCGGGTCGCGGCGGGAACATGCTGGTCGGCGGCGTCGAAGCGGTGCAGGTTGGCCGCGCCGGAGAGGAAAGGGTAGAACGCCGGCCCCTCCACCAGGGCACCCACGCGGGGCAGCACACCGTGCAGCTGCCGGGGCATCTCCTGGCCAAGGAGCCGGACGGATCCGCTCGTGGCCGCGGCGAGGCCAAGCAGAAGCCGGATGGTGGTGGTTTTGCCTGAGCCGTTGGGGCCAAGGAAGCCGAAGACCGCGCCTTTCGGCACGGCCAGATCGACGCCGTCGACGGCCAGCTGCTGGCCGAAACGCTTGCTGAGACCGGAGGTCTCGATGCTGAGTTCCGTCGCCGGCCCGACGGCGGTCACGCGGCAGTCACCGGGCGGTTCACCGCGGCGTGGCGGCGGCCTGCAGCCGCTCCAACGGCACGGAACCGGCGAGGACACGACCGTCGTCGAGAATCAGCACGTTCACCAGCGACGTGGAGACAAGCCGGCCGCCCGGGACGGCGACGGCGGCCTGCTCCAGCAGCGCGGCGGCGCCGGAACGGCTCCCGCCCTGGTCGGCGGGGCCAGGCCGCAGCGGGTTGGCGGTCGAGGGGTCCGGCGTCTGCGGTGCGGTCGCGCCCGAAAGCGGAACGGTCCCGGCGGGGAATTCCAGCACAGCTTCCCATCCGGTCCCGGTAACCGTGGGCCGCTTCGCGGCATTCCCGGTGGCGGAGTCCGACCGCGGTGTGGCGGCGCCGGACTTGTGCTCCGGCAGCGGGATTTCCTTCACGGTGGCCCCGGGCGGCGGAGTGAAGTTGAAAATGGAGGAATCCGGGGCCTCAAGCGTGAGGCTCGTGAAGGCGACACTGAAGGCCGGCTCGGACTGACCCCGGGCCTTCAGTTCGACGCCGAGCGGCAGTCCGCTTTCGCCGTCGACCGCGATGGCGATCGATTCCAGCAGCGTGACGCCGGACTTCGGGGTGAGCACAAGATTGTAGGCAGCCCGTCCGGCCACCTGGGCATCCGGACCGACCGTCACGTCAGTGCTCGCGTCGAGCTTGGCGAGCAGCTTGTCAGCCAGCTCCTCGGGGGTTGGTGTTCCGGGACGGATCGTGTGGCTGTCAGCAGCACCGGCAGGAAGCTGGGCGTGCGCGGCCGTGTTGTCCTTGGAGTTGTAGAACCAGAGATCGTTGCCGTTCCGGACCGCGTTCCGTTCCGCCATCCGGTCCATGACCTGCACCCGGGCTTTTTCGTGCCCGTCCAGATAAACGCGGGCGGTGTGGGGTCCGGTCAGCAGTTCGAGCCAGGCGGTCTCCGGGGAACCCGCGCCGGCCCCGGACTTGGGCAGGTCCGGCAATCCGATCTCGGAGCGCTGTTCCAGTGTCCCGGACAGTGATTTCTCGCCATGCTGGGCGATCATCAGCAGCACCTGCTGCGGGGTCTTGTCCGGCAGCGGATCTCCGGCGCTGGCCGGAAGGGATCCGGCCAGGACGCCGGCCGCGATCACGGCGGGCACCGCCGCAGCGGGGACCCAACGCAGCCATTTGCGGGTCATTGCGACCGCGCTCCAACCTTGCAGCTCATGATTCAACAGTACGCCCGGCGATGGCCCGTTTCACCCTGCGCCAGCCAATTGGATCACGCCGGCAGCCGCGGCCGCGGCCGGCATTGCGGCTAGGTGAAAACACTGAGCGTCACCTCCACCGCCCCGAGCAGGAGCGCGAGGACCGAGGTCCCGAGACCGGCAACGAGCAACAGCCCCGGATGGGCGAGCCCCACGGCGACCCGCCTGAGCCGGGGCCTCCCGCGCAGGAACTTCCTGGGCAGTCCGCCCGGCGCGGGTACCTGTCTCCAGCCGCGGAGCCGCCGGAGGAACCACGCGCAGCGGATGATGAACGCCAGCCAGAGCACGGACACCACAAGGGGAACCGCGGCCACCAGGAGATTGAATCCCAAGGCCGTGACCTCACGCTCGGAGGCGCCGACGAGGGACTGGATGGTGGTGGAGATCGAGGCGCTCATGACCACTGAGACACCCCACACGAGGAAGGCCGCGGTGAGGGCGAGGAAGCGGATGAAGAAGTGCCCCAGCACGGAGTCTTTCCGCGGCTTGAGATAGCGGCGTGGAGTGGCCTGGAGCACGGCGATAGTCGCCAGCAGGGTCGGGAGGGCGGCCATGCCGACCATCACGTACCAGGACCAGCCGGCGAAATCGAAGAAGTCGTCCGCCACGATCAGCACCGCCCAGAATCCCGCCCAGACCCAGCCGGCAGTGAGGGGCCGGCGGACCAGCCAGTCCGGCAGCCAGGGATCGTCGTCGCCGTGCTCCCCCGCCGGCAGCACCTCCGGCGGGGTTTCCGGCCCGGACTTATCCCTTACCTGCGGCGGGGCTCCCTGCGCGTCGCTCATGTCCACACTGTAGCTACGAGCCCGCGGGACGGGGGCCGGGAACAACGGTGCCGGCGGCGCCGTCGACGGTGATACTGTGCCCGGAGACGATCAGCGAGGTGGCGTCCGGGACGCCGACCACCGCGGGAATCCCGTATTCGCGGGCGACCACGGCTCCGTGCGAATTGGGTCCGCCCATCTCCATCACCAATCCGCCGGCGGTCAGGAACAGCGGCGTCCAGCCCGGGTCGGTGGATGGTGCCACGAGGATTTCACCCGGTTCCAGCCGCGCACCCTGCGGTTCCAGGATGACGCGGGCCGTGGCGGTCACCGTGCCGGCCGATGCCGGGGTGCCCGTCAGCATCCCCGCGGTTCCGGGATCCGCCCCGGCAACAGCCGTCTGCAACGCCTCCGGTTCCGTTCCGTCCGAGAGCAGCACGCGCGGGATGTGCCGGCGGCCCACCTCCCGGGCGTAGGCGTCGCGCCGCAGCGCCACCACGTTGTGCAGCGGCGTCCCGGCGAGGCCCTCGCGGGTCTCGACCAGGTCCAGGAAGAAGACGTCGTCCGCCGCATCGATGCGGCCGGACGCGGCCAGCTCCTGCCCGATGGCCTGCAACTGCGCGCGCACCACGGCCAGCGCTTCGATGATGTGGTACTTCGGCAGTTCGCGCAGCCCGGCAAACATTCGGGTGCGTTTCAGTGCCGCCCGCACCAGGGCTGCCCGCAGCCTGCTGCGCTCCCCCGCGGCGGCGGCCAGCCGTTCTATCTGCACCTCCGCGTCGCGCGCGGCCCTGCTGAACTGCCGGTCCGGGGCCTGGTCGGGGTCATCGAGCCGCAGGTAGTTGGCCAGGACTCCGAGGATATGGGCCGGGTCGTCGGACCAGCGGGGCATCCCCACGTCGATTTCCGCGACCGCCCGGTGCCCGTAGCGGCCCAGGAAGCCGGCGAGCCCCGACTGCATGACGGCTGGAAGTTCGCGGGCGCGGTAGCGGCGGACCAGCTCCGGCACTGCCACGCCGTCGAACACCGCAGCGGATCCGGCGTCGGCCCGGATGACGGAAGCGAGCTGCCAGAGTGCCAGGTCCATTTCGGTGGTCACGTTGTTGGGCAGCCCCCGTAGGACCTGCTGCAGCGCACCGGGACCGGCGTCCTGCCCCAGCAGCCTTCCGGCGGCTGCCAGCAGGCCGAAGCCCAGGGCCGGCAGCGGCAGGATGTTGGGGACCACCGGGAAGAGCTCCTGTCCCAGGATGCGCTCGGCGTGGTCCAGCCGCTGCACCGGGGAGGCCCCGGCCGGCACAACGAGGGCGGTACGGAACCGTTCACCGAATCGTTCCGCCCGGCGCAGCGCGGCCTCGGGCCGGAACAGGGCGCGGAGCAGCGACTCCGGGACCCGGGCGTGCACCGCCACGGGGCCGACGTGCCGCAGCACCCGCCACGGGGATCTGCTGGTGACGGAAAAGCGGGGGTCCGCGAAAAGCCGGCGCAACACTGTCGCGGAGCGGGCCTCCATCACGTCGAACACCCGCGGGACAATCGCCCGCCCAACGGAGCTCCGCAACACCGGCGTCAGGTCGAAGAAGATGCGCTGACCGGCCTGGACGTACGGTGGCGGCCCGTCGTGCGGGACGGGGACGTCAAACCGCGCCGCGCGCGCCACGGAGGAAGCAATCAGCCGGAAGCCTGCCAGCCCCATCGGGGTCAGCGGGCGGGTCAGTCCCTGGGCCAGGCTGAAGCACAGGTAGACGCGGGTTCCGTCCCGGACGCGCCGCTGCTCCGGCAACGGGTAGAGGGTGGTGATCGGCCGTGACTGCGTCAGCCACACCACTGCTCCGCTGTCGATGGCCCATTCGAGGTCCTGCGGTGCACCGAAGTGCACTTCCGCGCGGCGGCCCAGGCGCTCCAGCGCCGCGAGCTGGGCATCGTGCACGCAGGGCTGCGACCCGGCGCCGGACAGCTCGATCCGTTCGGTCCCCCCGCCCGGCAGTGCCCGGATCACCACCTGTTTGCTGCCGATCCGGCGCTCGAGAATCTCTTGCGTGGCACTGTCGAGAACGAAGTGGTCCGGGTTGACGGCCCCGGACACCACCGCCTCACCGAGCCCGGGGCTGGCATCAATGACTGCCTCGTGCCGTCGCCCGGTCACCGGATTTGCGGTGAACAGGACCCCGGCCACCGCTGCGTCCACCATCTCCTGGACCACCACGGCCAGTGCCACCGTCGAGGGGTTGATGCCGTGGGTGGCCCGATAGCTCACGGCGCGGTCCGTCCAGAGCGAAGCCCAGCACTGCCGGACGGCAGCCAGCACGGCGTCCAGGCCCACAACGTTCAGGAACGTGTCCTGCTGGCCGGCGAAACTGGCGAACGGCAGGTCCTCGGCGGTCGCGGAGGACCGCACGGCCACCGGCGTGTCCGTTCCAAGCGCGGCGTAGGCGTCCCGGACGGCCTCGGCAATGTCCGGCGGAACGTCCGCGGCCAGGACCAGGCGCCGGGCGGCGGCGGCCAGCCCGGCGAGCCGTGGAAGGTCATCCGGGGCGGTCGCGGCCAGGTCAGCGTGGACCCCGTCCAGGCCGGCCGGCGAGGTGGCACGCCGGTAGGCCTGTGTGGTCAGGCAGAAACCGGCCGGCACCGGCAGCCCGGCCCGCATCAGTTCGCCCAGGTTGGCCGCCTTGCCCCCGACGTCCGGAAGCAGCTCAGCACCGACCAGCTCCAGTGCGGGCACCAGTTTCTGCCGCGGTTCCTGCCCCAGCGTATCGGTGCCTGGGAGTTGCTCCACCCGCCGGTCCTCCCTTCAACGCGCTTTCGGGTCGCTCGGGGCTACGAATCCCCGAGAATGGGTCCGAAGTTCACCCGGTCCGCCAGCCTGGGATCGTCCCGGTCCGGGACCACCATGACGGGGCCCTTGGCGTGGTGCAGGATGCCGTCCGAGGTGGACCCAAGCAGCATCCCGGCGAAGCCGCCGCGGCCGCGGGTGCCGACGACCACCAGTTCCACGTGCCGGCTGGCCTCGACGAGGATCTCCACAGGCGAGCCATCCACCAGCTGCGTCTCCACCGTGAGGCGGGGAAAGTGACTGCTGATCCAGGCCTTCCCGGCGTCGAGCTGGGTCCTGATGTCGGCGAAGAGCGCGTCCCGGTCCATCGGTGCCGGAACCCAGGCGAGCGACCCGCTGTACTGCGGCACCGCGCACACCACCCGCAGCGGCGCCGAAAACCGCTCGGCCTGGGCCGCCGCCTCCAGCACTGCCACCCGGGCCTGTTCGGAGCCGTCAACCCCCACCACCACAACGTTTCCGACCGGGACACGCCCGGACCTGGCCCGCTCGGCAAGGACATGCTTGTCGTCAGTGGTTTCACCCAGCCGGTCCGCGCAGATCAGGGGCACGGTGACCGTGGGGCATTTGGCATGCGCGGGGAGGGCACTGCTGACAGAGCCGAGCAGCCGCCCGACGAAGCCGCCCCGGCCCCGGGTGCCGAAGACCAGCAGCTCGGCGGTTTCGGACATTTCCAGCAGCACGCCGGAGGCGTCGCCGTTCTCGACGGCGGCGTCGAGGTCGATGCTGTACCCGGCGACCTTGTTCACGGCCTGCTGCAGGATGGCCTCCGCGCCCTCGCGGATCACCGAATCGTCGACCGTGGCGTAGCCCCCGTCGAGTCCCGACGCGGCGAAAATCGGAACGGAATAGGCGGTCACAATGTGCAACGGACGACGGCGGCGCTCAGCCTCGCGCGCGGCCCACACCAGGGCGCACTTGCTGTGGTCTGAACCGTCAACGCCGACTACGATCCCCCGGGGAGCCGCGGACCTACCGGGGGCATCCCCGGCCGGATCCGGATGCACCTGTTCTCGGCCCATGGGGTCTGCCTCCTTGCGATTCCTGCCTGATGTTGCGGCTATTCTGCCAGACGTGTCCGCGTGCAGCGTCCACCGGCGACGCGCGCGAAGAATCCGCGGGCAAGAACCCCTGGTTTTCCCCACTATTCTCGGTTTGCCGGGAACAAGCAAGCAGGCGGCAGGGCGGCATGAGCGGCAAAAGTCACCCAAGTTTTACCCAGTGTTTACACGGCCTCCGGTGACCCCGGATGACGGCGGGTTGGGTCCTCCGCACCGCCCGCAGAGCCCGGACGGCTGCGGAACAGCCAATGTTTCAACGGCTCTATCCAAGGGTGCAAATGTTAGGTATTCTTCGAGGCGTTGCTGAACCGAGACTCGTGTTTCAGAACACAGTTCCTGAGTGCGCTGGGTTTGAGCGGGCAACGCGTCCGGGGCATCAGCCCCGCAACTGGCACCATTCGAGGAAGGACCTGCAGTGTCGAGCATGCCTATGTCCGGGGGTATCGAACGGACCGCCGCCGTCGTAATCGGCACCGGTCTGTCCGGGCTGGCGGTCGCCAGCGAGCTGCAACGCCGGGGCGTGGACGCCATCATCGTGGACGGCCTGGATCTGCTCGGCGCCGGGAATCCGGCCAACACGTCCTCCCTGCAACGCTGCGACGCGGCAGACGCCGGCAGCCTGCGGGAGCGCAATGAGATCCTCCGGCATCTGAGGAACTACGCCGCCAGCCACAAGCTAGACGTGCGCAACAACATCCGGGCCCTGCAGCTGGACCGCCTCGATCCCGGCGCCACCGGCGCCAGCCGGCAGTGGGCCGTCCGCACGCCTGGTGGCGTGCTGCTGGCGGACCATCTCGTCCTGACCCGCTGCGCCCACAGCCAGCTGCGCCGGATGCTTTCGGAACTCGGCATGGCAGCGGGCCAAAACCTAATGGCGGCCATGCACGCCCTGGGAATGTACCTCGTGGGCGTGGGCGAACTCATCACGCCCACCCCGAAGGAAGTGCTGCGCCAGGCCAAAGTGGTGGGCCAGGCGATCTCCGCCAAGGTCTACCCCGACGGCTTTCCCGCCGCGCTGCCCGAGGGTTATGCCCTCGCCGCGCTGGCCTAGCCGGAACCCGCCGCCCCGGACGGGCCGTATCCGACCCCGCGTTGCTTCTTGTTCAGCTTTTGGTGTCGCTGCCGGAGTCCGATTTGAGCCGGCTCTTCGCCATCAGGCCCAGGACGACCAGGATGCCGATCGCGGTCCCGACGAAGATCACGATGCTCCACGGGAACGGCTCCGCTGAGCTGGCCGGCTGTTCCGGGGACGGCGTGATGCCCGGCTGCGCGGTTCCCATCGTGGGAACCGCCGCAGCCGCCGTCGAGCCGGTGGCTCCGGCGGTCGCGGCGGCGGTCGCGGCGGCGGTCGCAGTGAACGTAAAGCTGCCCTCGATTGGGTGACCGTCCGAGCTGGCCACCCGCCACGCGACAGTGAAAAGCCCGGCGGGGGCGCCCGGCCTGAGCCGCTCGGAGGCGACGTTATCCACAATTTCCACCGGGCCGTCGGCCCAGTTTGCCCCCGCAGCGTCAGTCACCGCGATCTGCGCGCCGATCGCCAGCGGGTTCTTGTTGAAGGTGATGGAAACGGTCTCCGGCGGCGTCGCCACCACGGCGCCGGAGACCGGGCTGGTGGACTCGGCGGCATCGTGGGCCGAGGCCGGAGCCGCCGCACCCAGCAGGGCGGCGGAGAGAAGGGCGGCGCCCAGCAGGGCACCGCGAAGCTGTCGGATGAGGCGCATGGGGAAAAGCTGCTCCTAGTGTTGGCTTCCTTACAGACTAGGCGAAAACGCGGGGTCGGCCAGTGGGCGCCAAATAGGATTTAGGCAACACACATCACACCCGGAGGACTAATGCAAGATCTCATGCTCAAGCAAGGCTCCGCACTCGACCGGTATTTCAAGATATCCGAGCGGGGGTCGAACGTCTCCCGCGAGATCCGCGGAGGCTTCGCCACGTTCTTCGCGATGAGCTACATCGTGGTGCTGAACCCGCTGATCCTCTCCGGGCCGGACTCCACCGGCGCAACGCTCGGCTTCCCCGCCGTCGCCGCCACCACCGCCTTCGTGGCCGGCATCCTGACGATCCTGATGGGCGCGTGGGCCAGGCACCCCTTCGCACTGGCAACGGGCCTCGGCGTCAATGCCTTCGTCGCCGTTACGGTGGCCACCAACCCCGGCCTGACCTGGCCGGACATGATGGGCCTTGTGGTGCTCTCGGGCGTCACCATGCTGATCCTGGTCCTCACCGGTTTCCGCACCGCCGTGTTCAAGGCGGTCCCGGAAGGGCTGAAAACCGCGATTGTAGTGGGCATCGGCCTGTTCATCGCCCTGATCGGCCTGGTCAACGCGGGCTTCGTGCGCCGCATCCCGGATATCGCCGGCACCACCGTTCCGGTCGGTCTGGGCTTCGACGGCAAGCTTGTGGGCTGGCCCACCCTGGTCTTTGTCCTTGGCCTGATCCTGACCATTGCCCTCGTGGTCCGGAACGTCAAGGGTGCCATCCTGATCGGCATTGTCGCCTCGACAATCCTGTCCGTGATCCTGGAATTCACCCTGAATATCGGCCCCAGCTTCGACGGCACGACCTACAATCCGCAGGGCTGGTCCCTCGTGGCCCCGGCGTTCTCCGAATGGGCGGCCCCGGACCTGTCGCTGATCGGCCAGGCCAACCCGTTCGGCGCCTTCGAACACCTGGGCTTTGTCGCCGCATCCCTGCTGGCGTTTGTGATCCTGCTGAGCATCTTCTTTGATGCCATGGGCACCATGGTGGGCCTGGCCACCGAGGCGGGCAGCATCGACAAGGAGGGCAACATCCCCAACGTTGACCGCGTGCTCCAGATTGACGCGCTCGGCGCGATCGTGGGCGGCGGCGCGTCGGTTTCCTCCAACCAGATCTTCGTCGAGTCCGGCGCCGGCATCGGCGAAGGCGCACGGACCGGCCTGGCCTCGATCGTCACGGGCCTGCTGTTCCTCGTGGCCATGTTCTTCACGCCGCTGATCAACCTCGTGCCGTTCGAGGCCGTGGCGCCGGCGCTCGTCGTCGTCGGCTTCATGATGGTCTCCCAGGTCGGCAAGATCGACTGGCAGGACCTGGGCATCGCGATCCCGGCCTTCCTGACCTTCACGCTGATGCCGTTCACCTACTCGATCGCCAATGGCCTGGGTGTGGGCTTCATCACCTTCGTCCTGATCCGCACCTTCCAGGGCCGCGCGCGCGAGGTCCACCCGCTGATGTGGGCCGTGGCCGCGGCCTTCCTGCTGTTCTTCGCGATCGGCCCGATCGAAGCGGCTCTGGGGATGCACTAGGGTTTCCGCCTCCCTCGGCCCACCCCGCCGTCCCGCCCGCCGAGATGGCACTTCGCGGCAGTGTTTCCCGAAAATATTGCCGCGAAGTGCGCACTCGGCGGTGTTTAAACGGGGATTCCGGGATTTCGGACGGTCCGACGGCGGCACGGCTGGTTTTCCGGCCCGGGCTGGGGTGAGCTAGGGGCATGGTTTCTTCCGCGCCCGCCGTCGATGTCCCGCCGCAGCCCTGGACCGGACGGTTCGACGGCGACGGCGCCGAGCACCGCCGCTGGTGGCAGTCCGTCACCCCGTACGCCCCGCGCCGCGCCCAACCCGGGCACCCGTCCGCCCGGCCCGCAGTCATTCTCGGTTTCGGCAGCGACGCCGGAGTGCGCCGCAACCAGGGCCGCGCCGGTGCCGCCACCGCCCCCGCCGCGATCCGGTCGGCCCTCGGTCCGCTCGCTTTCCACCTCGGCCGGGAAGTGCACGACGCCGGCGACGTGACCGTGGCCGGGGATGCCCTGGAAGCCGGGCAGGTCCGGGCCGGACTGGCCATCACCAGCCTGCTCGACGCCGGGCAGCTTCCCGTGGTGCTGGGCGGCGGACACGAGACCGCGTTCGCGAGCTACCTGGGCGTGGCCGGGTCCGAGGCAGTGCTCGCCGGCAAACGCCTGGGGGTGCTGAACCTTGACGCCCACTTCGACCTGCGCGACGAGCCCGTGCCCAGTTCCGGCACCCCGTTCCTGCAGATGGCCCGCGCGGAAGCCGCCGCCGGCCGCGAACTGAGATACGCCGTCGTCGGCATCTCCGAGCCGAACAACACGCGCGCACTCTTCGACACCGCCGCCCGGTTGGGCGTGAAGTACCTGCTGGACGAGGACTGCTCGGCCGCTGCCGTGGCGGAATTCATTGCCGCCTTCCTGGCGGACATCGACGTGCTGTACCTGACGATCGACCTCGACGTGCTCCCGGCGGCCGTGGCCCCGGGCGTGAGTGCCCCCGCCGCCTACGGTGTGCCGCTGCCGGTCATCAGCGGGGTGTGCCGCCAAGTGGCAGCGAGCGGGAAGCTCCTGCACCTGGACGTTGCCGAGCTGAACCCGGAGTTCGACATCGACTCGCGCACCGCCAAGGTGGCCGCCCGGCTCGTCACCACAGTGCTGGCCTAGGGCGCGCGCAGTGTCCGGGGCGCCGCTCCGGCGTCGCCGAGGGCCACCCGGGGCAGCGATGCTCAATGCGGGGCAACCCGGCGAAAAGGATGGACTGGCCGACCCGCGACAGCCATGATGAAAGCAGGCGCGAGGTTTCGGCGACCGCAGCAACACGGCTTCTCCTTGCGCGATGGAGGCGAGGCGCATTGTCCCCAACATCCGGCCCTGCAGATCATGTCCTGGCGGACGCTTCCGCCGACGCCCCGGACACGTTCCTGACGGACTACTACGAGCATGTGGCCGACGACGACATCCGGAACTACACTGCCGAATCGCTCCGGAACCGTGCGGCATACCATCGTTCGCTGGCGGCAACCCGCGGCCCGGGCCAGGCCGTCATCGGTGTGCTGAATGAGACGGACACCAGCATAGTGGCAATCGTGGCTGAGGACATGCCGTATTTACTTCCCTCCATCACGGCGGCACTCGCGCGTGACAATGCCGCCATAAGCTTGCTGGTCCACCCCACCTTCACCGTTGGCAGGAACCCTGTGACGAACAAGCTGGTGGACATCCAGCCGATACCACTGCGCACTGCTTTGCCGGTGGGCAACGAACCTCCCGGGATGCCGTCGCCGCTTGAATCCAATGGAAATGTGACCTGCACTGAGGCTTGGATTGCCGTCGAAACCGCCAGGCTTCCGGATCAGGCCAGCGCCGATCGGCTCATTCGTGATCTCCAGGCGGTGCTGGCCGATGTTCGGGCGGCCGCCGAGGATTCCGCAGCAATCCATCGGCACGTGGCCGCGGAAGTTGCCAGCCTGGAGGCCAAAGCCTCCGCAACCACGGATGCAACCGTGAGGGCGGCCAGGGACTTGCTGCCCTGGCTGGACGACGGCAACTTCGTGTTTCTCGGGTACCGCGCATATGACGTAGCCGCCGCTGACGGACTGCCGGTCCTCGCGGCAGGGCCGGGGCCCGGGCTCGGGCTCCTCCGGCACCGCGAGCAGAGCCGGCCGCTGCAACGTTCCGCCCTGCCGGAGTCCCGGGGTCCGGCACCGGTCCTGACGCTGGCCCTCACGAAATCAGGCATCCGTTCCACGGTCCTGCGGGACGCTTACCTGGACGAAGTCAGCCTCCTGAGGTTTGACATGGCCGGCAACCCCACCGGGGAAGTGTGCTTTGTTGGACTTTTCGCCCCCGGCGCTGCAAGCCGGTCCGTGCAACAGATCCCGGTCATCCGGGACAAGGTGGCCTCGGTACTGGACCGCTTCGGATTCCCGCCTAAGTCCCATTCCGGCAAGGAACTGCTGGCGGCCATCGAGGCCTATCCGCGTGACGAGCTCTTCCACATCGACGCAGACGATCTGGCCAGCCATGCACGGGAAATCCTGCGCCTCCAGGAACGCCACAGCACCCGGCTGTTCCTCAGGCCAGATTCCTATGGACGCTTCATGTCCGCCTTGGTTTTCCTTCCCCGCCGCCGCTACAGCACGGCGGTGAGGCTTAACATCGAGCGGGAACTGCGGGAGACTTTCAACTCGCAAGCCGTCGAGTTCGAACTTCGTCTCAGCGAGTCGGCCATGGCCCGCGTGTTTTTCCGGATCCTGCTACCGGGAGGAGGACGGTCCGCCGTCGATGCCTCGGCACTCGAGCTGCGCATCATTGCTGCCACGAGGTCATGGGCCGAGGGCTTGGACGAGGCGCTCCAGCAACGATTCCCCGCGGGCGACGCAGCCCGGCTGTCCGTACAGTGGGCGCAGGCGTTTCCGGCCAGCTACAAGGCTGACTACGAGTCGGAGGATGCCGTCGAGGACATTATCAAGTTCGAAAGCCTTGACGGGCCGGACGGCAGGAACCGCGGTGACCCGCTGCTTTCTGTCTACACACGGCCGGGGACTCCGGTGCTGGCCGAGGACGCCCGGATCCGGCTCTATCTGACACGGCCCCAGAGCCTGACACAGATTCTGCCGTTCTTCCACAATCTGGGGCTCGAGGTGCTCGACCAACGGCCCTTCGACGTCCGGCGCGCCGATGGCCACACCTTCTTCCTGTACGACCTGGGGCTGAAGTACCCCGCCGGCGTTGACCCCCTGGGCACCAGCGAACTTCTTGCCGACTCGTTTTGCGCCGCCATGAGAGGAGACATCGAGTCCGACACCTTTGATGCACTGGTCATCAGGGAAGGAATCGGATGGCGGCAGACAACCATCCTGCGCGGCTACGCGAAATACCTGCAGCAGCTTGGAACCACCAACTCCTACGGGTTCATGGCGGACACGCTGCGGGCGAATGTCCGGGCCACGCGCGCACTCCTGGCACTGTTCGAGGCAAAGTTTGACCCGGACCTCGACCAGCCAACCCGCCTCAGTGACATGGACTCCGCCCGGACTGAGCTGACGGCCGCCATCGACGCCGTCCCGGTCCTGGACGCCGACCGTCTGCTGCGTTCCTTCGCGAGTCTTGTCGAGGCGACCCTGCGCACCAATTACTTCCTGAACAAGCCCTACCTCAGCTTCAAGCTCGACCTGTCCGGCGTCCCCGCCGTACCTGCGCCCCGGCCAAAATACGAAATCTGGGTCTATTCGCCCCGGGTTGAAGGGGTGCATCTGCGCTTTGGCGCCCTTGCCCGCGGCGGGCTTCGCTGGTCCGACCGCCGGGAGGACTTCCGGACGGAGATCCTGGGACTCGTCAAAGCGCAGACCGTCAAGAACGCCGTGATCGTGCCAACAGGTGCCAAGGGGGGTTTCTATCCGAAGCGGCTGCCCGACCCCGCCACAGACCGGACGGCCTGGTTGGCGGAGGGTCAGGAGAGCTACCGGACCTTCATCCGCGGCATGCTGGACGTCACCGACAATCTGCTCACATCCCTGGACGGCGGCCACGGGTCCACCGAGCTGGTTGTGCCGCCCGAGCGGGTGGTCCGGCACGATGGCGATGACTACTACCTGGTCGTTGCCGCCGACAAGGGCACGGCCGCTTTCTCGGACATCGCCAATGCCTTGGCCCTCGACTACGGATTCTGGCTCGGCGATGCCTTCGCCTCGGGCGGCTCGGTGGGCTATGACCACAAACAGATGGGCATCACGGCACGCGGGGCGTGGGAGTCGGTCCGGCACCATTTCCGCGAGCTGCTCATCGACTCCACGGCCGAGGACTTCACGGTAGTGGGCATTGGCGACATGAGCGGTGACGTGTTCGGCAATGGAATGCTGCTGTCCCGCCACATCCTGCTGGTGGCGGCGTTCGACCACCGGCACATCTTCCTCGATCCAACCCCCGATCCGGCCGCCTCCTATGCGGAGCGGCAGCGGCTGTTCGGGCTTCCCCGTTCCTCCTGGGCCGACTACGACGTCTCGAAAATCAGCACGGGCGGCGGCGTCTTCTCCCGGCTGGAGAAGTCGATCGAGATCACCGAAGCGGTGCGCCTGGCACTGGGACTGGAGCCGGGAACGACGGCGATGAGCCCACCGGAGCTGCTCAAGGCCGTCCTTCTGGCACCTGTGGACCTGCTCTACAACGGCGGCATCGGCACGTACATCAAGGCCACCACCGAGACCCACGCGGACGTGGGAGACAAGGCCAACGATCCCATCCGCGTCAACGCCAATCAGCTGAGGACGAGGATCATCGCCGAGGGCGGCAACCTGGGCATCACCCAGCGAGGCCGGGTCGAGGCGGCGCTGGGCGGGGTCCTGCTGAACACCGATGCGATCGACAACTCCGCGGGCGTGGACTGCTCGGACCATGAAGTGAACATCAAGATCTTCCTCGACCGGATGATCGCCGCGGGAAGGATGTCCCCGGAGGAAAGGACAGGCTTCCTGCACTCCCTGCAGGAGGAAGTCGGACGCCTGGTCTTGAAAACCAATGTGGACCAGAACGAGCTCCTCCTCAACGACCGCCAGCTGGTCCGTCGATGGAGCCCGAGCTTTGAGCGGACCATGGACTGGCTGGAGGCCGTGACGGACCTGGACAGGGACCTTGAATGCCTGCCCAGCACAAAGCAGCTGCACGCCCGCCTGCAGACCGGCGCAGGCCTGACGTCTCCGGAGCTTTCCGTACTGGCGGCGTATGCCAAGATCGAGCTGGCAAGGGAACTCACACTCAGCGGGCTCGCCGATGACCCTTGGTTCTCCCGGACGGTGCGCGGCTACTTTCCTGGCCAGCTATCGGAGCGGTTCGGGGAGGAGCTGTCCACGCATCCGCTGCGGCGGCAGATCGTGGCCACTGTTATTGCCAACGACATGATCAATCTGGGGGGCGTTGCCTTCGCCTTCAGGGCAATGGAGGAGACCACGGTATCGGCGGCCGCCGTGGCCCGCGGGTTCGTGGTCATGCGCAAGATCTGGGACTTTGACTCAATCACCCAAGTCCTCGCCCAGCTGCCGGCACGCATCCCCAGCGAGCACGCGTGTGCGGTGGCACTCGACATGCGCCGCCTGCTGGACCGCTCGACACGGTGGTATGTCACCCACGATTTCCGGGACAAGCCAATCGCCGATGCATTGGCCCGGCTCGAGCCCCCCATGTCGCTTCTGCGCCCAAAGTTCGGCAGCTTCCTTCACGGCGTGAATCTGCAGCATGCGCTGATCCGACTGGCCCACACCGACGCCGTCGGCCTGCCCCATGAATTGGGCGTGCGTGCCTCCGAGATCCTGGTCAGCTACGGTCTTCTGGACATCTCCGCCATATCGGAAGAGCTCCAGGAGCCCGTGGACGCCGTGGCTGAAGTGTACTTTGCCGTCTTCGAGCGGATCTCGGCGGTCCCCATTCTTGAACACATCACGGCGTTGCCGCGGGAAACGCATTGGGAGGCCCTCGCGCGGGCGGCCCTTCGGGACGACATGTATTTGGTCCTTGCCGGCATGACGAAGGCTGTTGTGCGGAGTACTCCACGCCCCTCCACACCCGGAGGCGATCCGGTCGAGCGCATCGTCGACTGGGAACGCGAAAACATCGAACAACTCGGCAGGATCCAGGAAACCATCAAGGAGGCCATCAAGCCGGGCCCGGTGGACATCGCAGCATTGTCCGTCGCGGTCAAGCTGTTGCGGGCCGTGGTCAGCCGCTAGGCACAGGATGCCCTGACAACGATCCGGCAAGCGGGCCATGGGTTGCTGGCCGCGCCAGGACGTCGCTGACGAAACGCAGGATCTCCTCGCCGGCCATCACTCCGGAAGCCGACGTCACCGTCAGGTTCGGCCTGCTGAACGAGTCATTGTGGAGTTCGCCGTGCGATGGACGGATGGCGATGTCCGCCAGTTCAAGGATGCCCGCGTCCAGGCGTGAGTCGCCCGCGGCAACCAGGAGACCCGAACCGCTCCGCCGCCGGACCTCCTCCACAGCGGCTTCCTTGGTGATCGGGGCCGGCACGCAGTAGAGCTTTCGCCCCTGCAGCGACGTCGTCCAGCCGCGGGCGCCGCACCAGTCGTTGAGCTCGTCCAGGTACACGTCGGGCAGCGCCTGCCGGTCAACGATCGAGTACACGAAGTAGTCTTCGGCGGTCCGGACCCGCAGGACCGCGGGGTCCGCCGCGCTGCCGGTGAGGTGGCCGAGCACGTCGTCCAGCGGCGCACATTCCGACCCCAGGGACCGCCGGATGTGCCGCGACCAGTCGCGGTCCGGCTCGCCCTCATGCAGGAGCACGGCGCCGTTCGTGGTCACGGCGTACCCTCGGCCGGAGCCCGGCAGCCGCACCCGGGAGAACTGGGCCTGGGTGCGGGTGGTGACAGGCACGAAGACGCTTCGCTCCACGATCCCTTCCAGCAGCTCCTCCGCTGCCCGGGTCATAAAGGACAGCGGCGCTGCGTCATAGACTTCAGCGACCACCATCCGGGGCGCCAGATGGTCGCTTCCCACGAGCGCCATGGAGTTCGCCGAGTAGATCAGGGTACGGTCCAGGTCGCTGGCCACCATGACCGGGGCGCCGCCTGAATCAAGGTTCATACGTCGATCACAGCCTTGCCATCGGCGCCGGTTGCGCCCGGAGTGTGGAGCGGATGGATCAGTCCGACGCAGCTGTAGGCCAGGTCCGGAACTTCCAGCACCTCGACGCCGCGCTGTTCGGCCAGGTGCAGCACGTGGGCGAGCTCCGGCACTGCCTCGGGGCGCACCAGAACTTTCCACGGCACGCGCCGCAGGAGGACCCGGGTGGTTTCGCCGACGCCGGGCTTAACCAGGTTCACGTTGTTGATGCCGAAGCTGCGGCTGATCTCCTCGACGGCGGCCCATCCGGACCAGTCTGCGTCCGGGAGTCCGGCGATATCTGAAGGGGCGTGGGCTGCTGCTCGCAGGACCTCGTCCCGGACGCCGGGGAACTGGGCCGTGACGGCCACCAGGAAGTCGCGGGAGACGTCGCTGCCGGCGAGTTCGGAGTAGAACTTGGCTCCGTGGAAATCGCCGGGGCCGATCAGCGCCTTGTTGAAGACGGTGCGTGAGACGAGGCCGGAGACCGTCGAGTTCAGGCAGGCCGAGGGGACGAGATAGTCCTCCCGGGTGCCGAAGATCCGGACGCTGCGCCCGGGATCCGCGAGCACCGCGAGGTCGGGCCGGAACACCGGCCCGTCGGTCTGTCGGAAGAGTTCGACGGCGGCGGCGAGTTCGCGGGCGATGGCTCCCTTCCCGGTCCAGCCGTCGACGAACATTACGTCCTCCGGGCGGTGCCGGGAGGCGAGATAGCCCAGGGCGGACTGGTCGATGCCGAGCCCGCGGACGATGCTCACGGCATAGTGCGGCAGCTTCAGCCCGTGGACTTCCCAGGCCCAACGCTTCATCAGGATGCCCACGGGGGTTCCGGCGCGGGCAAGGGAAACGAGCACGGGCGCGTTGCCGCGCAGTTTCAGGACCTGTTCGGTGAGCGTTCCGACCGCGTGTGCGATCCGGACCGCCGAGCTCTCCAGCGCGGCCTGGAACAAAGCGCCGTACTCGGGCGAGGGTTCGAACTCCTCCGGCAACGATTCGGCGTAACTGGCCCGGCCGGACTGGATCGCGGCTTCACGTTCCTCCCTGGGTGCTTCCAGTTGCGCCGAGCTCAGGTCCTTCAGCAACCACTCCACGTCCTCCGGCTGATATGAGCCGAAGGCGGGGCCGGTCAGCGGCGTCGGGAACGGCGGCTGGACCGGCAGCACCACGAGCCGGACATCGTCGGCGCTGCCGGCGACGGCCTCGGCGATCCTGCCGGGGGCCAGGAGTCCGGAAGGCGCGGTACCCGGTTCGGCCATGACCAGCACCGTATCGAAGCGCCCCTCGGGGTGCATAAAGTTGTAGGCAAAGCGCGGCCCGGGCCCGTCCGGGGCGTCACCGTCACTGCCGAAGGCAATCCCGGAACGGATCGCGTAGCCCGGTTTATCCAACGCCGCGATGGGTGAGCGGGTACTGGTGGAATAGCGGATGTCGGCGTCAGGGCACTGATCCTGCAGCCGGGCCGCGACCGCCAGGGGCAGGGCCATGAATTCCTCCGTGGCGAGGACCAGCACCCGGGCTCCCGCCCCGGCGCGGCTGCCAAGGGCGGCGGCGAGGGCGTCCGCGATGCGCGCCGCCTGGTCCGGATCGGGACGCCCGGCAACGCCGAAGCGTGCGCTGCGGACCGGCGGCACGATTCCGTGCAAGTCCAGCGTCTGGATCCGGCCCGGGCCGGGGACCGCTGCGCACGGGAGCGGGAGGCTGCTGATCAGCTCCGCCGCGTCCGCAGCCAGTGTTTCCGGCAGCCGGATGCTTCCCTGCGCCAGTGCCACGGCGCTGATGCCAGTGCCGAGTTCGCGTGCCAGTTCCTCAAGGCGGTCCCGGTCCGCCGGGGAGCGCAGGTCCACCAGGGAGGCGACGATGTACCGGCGGTGCGGGGCGGTGCGGTGCAGTTCGCGGATGGTGTTGATGATCGTGGCGCCGGTGCTCAGCTCGTCATCCACCAGGACCACGGTTTCGGCCTGATTTAGGGCGGCGCGGCTGGTTGGCAGCAGCTGATGGGAGGTTGCGTGCGAATGCATTTCCTCGAATGCGCCGTACGGCTCGACCCCGCTGCTGCTGTGCCGGGTGGAGTGGATGTAGTAGGTCCCCAGTTGCCCGGCCACCAACTGGCCCAGCCCGGTGGCGGTTTCCGCGTAACCGATAGTCACGACGCCGGGAAGGTCCGTGTGCTGCCGGGCGAGCAGTTCGCACAGGCCTGCCACGGCCGCCAGCCTGGTGCATCGTTCGGCGTTCGGGGTGGTCCCGCCGTCGGGGCATGACTCCCCGTCCAGCAGGCGCCCCAGCCGCTCCGCGGCCTCGTCAATGACGGCGGTCAGCGCTCCGGCGGCGGCATCCGGGTCCCCGGCGACGAAGTCCTGGAGTTCCCTGCGGACCAGGAGCCCCAGGAGCTGGCCCGCCGACGTCGCGATCCCGGGTTCGGTGGGAACGTGCTTGGCGAGTACCAGGGAGACCAGCAGGTGGGCCCGTTTGGGATTGCGCCGCAGCGCCAGACCGACCAGGGACTTCACGGGCAGCACGCTGCGACCGGGGTCTGAGGCCACGTCGACGCCGAGGGCATCGCGCACGTAGCCACCGCTCCACGGAGCGTCCGTCGAGAGTTGCTTCACCGCATGCTCGCTTCCAGTAGTTCGACAAAATTGACTCCGGGCCTCGCGACGCCGAAGGCCCTGGCACGCAACAGGGTTCGCTCCGCCCAGGCACGATGCGGCTTCAGCTCATTCATCTTGTTGCCATACGAGGATGCCTGCACGCCTCCCCCTGCGCTTCCGGCGATGTCCAGGGCATCGAGGTACTCCTCGTGGCTCACGACGCACATGGCGTGCACCACGGGCACATGGCTGGGATGGATGACGGTCTTGCCCAGCAGGCCGTTGGCGAGATCCAGTTCGATCTCGCGGATCAGGCCGTCCAGGTTGTCCATCAGGATGCGCTTCCGGAGCCCGGCTTCGTTGGCGGCTTCAAACGGCGTGGACCGCAATTGAGGCCGCAGGACCCGCTCGGTATTGACGAAGTGTTCCCAGACCGGGCCGGAGATGACCCAGCCGTCATCCGGGCGGCCGAAGATGTTCACGACGTCGCCGATGATGTTCGCGACGACTTTGACGTTGTAGATGGTCAGATCGCGGGAACGCCGCAGGCCAAAGGCACTGGACATGTCCGTGGCACCAATCCGGACGCACAGCACGAGCTCACGGAACTCTTCGACCAGGGCCAGGTTGTCCGTCAGCACCCGGACGCGTGACTCCAGATGGGTGGTCGACAGGTCCTCGATGATCGGCATCGCCCGCAGGGCCTGTTCCGCTGAGGCACCGGTGCGTCCGGCTTCTTCGTTCAACAGCTGCAGTGCCGCCAGGAAGGCCCGCCCGCGCCCTGTTTCGTTCTCGAACTTGGGCAGGACGAAGCCGTAGACGACCCTGAGCGCGTCACCTGCCCGGCGTCCGACGTCGAGCAGCTGCTCGGGCGTACGGCAGCGGATGAAGATCAGCGGAAGCTCGCCCGGATCGTCCTGGGACAGTTCGGCCAGAGCGGCGAGCAGGTTCTCCTCCGCGGCGGGCACTTCCTCGTCGGGGACGGCGTCTTCGAGGCAGACAACGGTGCTGAGGCATCCCGCCCCGGCTTGTTTCCGGATTCCCTGTGCCAGCGAGCTTCTGGTGGCGGGCGAGTACAGGGTGGCACCCAGCGCGACGGCCAGCAGGCCTGGGTCCGAGGCACGGTGGAGGTGTTCAGGGCGCAGGTGGAATAGCCGTTCCTTGACGGATTCGGCCAAGGCTTTGAAGTGCTGCATTGTCCCCTAGTGGTTGGCAGTAGCGCGCTGCCGGATCAGCGCAGGAGGACCCGTTGGTCCAGTGGAGTGGTCATGGTGAAACCGAAAATAGCCCAGATGGCTGCGTCGGAGGCGTCTGCCGGGACGAACTCGGCGCGAAGCTCAAGGACTGCGCCGACCCGCACGACATACAGAACGCTCCGCAAGCCGGCATCGTTCCGGGCGGCAACCGCGGCGGCCGCGCCGTCGAAGACTCCGACCGTCAGCGGGCTTTCCCCCGCGACGAACAGGGCGCGGCGCAGCAGCCGGACGTGGCGCAGGGACACGATGCCGGCCCCGTCCTGGACGCCGGCCAGGGGCCGGTTTCCGGGAGTGACGACGGGGGTGCCCGCCTTGTGCCCCTCCGAGTGTTGGGCGCCCGTGGTGAACTGCTGGTCCTCCCAGGCCACCGAGCGAACCCCGGCCACCAGGAGCGAGCCCACCGCGGACTGCCTTGCGTTGAGGCGCACCACGGGGTTCGCCTCCCCCAACTCACGGACGCTGCCGAAGTCCGGAGCCGGAAACAGCCGCTCCGACGCCGCCGGAGCGGGCCGGGGGGCCGGCCTTGACGCCGCTGTGGCTTTCGTGGACGGTGTGAACGTCGGGCTGGCCCCGAGCGTGAGTCCGGCGGAACCCGCCCGGCTGGCCCCTGGGCCAAGGGGCGGGGCGGGGTCCAGGGGCGGGGCCATAGTGTGCGACGGCGGCCGTGCGGGCTCGGGCTGCGGCACCGGCTTCCGGCGCCGGCTGAGGTATCCGATGTCCGTCCGCACCGCGGTTCGGTTCAAAGCCATGCTCAGAGCTTCAACTTGAAGTCGGCGGCAACGGCTGCGAGTCCGGCCTCGTAACCTTGGCCAAGAGCGCGGAACTTCCAGCCCCCCGCGTGCCGGTACAGCTCGCCGAGAATCATGGCGTTGATCTTGTCGAGGTTGCCCCTCGGCACCGTGAACCGCAGGAGCTCGCGGTTTTGTTCGGTGGCGACCCGCAGGTAGGCGTCCTTGACGGCGCCGAAGGTCCCGGGACCCCGCACCTCCGGATCCACATAAAGCAGGACTGCGATCTTGTGGACCGTCTCGGGCACCCGGTTGAGGTCGACGTCGATCTGCTCCTGGTCCTCCTCCCCGGCGAAGGAAATGCTGCCGTCGGGGCTGGCGATCTGGTTAAAGAAGACCAGGTGGTCATCCGAAATGGCTCGGCCGTCCGACCCGCACATGATCGCCATGGGAACCAGCTCGGCCTGCGGACCCCGGCTCGGGACCAGGTCCCAGCCGATTCCCAGCAGCACCTTCTCCAGTCCAGGGTTCTCTGCAGTGAGGGCGGCGTTGCTGCCCGCGACCATCGAAGCCACTAGCGTCCTTCCAGATGAAGACCATCAATATCAAACTTGTCCCTGAGGAACTGGCCGTGGACTGCCAGTTCCGTAATGGCCCCCGTGCGGACCTGGTTGTCCAGGTTCCCGACGGTCGAGTAAAGCGTGTCGAACTGTTCCAGCAATACCGCCGTGTCGGCCGAATCGTCCGTGCGCGAGGCAGCTGCCAGCTTCAAATATGCCCGCAGTGGGGACGGCAGATAGTCGGTGATGACGGCATTTAGCAGGACCTGCTGCTCCGTCGACGCCCCCGACCGGCCGATGTACCGGATGAGGGCACCCAGGACGTCGGCCAGCTGCAGCACCTGTGACACCACGACGGTGGGCAGTTCTGCGCCATTGCCCAGGACCGTCCGCCGCAGCTCCTCGAGCGCGGCGCCGGTGACTGTCAGCTCGTCCGCAGCCGGATCGGCAGGGGCTGGAGATTCGGCACCGGCGGCCGCGGCGGAGCGGGATACCGCCCCGCCGCCGAACAGGGAGCCTAAGAATTTTGCGACCATAGCCCGTAAGCCTATTGCTCAGGGCTGATGACCACTAATTCCCCTCCTGCTGCCGCACCCTGTCCAGGTAGGGGCGGGCCCGTTCCAGTCCGGTTTCGAGGGCCTGAACAGTGCCTTCCATGCTCTTGTTGGCCTGGGAGCGGAAGGTGTCGATGGCGTCCATGGTCTGGAACACGTTGTCGAACGCCTTCTGCAGCGTTTCCACGCTGACGCCGGAACTCGCGGCCTGCTGGTGGATCCGCGCGGTCTGGTCCTTGAGCATCTCGGAAGTCTTGAGGATCATGTTGTTCGTCGTCGTGTTGATGGCGTCGATCTGATCCAGCACCATCTTCTGGTTCGCCAGGGCCTGGGCCACAATGACGGCGGTCCGCAGCGCGGAGATCGTCGTCGTGCGGGCCCGTTCAACGCCCTTGATCAGTTCGGTGTTGTTCTTGCGGATCATGTCGATGGCCAGATAGCCCTGAACCGAGACGGCCAACTGGGTCAGGATGTCCTGGTGGCGCTGGCGGATCGGGTACAGCACGTCGGAGTCGAGTTTGCCCGCCTCTTCGATCTGGCCCTGCAACTTCATCTCATCGATCCTGCTGGCCGTTGCAGTATCCAGGGCCTTGGCGAACACTGCATATTCGCTCAGTCCCTGCATGGTCTCCCACAGCTGGGTCTTTTCCTGTGCGAGGGAGGCGTTGTCCTTGAGCAGCTCGTCCTGGCCAGCCATCAGCGACTTGATGATCTTGTCCAGCTGGGTCTGCGCACTCTCGTATTTCTGGAAATACTTCGCAAGCTTGTTGCCGCCCGGGATGATCCCCAGGATCTTCCGGCCGACGCTCAGGTCGGAGTTGTTCGGCGTCAGGTCCTCCACGGTGGAACGAAGCTCACCGAGCGTTGAGGCAACCTGCACCTGGGCGTTGCTGCCGGACTTCTTTGCGCCGGCCAGCGACGTGGACGACCGCTCCAGCAGCCGGCTTGAGGTGCTGGCGGAGGCCACGAGCTGCTGGCCGGCGAGCCGGTTGATGCCATCGATCTTGCTGGAGTACTCCGGGCTGAACGGGCTCATCGCGGACACCTCGCTGATGAAGGCACGCGCCTGGGCGTTGATCTCCTGCTGGCGTTCAGCTGGGACCGGAACCATGCCGGGAGCGTCGTCCACCTTGACGATGTCAATGCTTTCCGGCGCGTTCAGTACCAGCGGCGTCGCTGCCGCGGCCTCGGGCGGGGTGAGTTGCATGCTCATTGGTCCGTCTCTCTTTCTGTGGTCGCTAGTGCTTAGCCGAGCTGGACGCCGAAGTCCGCGGCAATCCCGGCGAGGCCGGTGGCGTATCCCTGCCCGACGGCCTTGAACTTCCACTCGCCGTTGTGCCGGTAGAGCTCCGAGAAGATCATGCAGGTCTCCGGCGCAGCGTCCTCGCTCAGGTCGTAGCGGACAACTTCCGCGTCGCTTTCCTGGTTGACAACACGGCAGTACGCGGAGCGCACCTGGCCGAAGTTCTGCCGGCGGGTGTCCGCCTGGTCGATCGAAACCACGAAGAGGATCCGCTCAACATCCGCGCCGACGGCCGAGAGTTCGACGGCGACCACTTCGTCGTCGCCCTCGCCGTCACCGGAACGGTTGTCCCCCTTGTGCACTACCGAACCGTCGGCGGCGGCCGGCTGGTTGTAGAAGATGAAGTCCGCGGAGCTGCGGACCTTGCCGTCCGCGCCGAGCAGCAGCGCCGACGCATCCAGGTCGAAGGCGTCGCCGGTGGTCGTGCGGGGATCCCAACCCAGCCCGACGAGGACTTTATTGAGCCCCGGATCGGTCTTGGTGAGCGAGAGGTTGCTGCCTTTGGTGAGGGTCAGTCCAGCCATTGGTTGTTCTCCTTGTTCAGTCTGGGTGGAGTGGTGACTGCGTGGCCCGGGTTTCCCGGACCAGCCGTCGTCTAGTCCAGCGCGATGCCGAAGTCCGTGGCAACGCCACGGAGGCCTGAGGCGTAGCCCTGGCCGACCGCGCGGAATTTCCACTCGCCGTTATGGCGGTAGATTTCAGCGAATATCATGCAGGTTTCGGCGGCTGCGTCCTCGGTAAGGTCGTAGCGCACCACCTCGTTGTCCGTCTCCTGGTTCACGACGCGGCAGAACGCGTCGCGGACCTGGCCGAAGTTCTGGCGGCGGGCCTCGGCCTGGTCAATCGACACCACGATGACGATCTTCTCGATGTCCAGCGCCACGGCGTCAAGGTCGATCAGGACCTGCTCGTCGTCGCCATCGCCTTCACCTGTGCGGTTGTCGCCCTGGTGAACGACCGATCCGTCCGGCGAGGACAGCTGATTGTAGAAGATGAAATCGGCGTTGGAGCGCACCTTACCGTCCGCGCGGACCAGCAGAGCCGAGGCGTCGAGGTCGAACTGCTCGCCGGCGGTGGTCCGCGGATCCCAGCCAAGACCGATCATCGCTTTGCGAAGTCCCGGGTCGGCTTTCGTCAGCGACAGGTTGCTGCCCTTGCTCAAAGTCAGGCTGGACACGAGGTTCTCCTTCAGTTTGGTGGGTGCGTTCGAAGGGCCCCAGGAGCCCCGGGGTCCCGTCGGACTACAGGGCGGAGGCTGCGGCGCCGAGGACATCCCCGGCCGTGCGGCCGTTGGCCGGAGTGCCGATCGCCTGGAAGGTCCAGGCGTTGCCGTTCCGTGAAAGCTTTGACATGACCATGGCCGTGTTCCGGCCGGACTCGGTCAGGGAGTAACGGGCAACTTCCGGGCTGCCCGCGGCCGAGTCGTCGATGACCCGGCAGAACGCGTTCTGGACCATGTCGAAGGTCTGCTGGCTGTAGCTGGTGATGACGAACACGATGTGCTGGACCGCCGGTGAGACGGCGGGCAGGTTGACCATCATGGTCTCGTCGTCGCCGTCGCCGGCGCCGGTGAGATTGTCCCCGGCGTGGCGGACGGCTCCGTCCTTGCTGGTGAGCTGGTTGAAGAAGACCGTGTCCAGGTGCTTGCCGTCGGCGTCGAACATGATGGCCGAGGCATCCAGGTCGATCTCAACGGTCTTCGTTCCGCCGAAAAACCCCTTCTTGGCCGGGACAGCGGAGTCCCACCCCAGACCCAGCCGGACGTTCGTCAGGGACTCGCCGTTCTGCTTGGTGAGCGACAGCGACTGTCCTTTTTGCAAACTCAAACCCATTGAATTACTCGCTTTCCTAGTCGTGGCTACTGCTTGGTACGTGCTGCCGGCGAGCTGGCCCTACGCGTTCGCCGGCTCGAGTGTTTCGTCCTGCTTGGCGGCGCTGGCGCGGCGGTTGCGCAGGATCGATCCGGTAAAGGCGGCGCCGATGAAGACCACGCCGATGAGGCCGGTGATGATTTCGTTGATCGGGGTCACGATGGTGATCAGCAGGATGACCGCCAGGGCGCCGATGGCCCAGTGCGCGCCGTGGTCCAGGTATTCGTATTCGTCCAGCGTTCCCTCCCGGACCAGGAAAACGGTCAGCGAGCGGACGAACATGGCGCCGATGAAGCCCAGTCCCAGAGCAATGATGATGGGGTCCGAGGTGATGGCGAAGGCGCCGATCACGCCGTCGAACGAGAAGGACGCGTCGATGACCTCGAGATAGAGGAAGAGCATGAAGGCGGCCTTGCCGGCCAGTTTGGCGGAACCGGAGGGACCGGAGTGAACCACGCGGTCCGCGTCCGCCGCGTCGACGTCGCCGTCGGCATCGACGTCGAAGAGGTTGCCGAGGCCGTTCACCAGGAAGTACGTGATCATGCCCAGCAGGCCCGAGAGGAGCACGATGCCCTGCTTCTCGCCCGAGACGGCGCCGGCGATGGCCAGCGCTGCCATGCCTGCGATCAGGGATGCGCCCTCGAGTTTGCCCAGCCTGGCCAGCGGGATTTCAAGGAACTTGATCCACTTGATGTCACGGTGCGCGAGGATGAAGTCCAGGAACAGCATCAGCAGGAACATTCCGCCGAAGGCCGCGATCTGCGGGTGCGCCTCGTGCAGCAGGTACCCGTAGCTGCCGGGGGTATGCGGGTCACCCTTTTCCATCGCCAGGGTGACGGCTTCCACGGGGTTCAGGCCCGCTGTGACGCCGACGATCAGGAGCGGGAACAGGATGCGCATGCCGAACACGGCAATGATGATGCCGACGCTGAGGAACATCTTCTGCCAGAACGCGTTCATCCGCTCGAGAATTCGGGCGTTGACGACCGCGTTGTCGAAACTCAGGCTGACTTCAAGAATGCCCAGGATGATGCAGAGGATGAGCGCCTCGGGCCCGCCATAAAAAAATGCGACCACTAACGCAATGATGGTGACCGCGAACGACCATCCGAATGTCTTGAGGATCAAGCTGGAACAACTCCTGGAACGACGGGTCCTGTCCGGTCAACGACGGCAGGACGGCGAAAAAACATCCCGGAAGTTATCCCCCAAGACTTCGTGGCACCATCCTATCCGCAGGCTGCGACGCTTTGTCCTGGGATGCCCGGATTATCGCTAACGACGAACGGCGGCCTGCGCCTGACCCTTGTCGGAACGCAGAAAGCCCCCGCCGATTAGGGCAGGGACTTTCTGATGGGACCGGTGCGGCTAGCTTCGCCGGACTTCCACGCCGTCGGACTTCAGGAACAACTCTGTTTCGGAAGGTACCAGAGGGACCAGCCAGAGGACATTGCCGCTCAGTGAGACTTCTTCGACCTCCCCGGCTGCCAAAATCTGGGCGTGCTTGAGGATTTCGACCCGGTCGCCGGGCGACAGGCTCCGCCAGTCGGAAACTGTGGTGGCCGACGCCTGGCGTCCGGACATAACCGTCCCGCGTGCTTTCATGAACTTCTACCCCTTTGTATATGTTCTTTGTCACAACTTCGTTGGTGTGAGTTTTCATTTCTACTACAGTTCCCGGGTCTCCGCTGGCCGTGTTGCCCACTATTTCGCAGTTTGTGGGAATTATTCACACAAACTGCATTTTGTTTTCCTTTAAGCGAGATTTCCGACGGCGGATTCGGCTGCCGCCCGGACCTCGCCTGAAGCCACGAGGAGATCCGCGGCTTCAAGTTCCGGCGCGAGGAACCTGTCGGTGCCCGGACCGTCGACGACCCCGCGCAGTGCGGCGATCACGGCGGTGCCCGCGGGTCCCGGGGTGAGCTCCCCGCCGGAGAGCTGGGACCGGATGTCCAGCGCCCGCGCCGAGGTCACGAGTTCGATCGCCAGGACACGGCGCAGGTTCTCGACCGCGCGGCGGAGTTTGCGGGCCGCGTGCCAGCCCATCGAGACATGGTCCTCCTGCATTGCGGAGCTTGGAATCGAGTCCACCGACGCCGGCACAGCCAGCCGCTTGTTGTCCGAGACAAGCCCGGCCTGGGTGTACTGGGCGATCATCAGGCCGGAGTCGACGCCGGGGTCCGCTGCGAGGAAGGCCGGCAGCCCGTGCGAGCGGGCCGGATCCAGCATGCGGTCGGTCCGGCGCTCGGCGATGGAGCTGAGGTCCGCGACGGCGATGGCCAGGAAGTCCAGCACGTAGGCCACCGGGGCGCCATGGAAGTTCCCGTTCGAGCTGACCCGGCCGTCGGGCAGGACCACCGGGTTGTCGATCGCGGCGGCGAGTTCGCGGGAGGCGACCAGGGCTGCGTAGTCAACGGTGTCGCGGACGGCGCCCGCCACCTGGGGGGCGCAGCGCAGTGAGTAGGCGTCCTGGACCTTGGTGTCGTTGATCCGGTGCGAGGCCACGATCGGGGAGTTGGACAGGACCCGGAGCATGTTGTCCGCGGAGGCGGCCTGGCCCGGGTGCGGGCGCAGCGCGGCGTGCAGCTCGGGCAGGAACACCTGGTCGGTGCCGAGCAGCGCCTCGACGCTGAGGGCGGCGGTGATGTCCGCCGTCGTGAGCAGTTGGCGGATGTCCGCGATGGCCATCAGCAGCATGCCCAGCATGCCTTCGGTGCCGTTGACCAGGGCGAGGCCCTCCTTTTCGGCGAGGGTGACGGGTTCGATCCCGTGTTCGGCGAGGAGTTCCGCGACGGGGCGGCCGCCCTTGCCGCCGTACAGTTCGCCGTCGGGGCCCATCGCTTCGCCTTCGCCCATGAGGACGAGGGCGCAGTGCGACAGCGGCGCGAGGTCACCCGAGCAGCCGAGCGAGCCGAATTCGCGGACCACCGGGGTGATGCCGGCGTTGAGTACGTCCACCATGGTCTGCAGCACCACGGGGCGGACGCCGGTGCGGCCGGAGGCGAGGGTCTTCGCGCGCAGGAACATGATGCCGCGGACTACTTCGCGTTCCACGGCCGGGCCCATGCCGGCCGCATGGCTGCGGATCAGCGACTTTTGCAGTTGGGTGCGCAGCTCGTTGGGGATGTGCCGGTTGGCCAGGGCCCCGAAGCCGGTGGAGATGCCGTAGGCCGGGACCTCGCTGAGGGCCAGGTCGTCGATGTGGGCACGGACTTTGGCGACGCCGTCGAGGGCTTCGGAGGCGATGGTTACCTGCGCGTTGTGGCGGGCAACTGCGACGACGTCCTCGGGCGTGACGCCGCTCGAGCCGAGGGTGACGGTGAGCGGTTCGTGGGTGGTGATGGTCACTTGGTGGTTCCTTCGTTCATGGGGATGCGGACGCCGCGTTCCTTGGCGACCTCGACGGCGCGGTCGTAGCCGGCGTCGACGTGGCGGATGACACCCATGCCGGGGTCGTTGGTGAGCAGGCGTTCGAGTTTCTGCGCGGCAAGGTCGGTGCCGTCCGCGACCGAGACTTGGCCGGCGTGGATGGAGCGGCCGATGCCGACGCCGCCGCCGTGGTGGATGGAGACCCAGGTGGCGCCGGAGGCGGTGTTGAGCAGGGCGTTGAGCAGCGGCCAGTCGGCAACGGCGTCCGATCCGTCCGCCATGGCCTCTGTTTCGCGGTACGGGGAGGCGACGGAACCGGAGTCCAGGTGGTCGCGGCCGATCACGATCGGCGCCTTGACCTTGCCTTCCTTGACGAGCTGGTTGAAGAGCAGCCCGGCCTTGGCGCGCTCGCCGTAGCCGAGCCAGCAGATGCGCGCGGGCAGCCCTTCGAACTCGACCCGCTCGGCGGCGGCGTCGATCCAGCGGTGCAGGTGCTTGTTCTCGGGGAACAGTTCCTTGATTGCTTCATCGGTGACGCGGATATCTTCGGGGTCGCCGGAGAGCGCCACCCAGCGGAACGGGCCGAGTCCCTCGCAAAACAGCGGCCGGATGTAGGCCGGGACGAAGCCGGGGAACTCGAAGGCGCGGTTGTAGCCGCCCTTGCGGGCCTCGTCGCGGATCGAGTTGCCGTAGTCGAAGACCTCGGCGCCGGCGTCCTGGAACTCGACCATGGCCTGGACGTGCTTGGCCATGGAGGCCTGGGCCTTCTTGGTGAAGCCCTCCGGATCGGCGGCGGCCTCGCGGTGCCATTCCTCCACCGAGATGCCTTCGGGGAGGTAGCTCAGCGGATCATGGGCGGAGGTCTGGTCCGTGACGATATCGACCGTAAGCTCGCCGGAATTGTGGCGGCGCAGAATCTCCGGGAAAACGGTGGCCGCGTTGCCGACGTAGCCCACGGACCAGCCGCGGCACTCCTGCTTCGCCGTGAGGACCTTGGCGATCGCGGCGTCGAGGTCCGTTTCGACTTCGTCGAGGTAGCGCTTGCCGAGGCGGCGGCGCAGGTGGCTTTCGTCGACGTCGACGATCAGGCAGGCGCCGTCGTTCAGGGTGACAGCGAGCGGCTGGGCGCCGCCCATGCCGCCGCAGCCGCCGGTCAGGGTCAGGGTGCCGGCGAGGGTGCCGTTTTCGTCGCCGGTGAGTTTGCGGGCGATCGCGGCGAAGGTCTCGAAGGTGCCCTGCAGGATGCCCTGGGTGCCGATGTAGATCCAGGACCCGGCGGTCATCTGGCCGTACATCATCAGGCCCTCGGCCTCGAGCCGGCGGAACTCGGGCCAGTTCGCCCAGTCGCCGACGAGGTTGGAGTTGGCCAGCAGCACCCGCGGGGCCCATTCGTTGGTGCGGAAGACACCGACCGGTTTGCCGGACTGGACCAGCAGGGTCTCGTCCTTTTCCATGGTTTCCAGGGTGCGGGTGATCGCGTCGAACGCGGCCCAGGAGCGGACGGCGCGGCCGGTTCCGCCGTAGACCACCAGGTCATCGGGGCGTTCGGCGACCTCGGGGTCCAGGTTGTTCATGAGCATGCGCAGCGGGGCTTCGGTCTGCCAGCTCTTGGCGGTGAGCTCGGTGCCGCGGGCTGCTTTGACCGGGCGGGCACCGGTGGTGAAATCGGCGGATGCCATGAGGACTCCTTCTTTGTTTCCCAGGTGGTTCGGCGAAATGAGGTTCTGTATCAACTAAAGCCTGTCCGGAACCGCGGAAACAGGGCCTGCGGGCCGGTGCTGTCCGGGATTCCAGACCCGCCCGCGGCCTCCCCTTGCCGCACGTTGCGCTATCACTTCCGGTCCCCAAAATGCCCGGATGAGCGCTCAAAGTGATAGCGCAACGGGAGGTTGGAGGGTTGACAACGGGGGGTGTGGTGGGTGGGTCAGGTGGGCTGCGGGCGGCCGTGGATCCGGACTGAGAGCTCGTCGGCGACCTTCTGCACCCGGGCGGCCAGGACCGGCCATTGCTCCGGGGGCAGCTTCTCCTCAAGGAAGGTCACGGCGACGGCGGCGGTCGGCCACCCCACGTGGTCCGTGACGGCGGCGGCGATCGAGCCGAACCCGGGCGTCACCTCCCCGTGTTCGGTCGCATAGCCGCGCTGCCGAACCTGGTCCAGATGCGAGGAGAGCGCCGAGTACTTCATGATCGGCGATTCGGTCTCGTGCCGGGCGCTGAAGGCGGCGGCGTTGGGGTACAGCGCCCGAACCTGCGACTTCGGCAGCGCGGCCAGGATGGCGCGGCCGCTGGCGGTCAGGTGGCTCGGCAGCCGGACCCCTACGTCGGTCACGAGGGACGGGCGGTTCTTGGCCCGCTCCTCGACGATGTAGAGCACGTCGCGGCCGTGCAGCACGGCGAGATGGGCGCTTTCGCCGATCACGTCCACGAGCGAGGCGAGCATCGGCCGGCCCAACCGGGACAGCGGCTCCTGCCGCGAATAGGCCGAGCTGAGCTCGAAGGCACTGATACCGAGGCCGTAGCGCTGTTCCTCATGCAAGTGCAGCACAAATCCGTTTGCCTCCATCACGCCGAGCAGGTGGTAGACGCTGGAGCGCGGGAGGTCCAGCGCGGTGGCAATGTTCGACGCCGCCATCGGCCCCCGTTTCGAGGCCAGCAGTTTGAGGATGCGGAGCGTGTTTTCGGCCGCCGGAACCTTGGAGGCCGCCCTGGCCGGGGCGGCTCTGGGCGCGGCTGAGGCGGGCGTGGTGGTGCTCGTGGCGGGCATTGATCCTCTTCAGTTGCTGCGGCGTCCGGTACCCCGTACTTAAGCATGCGCCGGACCTCGCTCCGGGAACAGCCCGGCCCGCGGGGAAGTGTCTGTAATCCCGGACAATGCTGGGCCAGCCGGGAACTGCGGCGGCGGGCGGCCGGGGCTTCCGCCCCTGTCCGCTCGCCGGGCGGAGCTGCTTCGATGGGCATGTTGGCCGCACAGGCAGGGAGGATCCGCGATGCGTGGAAGGAAACCGGCGCTGTCGGGCAAGGTGGCGCTAGTGGCCGGGGCGACGCGCGGCGCCGGCCGCGGCACCGCCGTCGCGCTTGGCGAGGCCGGAGCCGTGGTGTATTGCACCGGGCGCTCAGCGCGGGGGCGGCGGTCCGAGTACGACCGGCCGGAGACGATCGAGGAGACCGCGGAACTGGTGACAGCCGCCGGCGGAAAGGGCGTCGCCGTCGCCGTCGACCATCTCCAGCCGGCCGAAGTGGAAGCGCTCGTGTGGCAGATCGACGCCGACGAGGGCCGGCTGGACATCCTGGTGAACGACATCTGGGGCGGCGAGCGCCGGATGGAATGGAACACACCGGTCTGGGCGCACAATCTGGACTCCGGGCTGCGGATGCTGCACACGGGTGTCGACACGCACCTGATCACAAGCCACTTCGCCCTGCCGCTGCTGGTTCGCCGCCCCGGCGGCCTCGTGGTGGAGATGACTGACGGGACGCGCGAATACAACGCGGGGCATTACCGGGTCTCGGTGTTCTACGACCTCGTCAAGGCCGCCGTCCTCCGGCTCGCCTACAGCCAGGCGGAGGAGCTGCGGCCCCATGGTTGCGCGGCGGTGGCCCTCACCCCCGGCTGGATGCGTTCCGAGATGATGCTTGAGGCGTTCGGCGTCACGGAGGCGAACTGGCGGGATGCCGCCGCCGCCCAGCCGCACTTTGCCGCGATCTCCGAAAGCCCGCACTTCGTCGGGCGTGCCGTGGCCGCGCTGGCCGCCGACCCCGGCGTGCTCAGCCGCAGCGGTGGTTCCTATTCCTCGGGCGGCCTGGCCGGCGACTACGGCTTCACTGACCTCGATGGCTCACGGCCCGACTGCTGGCGGTATCTCGTGGAGGTCCAGGAGGCGGGCCTGCCGGCGGACGCGACGGGATACCGTTAGGCTGCCCGCCCCGCGCGGCGGTCGGGTCCGCACTGCGGACTTGGTGCTCAGACGGTCACAACCACTTTGCCGCGGGCGGAGCCGGCGTGCATGTACCGGATCGCTTCCGGAGCCTCGCCCAGCGGATAGCTCTTGTCGATGACCGGCGTGACGGAGCCGGCGTCGATGAGCTGGGCGAGGAAGCGGAGGTCCGCCTGACGCTCCCTTGCCATCAGGCCCGTGAGTTTCTGGCTGACAAAGAGGGAAAGCAGAGCCGCCCGGAGGGAGCGCTCGAATCCCCCGGTCCAGCGGTTTCCTCCTTCGCCTCCGACGATCACGAGGGTCCCCCGGGGTTTGAGCGCGCGCCGCAGCACGGAAAGCGGGCGGTTGCCGGCCGTATCCAGAATGAGGTCGAACTGCCTCGCGCCGTCCGCGAAGTCGTCGCGCCGGTAGTCAATAACGTGATCGGCACCGATCGACCGGACCAGTTCCACCTTCGCGGTGCTGCACACGCCGGTCACGCGTGCTCCGAGCGCCTTGGCGAGCTGCACGGCAAAGGAGCCCACTCCTCCGCCGGCTCCGATGACCAGGACGTCCTGCCCGGGCCGGAGCCGGCCGCTGTCACGGAGGCCCTGCAGCGCCGTCGTGCCCGATATGGGCACGACGGCAGCCTGCTCGAAGCCGGCTTTCACCGGCTTCAGGGCGATCTTGTCCGGCTTGGCGCAGACAAATTCGGCAAACGATCCCTCAGCCGTGCCGAACACCTCGTCCCCTGGACGGAACCCGTCGACATTCCGCCCCGCCGCCTCCACCCGCCCGGCGACTTCCCTGCCGCGGATCGGGGTCTTGGGCGCCCTGAGCCCAAAGAAGGCCCGCGTCAAATACGGCAGTCCGGACATCAGGTGCCAGACCCCCTGCTCGACGCCGGCGGCCTGCACCCGGATCAGCACGTCGTCGTCGCCGGGAACCGGAGTGTCGACGTCGCGCAGCTCCAGGGTGTCCGCGGAGCCGTACACGTCCTGGACGATGGCTTTCATGGCGCCTTTCATTACGCTGTCCGATGGAGTTGAGACCCGGGTCGGTTCTACCACGGCCGGCACCCCTCCGGTAGGCCGCGGCCAAGTCCGGAACTGACCGAGACTCGCCTGCAGGATTAAAATCAGACATGGTCCCCACCACGAACCTCGTGGCCTTTTCCTTCGCGGCTCTTGTCCTGATCGCCGTGCCGGGACCCAGCGTGCTGTTCGTGATCGGGCGGACGCTGGCCCTGGGCCGCAGGGGCGGCCTCCTGAGCGTGCTGGGCAACGCCGCCGGGGAGCTGCTGCAGATCGCCGCCGTTGCGCTGGGGGTGGGAGCCTTGCTGGCCCAGTCCGTGTTCCTCTTCGGGGTGGTCAAGTTCGCCGGAGCGGCCTATCTCATCTACCTCGGAATCCAGGCCATCCGGCACGGGGGCGGAGGCCCGACGGCGGCGCCCGAACCGCGTCCGGCGTCGACGTTCCGGATCATTCGCGAGGGGTTCATCGTGGGTGCCACCAATCCCAAATCGATTGTCTTTTTCGTCGCCGTGCTGCCGCAGTTCGTGGACTACTCGGCCGGCGCCATTCCACTGCAGCTGGTGACGCTGGGAGGCCTCTTCCTCGCGATTGCGCTGGCCTCCGACAGCGGCTGGGCGCTGATCGCCGGTACGGCCCGCCGCTGGTTCGCCAGCTCACCACGACGGATCGCGGCCCTGGCAACCACCGGCGGCGTGATGATGGTTGGACTGGGCGGGACGCTCGTCCTGGTCGCGAACGCGGCGGAGCCCCCGTCCGGCAAGTAGTCGACGCGGCAGCCTAAGTGGTGCCCCGTCGATCAGGGGTAGAAGTTACTCGTGTGACGAAAGGGGCTGGCGGCTACAGTTGCTTCACGGCTGGACCGGACCGCCCGGGACGCTGGCTGGGGAGCACTCCCAAAGCTGGTCCGGAACCCGCCGAGAGTCACACTGCGCTTTCCGAAGGAGTGGTTCCGATGGGGTCCCAAGCATCTCCGCAGAGACAACACCAGCGACGCGGCATGGCACGCCTGCTGTCGAACACGATCAGCCGCGCCAGAACCCAGCGAATCCCGTTCCGGGTGGGCCAGGTGGTGATCGGGGATGATCCGTTCAACGGCCGGCACCTGGGCACTGTGGCCGTGATCGAAACCCCCTATGTTGGCCTCCGGACCTCCGGCAACCCGCAGGGGCATGTCGTCTTTTACGATTACCGGCAACTCCGGTACCCCGAATAGTGGACGGGCACGAAGATATGAGCGCAGCGAACGTTTCCTCCCATTTCCTGACCATCGCGGAGGTCGCTGCGGCGATGCGCGTGTCCAAGATGACCGTCTACCGGCTGGTGAAGGCACACGCCATAGCAGCCGTGCGGGTGGGACGCTCGTTCCGCGTACCCGAGGAAGCGGTCAACGACTACATCCGACGCTCCACCGAACCCGCCACCACCCAGGATCAGGTCGGTGACGACACCACTGAATGACCAACAGCCGGTCAGCGCGCTGACCAGCCGCCGTCCATCGTGTAGCTCGCCCCGGTGACCATGCCGGCGTCATCGGACGCCAGCCAGGCCACCAGGGAAGCGACCTCCTCCGGCTCGACGAGGCGCTTCACGGCGGCCTCGGTCAGCATGATTTTGGTGAGCACTTCCGACTCCGGGATCCCGTGCACCTTGGCCTGGTCCGCGATCTGCGACTCGACCAGCGGCGTGCGGACATAGCCGGGGTTAATGCAGTTGGAGGTGACGCCGTGCGCGCCACCTTCCAGCGCCGTGACCTTGCTAAGGCCTTCCAGGCCGTGCTTCGCCGAAACGTAGGCGCTCTTGAACGGCGAGGCACGAAGCCCGTGCACGGATGACAGGTTGATGATCCGGCCGAAGTTGTTCGCATACATGTGCGGCAGCGCGGCGCGGATCAGCAGGAACGGCGCTTCCAGCATCAGCGTGATGATCTTGCGGAAGTCCGCCGGATCGAAGTCCTCGATCGGGCTGATCCGCTGGATGCCGGCGTTGTTGACGAGGATGTCGCAGTCCAGGCTGACGGCCTCGAGTGATTCGACGTCGAGCAGGTTGACAGCCCACGCGGTGCCGCCCACCTCGTCGGCGAGGGCAGTGGCCGCGGCCTCATCGACATCAGCGATCACCACCTTGGCACCGCGCGCGGCGAGGGCACGGACGCTGGCGGCGCCGATTCCGCCGGCTCCGCCGGTCACCAGGGCCTTGCGCCCGTTCAAGCTGCTCTCCATGTCTGCACTCCTCTAGTTTGCGGTCCTAAACAGCCCAGAGGAGGTGCGATGCACAGCACTGAGCAGCTTCACTGAGTATTGCCGCACAAAGTTGGCGATTCAATGGTCAAACAGGCACGAGGTATGTGCAGAATTGCAGATATGAACCCCAACCCGGATGACCTGCTTGTGCTCCTGGCCGTCTCCCGCTCCGCGAAGTTCACCACGGCGGCGCAATCGCTGGGACTGAACCACACCACCGTGTCGCGCCGGATTGCGGCGCTGGAGAAAGCCCTGGGCGGCCGGGTGCTGTCCCGCGCGTCGGGCGGCTGGGAGCTCACGGAACTGGGCGCCGAAGCGGTGCAGGTGGCGGAACGCGTGGAAGCGGCGGTCCGGACCCTCGACGAGCCCGGGCGGGTCCCGGACCCGATTACCGGCGTCGTCCGGATGACCGCAACGGACGGCTTCAGCGCCTACATCGCGGCCCCCGCGGTGGCAAGGATCCGGCGGAATCACCCCGGTCTCAGCGTGGAAATCATCACCGTGACGCGGCGGGCGCTCCAGCAGCGTTCCGGGCTGGACATCGAAGTTGTGGTCGGCGAACCACAGGTGCACCGGGCCGCAGCGGCCCGGCTCGGTGAGTACATGCTCGGCATGTATGCCTCCCGCGACTATCTGGCCGAGTACGGCACGCCCACCACAATCGAGGAGCTGACCACCCATTCGCTGGTCTACTTCGTGGATTCCATGCTTCAGGTGGACGATCTGGATGCCCCGCGCCGTCTGGTGCCGGCGATGCGGGACGGGCTGAGCTCCACCAATGTCTTCGTCCACATCGAGGCAACCCGCGCCGGCGCCGGCATAGGGTTCCTGCCGTGTTTCGCTGCGGACCTGCATCCGGACCTGGTCCGGCTGCTGCCGGAGGAGTTCGCCGAACTATTGCCCTACTGGATGGTGCTGCGGCCCGACTCCATGCGCCGCCCCGCCGTCGCGGCGGTTGTGCAGGCCCTGCGCGAAGAGACGAGGGCCCACCGTGAGGCGCTCATGGGGCGGGGAGGGAACGCATCGGCTGCTCCGTAGGTGCCGTTTTCGGGCCGCAAAAGGGCCGTTACGGAGCAGTCGACGGCGGGGGCGGGTCCACGGTCGGCGGGTCCACGGCCGGCGGGTCGTGGCGGACCGGGGCGCCGGCGGCAAAGGCCCGGACCTTGGCATCGTTCCAGATGTGTGCGGGCACCGCGCCGCCCAGCAGGCGCCGCGCCAGTCCGTGGTCGTCGTCGAACGGGATGTCGCTGCCGGCCATGATCATGTTCCCGTACCGCCGGCCTTTGAGCATGGCCGGGTCCGCGATGATCACGGTGTGCTTGAAGGTCTCGGCGATGGTCGCGGCGTCCTCGCGGGCGCTTCTCAGGTCCGGCGCGTCACCGGAATTCACCACGTACATCCCCCCGGGGGCCAGAACACGCAGTGCCTGCTCGTTGAACTCTTTGGTGGTGAGCGGTCGCGGCGTCAGCGAGCCGGCAAAAACATCACGAATGATCACGTCCCGGGTCTGCGGCGTGAGGCTTTCGGTCACCTCACGCGCCTCCCCCACGCGCAGGCGCATCAGTGGCGCCTTCGGCAGGTCGAACCAGCCCCGGACATACTCCGCCAGCTTGCCGTCGAGCTCCACGACCACCTGCCGGGCCTCGGGGTAGGCGGAGTGAAAGTAGCGCGCCAATGAGCATGCTCCGCCGCCAAGGTGCAGGGCCCGCAGCTTCGGCCGGGACTCCCGCGGCCAGCGCGATTCCACCAGGGCCGAGATCCAGCGCATGTACTCGAAGTCGAGGAACAACGGATCCGCCAGGTCGATATGCGAACTCATCACGCCGTTGATCCGCAGCAACCAGCCGCTGGAGTTGTCCTGGTCTGCGATCAGCTCACAGTCACCCGTGTCGATGTAGTAGACGCCCTCCACGGGCCCCTGGGGACGACTGCCCTGTGGCACCTCCACCACTCCAGCCGTCTTTTCGGTGCTGCTTCGGCCGGCGGCCCTGCCCCGCTTCGCCATCAGCCATCCACCGTTCTGCTCATATTTCAAGCCTAGTTCACGGCCGGGGCGGCCCGGTCCGCGGGACGAGCCGTGGCCCGCCAGGGGCGGACCGCGCGGGACGGGCAGATCAGGGCGGAGCAGGGTCGCCCATCCACCGTGATCTGCCCGCGCAGCAAGACCCCCCGCCGCAAAAACAAAGAAAGGGTGCTTACTATTTATTAGTAATTATGCTTACTATTGAGTCTCCAGTTATTGCTGGTTTGTGATCAGCAGCCGATCTTGAAAAGAGAGCGAAGATGACAGAGAACAACTGGCCCCAGGACGGTAGCTACCGCACGCCTACGGCCACCCAGCAGACGACTCCCCTCCGGCCCGAAACCACTTTCCCGCCGACCACCGACGCCGACCCCTACGGAACGTCCACCGGGGTCGGGGCCTCAAAAACCGACGCAGCCAGGGATGAGGCAGCCGGCGTAAAGCGCCAGGCCGCGGATTCCGCCCAGCACGTGGCCGAGACGGCCAAGACCGAAGCCGCCAATGTAGCCGCCGAGGTGAAGACAAACGCCATGGACCTGTTGCACCAGGCGAAATCGGACCTGACCGACCAGGCCGGCACGCAGCAGCAGAAAGTCGCAGAAGGTTTGCGCTCCATTTCCACCGAGCTGCACACCATGTCCAGCGCCTCGGAGCAGCCCGGGGTTGCCAGCGACCTCGTGCGCCAGGTCGCCGATCGGTCGTCCGCCGTCGCTGCCTGGCTTGAAGGCCGGGACCCGGGTTCGCTGCTGACCGAGGTGAAGTCCTTTGCCCGCCAGCGCCCCGGGACGTTCCTGCTGCTCGCCGCCGGAGCCGGTGTGCTGGCCGGACGGCTCAGCCGCAGCCTAAGCGCCGGCGCCCCGGAATCGACCACCGCCGGTACCGGCCGGCCGGTCACCCGGGTTGCGGACACCGGAATGGCGGTTCCGCCGCCGCCCGTGCAGATGCCTGCCCCGGAAACCACGACGGCGGGCTTCGCGGACACGACGTACCCGCCCACCCCCCTCGGGACCGACCCGCTCGGCGACGCCCGAGAGGACCGCTGGGCTTCCGAACCCGTCGTCACCGACCCGCTCCGGCAGGATGGGCTCCGCGACGACCCCTTTGAGGGTGGACGTCGATGACCAGCGAAATGCCCGACACTGCCGCACACGCCAAGGCCGAAACCTCGTCGCTGGGCGATCTTCTGGCCGAAGTCACGCGGGACATGTCCACGCTGATGCGGCAGGAAGTCGAGCTGGCCAAGGTTGAACTCAAGCAGTCCGCGACCCGCGCCGGCAAGGGCAGCGGCATGCTGGCCGGCGCGAGCGTGGCAGGCCACTTCGTCCTTCTGTTCCTGTCCCTGGGGCTCTGGTGGGCGCTCGGGTACGTCATGGGACTGGGCTGGTCTGCCGTCGTCATCGCCGTGATCTGGGGCATCGTCGCCGCCATCCTGGCAACCCTGGGCCGGAAGGAACTCAATGCGATCAAGGGCATGCCCCAGACCGCCCAGACGCTCCAGGAAATCCCGCCCACGCTCAAGCCCACCACCTAAGTACAGCGAGGAAACACGATGAGTGAAAACCCGGATGTCATCCGAGCAGATATTGAAGCAACCCGCGCGCGGCTGGGCACCAATGTCGACGCTGTGGCGGACAAGGTCACCCCGTCCCACATCGTCCAGCGGCAAACTGACAGAGTCAAAGAAAACGTGCGAGACGCCGTCTTCGGAGCGAAGGAGAAAATCATGGGAGCTGCCGACCACACCGCCGGCAATGTCCACTCCGCCACAGAGACCGCCGGGACGCATCTCGGCGACGCCGGCGCAGCAATCGGGGATACTCCCGCGCGGGTGAAGACAAAGACCCAGGGAAATCCACTGGCGGCAGGCCTGATCGCCTTCGGGGCTGGCCTGCTGGTCTCCTCCCTGATTCCCCCCAGCCAGAAGGAACGCGAAGCCGCGGATGCGCTGAAGACTGCGGCCGAACCGCTCACTACGGAACTCACTGAGGCGGCCAAGAACATGGCCGAAGGACTCAGGGAGCCCGCACAGGCTGCTGTGGAGAACGTCAAGGCAACAGCTGCCGACGCCACTGAACACGTCAAGGCCGAGGGCCAGTACGCGGTGGCGGATGTCAAGGATCGGACTGCCGAGGCCAAGGACAACGTCCAGCAGGTCTGACCCCGTTCGAATCGGCCGGCCCTCCTGCGCTCACGCGCCGGACGGCCGGCCGTTGCAATTAACTCTCAAAGGAAGACTTCCCATGGTCAAGAATTCCGCCGCCGCAGACACTGCGGCCGACGCCGAAACCCAGGAGAGCAGCACCGCCAAGGCCCGCACGGCACCCGCTCCGGACGACTCGAGCAAGCCGGACAGCCCCACCGACGTCACCAAGCCGTCATGGAAGTACATCGCCCGGAAAACGCTGCGGGAATTTACGAAGGACCAGTGCCCCGACCTCGCCGCGGCCCTGACCTATTACTCGGTTCTGTCAATCTTCCCGGCGCTGCTGGCGCTGGTGTCCCTGCTGGGCATCTTTGGGGAGGCCGGGAAGACCACGGCCGCCCTCCTGGAGATCGCCTCAGGGGTCGCGCCTGCCGAAACAGTGGAGGCCATCCGCCAGCCGGTCGAGCAACTCAGCAGCTCCTCCGCCGCCGGCCTGGCCCTGGTTCTCGGCATCCTCACCGCCCTCTGGTCCGCCTCCGGCTATGTCGGGGCGTTTGGCCGGGCGATGAACCGGATCTATGAAGTCGATGAAGGCCGGCCGTTCATCAAGCTTCGGGGCACCATGCTGGGCGTCACCATTGCCACCGTCCTGGTCGTCCTGCTGCTGGCCGCCATGCTTGTCCTGAGCGGGCCGGTGGCAGAGTCCGTCGGCAAAATGATCGGCCTGGGCGGGACGGTCCTCATTGTCTGGAACATCGTCAAGTGGCCGGTCATCCTGTTGCTTGTGGTCCTCGTGATCGCCATCCTCTACTACGCCACTCCCAATGTGAAGCAGCCCAAGTTCCGCTGGATGAGCGTGGGATCCTTCATCGCCCTGGCGGTCTTCCTGCTGTCCTCGTTGGCCTTCGGGTTCTACGTTGCCAACTTCAGCAGCTACAACGAGACCTACGGCACGATCGGCGGCGTCATTATCTCGCTGCTGTGGCTCTGGATCCTCAACATGTCGCTGCTGTTCGGGGCCGAATTCGACGCCGAGATGGAACGTGGCCGCCAGCTCCAGGCCGGCATCGAAGCCGAGGAGACCATCCAGTTGCCGCCCCGGGATACCAAACAAAGCGACAAGCTGCAGGCACGTGAAGAAGAAGACATCCAGCGCGGCCGCGAACTGCGTGAACGCGGCGCCGGGGCAGACCCGGAGGCAGAGGCAGCCCGGCGTCCCGGGAACATCGCGGGAGCGGGTCCGCGCAACCCGCGGGGCGAAAGCCCCTAGCCCTTTCCTGCCCTTTGCGTTCTAATGGGGCAGAGCACCGCCCGGAGGCGGACAGAACGACCGGGAGGACGCATGACGGCACCCGCTGCAGGGCACGAACGCACCACCGTGGCCGTAGGCTACGACGGGTCGGAGGCAGCGAAAGAGGCCGTCCGGTGGGCCGCGGAGTACGCAGCCGCCGGAAAGTACCGGCTCCGTGTGGTCCATGCCTGGGTCTGGCCCATGTTCACCAAGAAGCTCGGCCCGGTCAAAGGCGTGGAAGGCAGCGGACTGCGGCACTCAGCCGAGAGCATCCTCGCGGAAGGCGTCGAACTGGCCCGCACGGCTCTCGCCGCCGCTCGAACACCGGCGGATGCCGCGGCGGAAACCGTCTCCGGCGAACCTGCCACCGAAACCGGTCCCGACGTCGAGGGTGTTATGGAAACAGGGCTCCCCGCGGCGGTGCTGCGCGATGCGGCCGGCGACGCCCGCCTTTTGGTGGTCAGCAGCCGCGGACTCGGCGGTGTGCTGGGGCAACTGGCCGGATCGGTCTGCCTCGACCTGGCAGGCTCCTCGCCCTGCCCTCTCATGGTGGTCCGCCGCCTGCGAAGTCCCGGCGAACCGGTGGCCCCGGTCGTCGTTGGCATCGACGGGACGTCCCGGAGCTCCGAGGCGCTGTCCGGCGCCGCGCGGCTGGCGGTGGTGCTTGGGACGGCCCTGCGGATCGTGCATATTGACCAGACCCGCGGCGGAACCAGGGAAAGCCACGGACGGCACGGCCCGCTGCGCGGCCAGGAACTGCTGGACCACGCCAACGGGGAGGCTCGAAACCAAGCCCCACAGCTGTCGATCTCAGTCGACCTGCGGGAAGGCCACGCGGCGTCCAAAGAATTGCTGGCGGCCGCCAGCGACGCCGACATACTGGTGATTGGAACCCACAATCGTGAGGGCGGCCCGGGCAACACCGTCACGGCCGTTCTGAACAAGGCGCGCTGCAACGTCCTGATCACGCGCTGACCCCGCTCCACCGGACCACCGCCTTCAGAGGGGAGCTGGAGGTCCTAGCAGAGGAGGACACCCGTGCGAGCCTGGCGGGTAGGACAACCCGGGCCGATGAGAAGCGGCCCGCTGGTGGCGGACGACTGCCCCGATCCGCGGCCGGAGCCCGGGGAGGTGCTGTTGCGGGTCCGCGTGTGCGGCGTCTGCCGGACTGACCTGCATCTGGCCGAGGGCGACCTCGCCCCGCGGCGCCCCGGCGTCATCCCGGGCCACGAAGTCGTCGGCGAAGTCATCGCGGTCGGGTCCCGCGCCACCCGGTTCTCCCCCGGCGAGCGGGTTGGGGTGGCCTGGCTTGGCCGGACCTGCGGCACCTGCCGCTTCTGCCTGCGCGGGGCGGAGAACCTCTGCCTCTCCCCCGTGTTCACCGGTTGGGACCGCGACGGCGGCTACGCCGAACTCATCACGGTGGCCGAGGACTTCGCCTACCGGCTCCCGTCGGGCTTCTCGGACGAGGAGGCGGCACCCTTGCTGTGCGCCGGGATTATCGGCTACCGCGCGCTGTGCCGGGCCGAGCTGCCGATCGGCGGACGGCTGGGGATCTACGGCTTCGGTGGATCCGCGCATCTGGCGGCCCAGATCGCCCTCTTCCAAGGCGCGCGCGTGTACGTCATGACCCGGTCCGAGGAAGCGCGCGCCCTCGCCCTCGAACTCGGGGCGACCTTCGTCGGCGGCGCCGAGGAGCAGCCGCCGGATCCGCTGGACTCCGCCATCCTCTTTGCCCCGGTCGGCGGCCTGGTTCCGGTGGCCCTGCGTGCCCTGGACCGGGGCGGCACCCTCGCCGTCGCCGGTATCCACCTGAGCGACATCCCGCCCTTGAACTACGCCGCGGAGCTGTTCCAGGAACGCGAGCTGCGCAGTGTCACCGCCAATACGAGGGCCGACGGCGAGGAGTTCTTCCGCATCGCCGCGGAGATCCCGCTGCGCCCCACGACGGTGTCCTATCCGTTCTCGGCAGCGGACCAGGCCCTGCTGGACTTGTCAGAGGACCGGGTCACCGGCGCGGCAGTGCTCCGGATGGACTTGTAGCCGTCCTGGCGCACCCGTACCGGGGCGGCTGGAAATCCAGGCGGCTGAGCTCGACGGGCAGCCGGGTTGAGATACTAAACGAGCCTGGGTGATCTGCAGATCACCCAGGCTCGCACTACCCCGCGGCTGCGGGGGTCTTCCGTATTGGTGTTGCTGGCTAGAGGATGGCAGTCATCGGGGTCCAGCCCGAGCCCAGGTCGATCCGTTTGAACCAGTCACCGGTCCCATTGTTCGGGTACAGCCACAACTCGCCGGTGCTGTCGCGGGCGATAACGTCGGGCCGTCCGTCGCTGTTCATGTCCCCCGGCGCGGTGATCGCGTTCATCGTGTTCCAGCCGCCGCCAAGACTGACGCGTTTGAACCACTCGTTCAGGCCGTTGCCCGGATAGTGCCACAGCTGACCGTTCGTGTCCCGGGCGATCAGGTCCACCTTGCCGTCGGCGTCGAAGTCCCCGGGGGCCACGATGGAGCTCATGATGTTCCAGCCCGAGCCCAGATCGACACGCTTGAACCAGTCACCGGCTCCGTTGTTCGGGTACAGCCAGAGTTGACCGCTGCTGTCCCGAGCGATCAGGTCCGGCCTGCCGTCGGCGTTGAAGTCACCCGGGGCCACTATCGAAGTCATGACATTCCAGCCGCCGCCCAGGCTCTGGCGCGTGGACCAGTCTCCGGTTCCCGTGCCAGGGTAGAACCACAGCTGGCCGCTAGTATCCCGGGCGATCACGTCGGCCTTGCCGTCACCGTTGAAATCTCCCGCGCTGACGATTGACGTCATCACGTTCCAGCCGGCGCCGAGGTCGATCCGGGTGAGCCAGTCACCCGTTCCCGTCCCCGGGTAGAGCCAGAGCCGCCCTGAGGAGTCCCGTGCGATCAGATCAGTCTTCCCGTCCCCATTGAAATCATTCGTCCGTTTCGGCGTACCCGGGACCGGCGTGGGCGTCGTCTCTGCGCTGAGCGCCAGCATCTGCACATTATCCACATAGGCCGTGATGCCGGTGCCGGTCACGTAGATCTGCAGGCTCGCCGAGGCCACATTGGCCGAGCTCGGCGTGTAGCTGACGTTCATCGACGCCACCCACCGAGTGTTCTCCCGATTGCGGAACTGCCCGGAGATCCACTGCCCGGCCGAGTTGTACTCATCGACATAGAACCCGACCTCACCGGTCGTGATCGAAGCCACGTTGAGGAAGGCCTTGAACACGTAGTTCGTCGTCGGCGACACGGGAACCGTCGGCGAGAACAGATGACCCGTCGTGGCGCCCGAGACCAGCTTCACCGACTTGGCGGAGTCGGGGTAGCTCCCGTTGTTCGCGGTGTCCGCGGTGATCGTCGCCGGGGCGTCGGTGCGCCAGCCGTCCCCGAGTCCGTTGTTGAACGTCGGATTCGCGAGCTTGTTGGGGCTGCCGTTGACCAGGCCCTTGCTGATGTTGACGTTCTTGATCTGGCCGGCCGTCACCTTCGTCTTCACGTACGCGGCCAACTGGTCCAGCTCCGCCGTGCCGTACTCGTAGTCGTCCGGGGTCTGGCTCGGCGTCGGCCTGATGTCGTGGAACGTGAACACGACCCACGATTTGTTTGCGATCGCCTCGTCGACCTTCGCCTTCAGGGTAGCGACCGGGGTGGTGACCTCCTGCACGGGGACGTTGCGGAGCAGGTAGTCGCCCAGCGGCCAGATGTTGTCGCCCGTGTCGGCGAAGCCGCGCATCGAGCTGTAGTATTTGGCCACCTGGGCGACCGCCGACATGTCGTAGTCGCCATACGGCGCGGCGAAGGCGGTCGCGGTGATGCCCTGCGCCGCCAGCGCGGCCTTGCTGCTGGCCAGCTGGGCATCCACCTGGGCTGTCGTCAGCTTGGTGGCCTGGCAGTCGCCTCCGATGCTCACGAGGCACTGGTGGTCGACGGTGTGCGACCCGATCTCCCAGCCGTAGGTGTTCTGCAGCTGCTTGATCTGGTCCCACGTCATGTACGGGATATCAGTGTTGGCCCGGCACGTGTTCGGCACGGTCGTCATGCCAACGCAGTTGGTGATGACGTAGTTGGTGCCGGTCAGACCGTGCTTCTGCAGCGTCGGCGCAGCCTGCGTCAGGGCGCTTTGCTGGCCGTCGTCGAAGGTGAACGACACCAGCGGCGAGGGGGCGGGATTGTCGACGGCGGCGTAGGCGGCCGTCGGGGACAGCAGTGCGCCGGCGATGGCCCCCACCGCCACCATCATGGTCACGAGCCTGGCGCGCCCCCGCGCGAAGCTGGATCTGGTTCTGGTCATGTGTGTTTCCGTTCTTTTCGGGTGGCCGACGGCGCCGGGTTACACCGCCGAATTGTGATCACGGGCCTTGCGACTGCTCGAACGCCTCGCGCGTGCCGGCGGGGCGCCGAGTTGAGCGCCGCGCCCGAGATGTGCGTCACCGGAGGCCCTCCCCTGCCGCACGCCTGAAAGCCGCTGCGGCGGCGCGGCCGTGGCTGCCTTGCCTGGACCTTGCCTGCGCCTCGCGGACGAAGCAGTCGACGGCTCGATTCGAAGTTGGTGCCCGCCGCCGCGGTCCCCGGACAAGGATCCGAATGCGCAGGGGTCCCGGACTGGCACCCGGCGCGGCGGTCGCCATCCCGGCACCCATCGCCATCAGGCCAGCCAACGGCATCGCCAGTAAACCCGCAACGCAAAGCCTCTGGAACCGGTCCATGTGTCAGCCCTCCCCCACCAGTGGTCAATTCACGGTGTCGCCCCGTCTGCGGTCCGGGATTTCATTTGGTCCGATTGGGTGACGGTGCGCTATCACACGGTACTGCCCGGGACCTTGAGAAAACCTTGAAAGGGTCCATGAGCGGAGGGCTCCGTCGTGCTCGCAACCTCGGCAAGGAACGCCGGCGCGCCCGTGTCAGCCCAGCAGCGCATCGAGGGTGGTGAAGCCGTAACCGGCCTGGCGGATCCGCTCGATCATCCCGGGCAGGGCGTCGGCGTCGAGGGTGGTCCCGTCGGCAGGGTTGGAACCGATGTGCATCAGCACGATCTCCCCGGGCTGGAGCCGGGCGAGCACCCGGTCCGCCACGATTTGCGCCGTGATCCCGCCGCTGCTGCCCTTCCAGCCCAGGCTGTCCACGGTCCAGCGGACGGGCAGGTAGCCGTGGGCGTTGACGGTGGCGATGGTGCGGGCGTCGCGTTCGCCGAAGGGGAAGCGGAACAGCGGCCGCGGATCCCCTCCGCCGGCCTGGATGGCCCGCTCGGCTGCCGACAGCTGCTCCCCGATCTCGGCGTCGGCGAGCCCGGTGAAGCCCGGATGGGTCATCGAATGGTTGCCGAGCCGGTGGCCGCCCGCCACGATCGCCGCGACTCCCGCCGGGTTGGCGGCGGCCCAGTTGCCGGTGAGGAAGAACGTGCCGCGCACCCCGGTGGCGGCCAGGGTCCGCAGGATGCTGGGCAGCCCTGCCGAGTTGGCTCCGGCGTCGAACGTCAGCGCCACCACAGCACCGGCCCCCGGAATCACCTCGGGGTCGCGGCCCGCGAGCGCCGCGGGGAACGGGGCTGCCGGCGCCGGCGGTGCGGGAGCCGGGGGTTCAGGGACCGGCGTCGGCGGTGCGGTGGGCGGAATTGTGGGCAGCGGTGCCAGCCCGGCCGGAACCGTTTCGCTGGGCGTGGGGACCGGAACCTCCGACGGCGACGGACCCGGCGTCGCGGTGTCCGACGGGCCGGCCGTAGCCGGAACCGAAGGCGAAGGCGAAGGCGACGGTTCGGCCGACGGCGGGACCGCCGTCAGGACGACGGCCAGTACCACCGCGGCGGCGAGCAGGAGCACGGCGGCCACGGCCGCCAGCCATCGGCGCCGGTCCTCCGTGAAGATCGCCCACATGCTTCACTGTGGCACCACCGGCCACAGCCGGAGTAGGGCTGAAGTGCCCAGGACCCGCCCAAACTCCCAGGCAACGCGGGGTCACCTAGCGCCCATATGACTTTGCCCCCCTCGGATGGGCGCCATCTGACCCCGCGTTGTTTGGTGCTGCCGTCTAGAAACCGGTGCCGCGTAACCTGTCGCCGCTCGGCCCTCCCGGGGAAGCCGCCGCAGTAGGATGCAAATAGTGGAACACGCGTGAAGATGGCGTGAATGCGAAGGCGGGCTCTCCGTGAAACTTTTGCTCCGGTATCCGCTTGTTGCGGGCACGATAGCTGCCCTGCTCGCGGTGCTTGTCCTGCTCCTGTCCGGGCAGCCGCTGATTGCGCAGGTCTCAGCCAGCATCTATGCCCTGGCCGTGGCGGCCTACCTGGCCGTCGGCATGGTCCGCCGGCTGATCGGCGGCCAATGGGGCATCGACATCCTGGCGGTCACCGCGATCGTCAGCACGGTGCTGGTGGGCGAGTTCATCGCCTCGATGATCATTGTCCTGATGATGGCCGGCGGCACCGCGCTGGAGGACTACGCTGCCGGCCGGGCCAAGAAAGAGCTGACATCGCTGCTGGAGCGCGTCCCGCAGACGGCCCACCGGGAACGCAACGGCAGCTCCGCCGCCGAAAACCACGCAAACGGCCAGCACGAGGATGTTGCCGCCACCGAGGTCCGGATCGGCGACATCCTGCTGGTCAGGCCGGGTGAGGTGGTGCCGCTGGACGGCATCCTGCTCTCCGAATCCGGCAGCTTCGACGAGTCCTCGCTCACCGGCGAGAGCCTTCCGGTTGATCGGGTTGCCGGCGAGGGCCTGATGAGCGGCTCCCTGAACGGCGAAGCCGCGGTCCGGATGCAGGTCACGGCCCTGATGGAGGACTCGCAGTACAGCCGCATCGTCGCCCTGGTCAAGGAAGCCGCGGACAGCAAGGCCCCCATGGTGCGGCTCGCGGACCGGTATGCCGTTCCGTTTACGGCCCTGGCCTACCTGCTGGGGGCGATCGGCTGGATCATCAGCGGCAGCCCCGCCCGGTTCGCGGAAGTGCTGGTGGTCGCCACGCCGTGCCCGCTGCTGATCGCCGCGCCGGTGGCCTTCCTGGGCGGCATGAGCCGTGCCGCCCGCGGCGGCATCATCGTCAAATACGCCGGCGTGCTGGAGCAACTGAGCCGGATCAAGACCGTCGCCTTCGACAAGACCGGCACCCTGACCTATGGCCGGCCCGCGCTCATCGGGGTCCGGACGTCGGGGTCCTTCACCGAGGACGAGGTTCTCGGGCTGGCGGCCTCCGCCGAACAGTATTCCTCGCATGTGCTCGCCGCCTCCGTGATGGATGCCGCACGGACCCGCGGGCTGGTCTTCGAATCCGCCACGGAGGCCACCGAATTCGCCACGCACGGCGTCCGGGCGCGCTTCGACGGCCGCGACGTGGTGGTCGGAAAGCCCAAGTTCGTGGCTGAATCGGCCCCCGGCGTCACGGAAACGGAGCTGGCCAGCGGCGAGCTCGCCATCTATGTGGGCGTGGCCGGGGAGTTCGCCGGGTCCCTCGTGATGAGCGACCCGATCCGCAGGGAAGCCCGCCGCACGCTGGCCGAACTCACCGGGCTCGGCGTCACCCGGACGGTCATGCTGACCGGTGACGCGCTCGCCACCGCCGAGCACATCGCGGACGAGGCCGGGCTCACCGATGTCCGTGCCGAGTGCCTGCCGCCGGACAAGGTCGAAGCGGTCCGCGCGCTGCCTGTCCGCCCGGTAATGATGGTCGGCGACGGCGTGAACGACGCGCCCGTCCTGGCCGTCGCCGACGTCGGGATTGCGATGGGCGCGCGCGGCTCGACGGCGGCCGGCGAGTCGGCCGACGTCGTGATCATTCTGGACGACCTGTCCAAGGTGGCATCCGCCGTGCGGATAGGGCAGCGCACCGTCAAGGTGGCGCTGCAGAGCATCTGGATCGGGATCGGGCTGAGTGTGGCGCTGATGGTCGCGGCGATGGCCGGTTACGTCCCCGCCATTGCAGGCGCCCTGTCCCAGGAACTCGTGGATCTGGCCACGATCCTCAATGCGCTGCGCGCGCTCAGCCCGGGCAGGAAGGGTGCCGGAACAAAGCTGCCGGGGCAGAAAGCCGACGTCGGCGCTACCGGGCGGCCTGTTTCTCGGCTTCCGCGATCCGCGGAACGGTCCTGAGATAGCTGTCCGGGTTCAGCGAAATGGAATCGATGCCCTCGCTGACCAGGAACGCCGCGAACTCGGGGTGGTTGCTGGGGCCCTGGCCGCAGATGCCGATCTTGATCCCGGCTGCGTGGGCCTTGGCTATGGCCTCGCTGATCATCGCCATGACGGCCTCGTCCCGCTCATCAAAGAGTGAGGCCAGCTGCGCCGAATCCCGGTCCACGCCCAGGACCAGCTGGGTGAGGTCATTGGAGCCGATGGAGAAGCCGTCGAAGCGGGTGGCGAACTTTTCGGCGAGGACGACGTTGGACGGGATCTCGCACATCATGTAGACCTGCAGTCCGTTCTCGCCCCGGACGAGGCCGTTCTCCGCCATCACGGCGAGCACCCGGTCCGCTTCCTGCGGGGTCCGGCAGAACGGTATCATCACGATGATGTTGCCGAACCCGAGCTTCTCCCGGACCCGTTTGAGGGCCACACACTCGAGGGCGAATCCCTCCCGGTAGCGCTCGTCGTAGTAGCGGGAGGCGCCGCGGAAGCCGAGCATGGGGTTCTCTTCCGGCTCCTCGAAGGCGGAGCCGCCGACCAGGTGCGCGTACTCGTTCGTCTTGAAGTCGCTGAGCCGGACGATCACCGGCCGGGGATGGTAGGGCGCGGCGATCTTGGCGATGCCGAGGGCCAGGGCGTCCACGAAGTAGTCCTTCGGGTCCGCGTAGCCGCTGGTCAGGGCGCGGATCTGCTCGGCGTCCCCGGCATCGGTGACCCGCTCGGGATGGACCAGCGCCATCGGGTGCACGCGGATCAGGCTGCTGATGATGAACTCCATCCGGGCCAGCCCGACGCCGTCGGCCGGCAGCCGCCACCACTGGAACGCGGCCGCCGGGCTGGCGATGTTGACCATGACTTTGGTGTGCGTCTTCGGCAGCTCCCCGAGGTCCACCTCCTCGGTTTCAAACGCCAGGCTGCCCCGGTACACGCGGCCTTCATCGCCCTCGGCGCACGAGATGGTCACGGCGAGGCCTTCCGCCAGGACGGTGGTGGCGTTGCCGGTGCCGACGACGGCGGGGACCCCGAGTTCGCGGCTCACAATCGCCGCGTGGCTCGTGGGGCCGCCGTGGTCGGTCACGATGCCGGCCGCCCGCTTCATGATGGGAACCCAGTCCGGGTCGGTCATCTCCGTGACGAGGATGGCGCCGTCGCGGAAGTTTTCGATGTCCGCCGCACTCCTGATCACGCACGCGGTGCCCTGCGCGATGGAATCGCCGATCGCGGCGCCGCGCGCCAGCACGCTGCCGGTTTCCAGCAGGTGGTGGAGGGTGAACCGGGAGCCGGTCTTCTGCGACTGGACCGTCTCCGGCCGGGCCTGGACCATAAACAGCTCCCCGGTCACACCGTCCCGGGCCCATTCCATGTCCATCGGCCGGGCGTAGTGCTCCTCAACGCTCACGGCCCAGCGCGCCAGGGCGAGGATCTCGGCGTCGGCCAGGACAAAGGCGCGGCGTTCGGCTTCCGAGGTGTCCACCATTTTGGTGCGTGCGTGGCCGCCGCGGCTGTAGACCATTTTCCGGGCCTTGGAGCCGAGCGTCTTTTCGATGATCGGCGCGAACTCCCGCTGCGCCAGGAGTGGCTTGAACACGAGGTATTTGTCCGGGTTGATCGTGCCCTGCACCACGGTTTCGCCCAGGCCCCAGGCGGCGCTGAGCACGGCCGCGCGGGGGAACCCGGAATCCGTGTCGATGGAGAACATTACGCCGGAGGCGCCGACGTCGGAGCGCACCATCCGCTGCACACCGATCGACAGCGCGACGTCAAGGTGGTCAAAGCCCTTGACCTCACGGTAGCTGATGGCCCGGTCGGTGAAGAGCGAGGCGTAGCAGCGGCGGCAGGCGTCCAGGAGTTCCCGTTCGCCGGCGATGTTCAGGAACGTTTCCTGTTGCCCGGCGAAGCTCGCGTCGGGCAGATCCTCGGCGGTGGCGCTGCTGCGGACCGCGACCGAGAGCCGGCCCAGTCCCGCACGCCCGCCCAGTTCCCGGTAGTGGGAGCGGATGGATTCGCCGATGTCCGCCGGGAACTCACTGTCCAGGAACAGCTCCCGGATGGCCTCCCCCGTGGCGCGCAGGGAGGACTCGCCCGAGCGGTAGGACTGGATCCGCGAGCGCATCGCCGCCTCGATCCCGTTGGCTTCGAGGAACCGGCGGTAGGCGTCGGCGGTGGTGGCGAAGCCGTCCGGCACGCGCACGCCCTTGGCTTTGAGGGACTGGATGAGTTCGCCGAGGGAGGCGTTCTTGCCGCCCACCTGCGGGACATCGCCCATGCCGATCTCTTCAAACCACAGCACCGGGGAGTCAGTCATGCACCCATCCTGTGGCGGCGGGCGGTACGGTGTCAGAGTCTTTGGACCTTGGCGGCCGGGACGGCCGTCGCGGCCCGTCGGTGGCGGGCGATCTTGTAGAGCCAGTCCGCGAGCAGCACCGCGGGAATGGCGGCGAGCGCCACGGCCAGGCCGCCGGGCGACGGCGGGGCGTGGCCAAGCAGGGCGGCCAGCGGCCCGAGGAACAGGAACACCGCCAGCAGCCCCAGTTCTGCCAGCACCGCCCAGACCAGCAGCCGGTTGGTGAACCAGCCGAGCCGCCACGGGGGCACGGAGGCGCTGCGGCAGGCGAAGGCGTTGGCGAGCTGGGCCAGGACCACGGTGGTGAACGCGGCGCCGGAGGCGGCCATCAGCACGTCCGCCGGCGGCAGCGCCGCCCCGGGGGTCCAGCCGGCACCAATCAGTACCGCGGTGTACGCCGTCATTTCGAAGAGTGCCTCCACCGGGCCCAGCAGTCCGAATACCCGGAACATCAGTGCCCGGTCCATCAGGTGCCGGCGCTCCGGCGGGCGTTTCAGCGTTCCTTTGCTCGGGGCCTCGCTGCCCAGCGCCAGCGCGGGGAGCAGGTCGGTGCCGATGTCGAGGGCGAGGATCTGCAGCACGCTCAGCGCCAAGGGGAACCGCCCGCCCGAGAGTGCCCAGATCACGAAGGGGGTGAGCTCAGCGACGTTGTCCGTCAGGTGGTAGGTCAGGAAGCGCCGGATGTTCGCGTACGTGGCGCGGCCCTGCTCCACGGCGGCGATGATGGTGGCGAAGTCGTCATCGAGCAGCACCAGGTCCGCCGCCTCGCGGGCCACGTCCGTGCCGCTGCGCCCCATGGCCACGCCGATGTCGGCCTGCTGGAGCGCCGGGCCGTCGTTGACGCCGTCGCCGGTCATCGCCACGACGTGGCCGCGGCCCTGAAGCAGGCGGGCCACCCGGAGTTTCTGTTCCGGGGTGACCCGGCTGACCACCACCCCGTCGCGGTCCAGCAGCGCGGCCAGTACGGCGTCGTCCTCGGGCAGGTTGTGGCCCTCCAGCACCAGCTCAGGTGTTCCGATCAGCCCGGTTTCCCGGGCGATGGCGGCCGCCGTGAAGGCATGGTCGCCGGTGACCATGGCCACCTTGATGCCGGCCCCGCGGGCCGCCTCGAGCGCCACGCGGACCTCGGCCCGGGGCGGGTCGTGCAGGCCGATCAGCCCCAGCAGCGTCAGTTCGCGTTCGACCTCCTCCAGCTTGAAGCTGGCGCCGGGCGGGCCGGGCAGGGTCCGCTCGGCCACGGCCAGCACCCTGAGCCCGTGCGAGGCCATCTGGTCGACCTTCTCCCGTGCCCGGGCGGCGCCGGCTGCCTCACCGGCGTCACCGCCGCCGTGCACGCACAACGGAATCACGGATTCCGGGGCGCCCTTGACGTACAGCGTGGTTCCGACGATCGCGGACTCCCGCAGCCGGCGGGGGTCGAAGGCGAAGCGGTGCGACACCTGCGGCTCCGCTGCACCCCACCCGGGATCTGGCCCGGGAGCGGCCAGCCGGGCGGCCAGCGCGGCGATGGCGGCCTCCATCGGGTCGCCCTCGGCGATCCACTTGCCCTCGTGGAGCAGCGCGCGGCCCACCGAGGCGGCCAGCGCAGCGGTGCTGAGGTGCCGTGCCTCCGCAGTTCCGGTGCCGGTGACCTCAGCCTCGGGCCCGTACCCCGCGCCGATGACGCTGAGCACCCCGGCGGGGGTCCAGACCTCGACGGCGTTCATCCGGTTCTGGGTCAACGTGCCGGTCTTGTCCGTGCAGATGAAGGTGGTGGAGCCGAGGGTTTCCACCGCTTCCAGATTCCGGACCAGTGCGTTGCGCTGTGCCATCCGCTGCGCCCCGACGGCCAGGGACAGCGTGACAGTGGGCAGCAGGCCCTCGGGCACGAGCGCCACCATCACGCCGATGGCAAACAAGAACGCGTCCCGCCAGGAGATTCCGACCAGCAGGGACAGCACGAAGAACAGCACGCCGATGCCCAGGGCCATCGTGGCGGTGATGCGGACGATCCGTTGCAGTTCCCGCGCGAGCGGGCTCGGCGGCGCCTCCACCTTTCCCGTCAGCGCTGCGATTTCGGCGAGCCGGGTCTTCCCGCCTGTTCCCGCGACCACACCTTCAGCCTGGCCGTTGACCAGGAAGGTCCCGCCAAAAACGGTGTCGCCGGGGACCTTGGCGAGCGCCTCGCTTTCACCGGTGAGCATCGATTCGTCCACCGAACAGCCTGCCGCCAGCACCAGCCGGAGGTCCGCCGGGACCCGGTCGCCGGCAACCAGTACGACGGCGTCGTCCGGCACGAGCTCGGTGGTGTGGACCTTGATGACGCGGTTGTCCCGGCGGACCGAGACCATCGCCGGGAGCAGCTCACGGAGTTTCGCGGCGGCGTGCTGGGCGCGCTCCTGCTGGATGTAGGCGAAGATCCCGTTGACCAGGATCACGACGACGATTGCGATGGCCAGCTGCGGCATGCCCGCCAGGTATGCCAGCACGGCGGCACACCATAGCAGGATGGCGAAGAAGTGGGTCAGTTCGCCCAGCAGCTTCCGCCAGCCGGGGACCGTGCCGGCCGCTGGCAGCTTATTCGCCCCGAACTGAGTGAGTCTTCGGGCCGCCTCGGCGGAGCTCAGACCCGCAACGCCGGGCAACGCCCGGGAGCTTTGCCGCCCGCCGGGAGCCTCCGGCGTCACCGCCGGCCGGAGCCGCTTAGGCGCAACACCGCAGACCGGCCCGGGTCAGGTAGCTCATGGACTGAGGGTGCGCCACGCGGGTGTCGGCCGTTAGGGCCAAAGGTCACGGCGGTGCGCCGGGCACGCAACTGCGGGCTCGGCAGAAGCCGCTCGGACGCTTTTGAGTGCCTGTCATATAGCCAGTTACTGCACACATGTGCTGTAACTACATTAGACTGGGATTCATGGTGCAACAAGGACGCAGCCAGGCCCGCGTGACGCGGAGACGTTCGACCGATCCTCGGGCGGTCGCGTCGCAACGCCATCTGGTGGAGGCGCTGACGAAGGTCGTGAAGGCGGAAGGCTTCGGCGCCGCGTCCGTGACCCGCATCGCGCGCGAGGCGGGACTCAGCCGGAGCGGGTTCTACGAGCAGTTCGCCAGCGTCGACGAGCTCGCATTGTTCATCCTCGACGACCTCGTCACTGAGATTGGTGCCCTCGACTTTGAGGCCCGGACCGTGCTCGGCGCCGACGGGCAAGCAGTCTCCGAGTTCGCTCTCGAACTCATTCTCCAGTCGGTCTTCGAGCACCGGGAGCTCTACGAGCACCTGCTGCTCTCCGAACGTGCCGGCGGCACCGTAGCGAGAGCCATCCAAGGGTTCGCCCGGGGCTCCCGCCCGATCATGGCGCTCGCCCGACCGCAGTGGCCGGACGCGCGAATCGACCTCCTGGCGAGCTCGTTCGCCGGGCTGATCGTGAGTGGAGTGATGCATGCTCTCAGCACGGGCCATCCCCCCACCGCCCACGATCTTGCACGGGAACTCGTCAGCTTCATGCCGCCGTGGCTCTTCATTGCAGACGGCAGCGACGCCCAGACGGAGCGGTCCCCGGGTGAAACCGTGGCGACCGCTAGCCAGGGCATCCGCACGGAGTCCTCCGAAAAACTCGTGAGGACGTCACCCGATGGCCCCGCGGACAGCAATCAGCCGCCATTTTCCTTCTCTTCGGGCCAGCCATCTCGATGACTTGCGTACCTACAAGGTCCACAGCGGGCCGGACCAGCTAATCCAGACGCGCGTTTCGGCAGCTGCCGGCGCGTGAACCTCGACCTCTGAGGAGTACCACCGCATGACGATCGTTAGCAACAAGCCCGACGTTTCCGGGGACGCTGCCGCGCCAGACGATGCCCGCACCAAGAAGGCACCCGGTACGGCCAAGATCCGGCCCGGCGCCCTCGCCGCGTCCGGCGGCCCGACGCGCCGGCCCCCGTCCGCCGCGCACCTCTCCGACGAGCAGGTCGCCGATCTCGGCCGGGAGCTCGACGCCATCAAGGACGACATCCTCGCCAAGCGCGGGGCCAGTGACGCCGCCTACATCCGACGCATGATCAAGATCCAGCGCGGACTGGAGATCTCCGGGCGCGCTGCGCTGCTGGTGAGCAAGAACAAGGCCGCCTGGGTCACCGGCACCACGCTGCTCAGCTTTGCCAAGATCCTGGAAAACATGGAACTGGGCCACAACATCCTGCACGGGCAGTGGGACTGGATGCGGGACCCGGATATCCACTCCACCACCTGGGAATGGGACTTCGTCACCCCGTCGCGCGCCTGGCAGAACACGCACAACGACTCGCACCACCGCTGGACCAACGTCGTGGGCAAGGACAACGACGTCGGATTCAACCTGCTCCGCATGGACGAGGACCAGCCGTGGACGCCCTACAACCTGGGCAACCCGCTCTACAACGCGCTCCTGGCGCCGGTCTTCGAGTGGGGCATCGCCATCTACGACCTCGAACTCACCGAATTCAAGGAGGGCAGGAAGACCAAGGAAGCCCTGGTCAAGGACCTCAAGGCCCTGGGCCGGAAAGTCGTCACCCAGTTCACCAAGGACTACGCCGCCACCCCCGCCGTGGCCATGCTCACCGGCTCCGGCAAGCAGGCCCTATATGGCACGCTGACCGCCAACGCCGTCCGCAACCTCTGGGCCCACGCGGTGATCTTCTGCGGCCACTTCCCCGAAGGCACTGACACCTTCACCGAAGAAATGGTGGAAGGGGAAACCCGCGGCGACTGGTACGTCCGCCAGATGATCGGCTCCGCGAACATCTCCGGCTCCAAGTTCATGCACCTCATGACGGGCAACCTCTCGCACCAGATCGAGCACCACCTCTTCCCGGACCTGCCCTCCAACCGCTACGCGGAAATCGCGCCGAAGGTCCGCGAAATCTGCCAGCGCTACGGCCTGATCTACACCACCGGCCCCATCTGGAAACAGGTCGGCTCCACCTGGGCCAAGGTCTTCAAGCTGGCCCTGCCGCCCAAAAAAGCCTGAGCCGAGTGCGCCCGGGCAGTCGACGCTGCCATCAGCGAGTTTGTCGAACCACTCATGGAGAACCGACGGTTCGGCGGTTCCCAGCAACGAGAGCATGAAACCTTCGAACCGGACACTTTTCTGGCCTGCTGCCGCATCCGATCCCACCCACAGATCCTTAAGGCCAGGCCCGCGGCTCAGGATCGGCCGTCGGGCTGCGGGCCCCGCGCCGCGTCAGTCGACCGCTGGTGGCCGGTGCGGTCCCAGCGTCCGGAGGTAGGCGCCGAAGCCGTGCGGCGCCCGGGCGTGGATCCGGCCCGAGGTCAGCACGCGCATGCTGTCCGTGGCCGTCACGGTGAAGGCGCGGTTGCGGAGGCTTTGCACCAGGGTCCGGTCCTCGTGGGAGGCGAGCTTCGGGAAGCCTCCGGCGGCCAGGTAGGCCGAGGCCCTGACCCCGAAGTTGGCTCCGTAGATGTGCGGGTGGTCCTCCTCGAAGGGATGCCGTTCCAGCCAGCGCCGGAGCAGCCCAGGGTCCATCCCGGCGGGGTCCGGTTCCACCGAGCCGAGCACAGCGTCGGCGCCCGCGTCGGCGAATTCCAGCTGGCGGACCAGCCAGGCTTCCGGCACCTGCGAATCCGCGTCCGTATTTGCCAGCCAGGTCCGGGCCGCCCACGGCGGGGGCGTCCACCGCAGGCCAGGGGGCCGGCGCCGGGCTGTGCCGATCCCGGCGGCCCGGATGCCGGCGTCACGGCTGGCTCCGGCGTTGCGGAAGACCACGTCGAGGGCGCTGAAGCGGCGGTCCGCCGCGGCGTACCGGGCGGCGATGCCGGCGGAACCGTCGGTGCAGCTGTCCAGAACCACCGTCACGCGGACGTCCACGTCGGGCCGGAGCCGCTGCAGGGCGTCGGCGGCGCGCTGCACGGCTTTTAGGGCGTGGCCGAGGTGCTCGTCCTCATTATGGGCGGGTATCACGACGGCGATCCGGTCGATGCGGTGTCCGCGGGGCAGCGGCAGGGCAAGGGCGGCCATCTAGCTGTCCGAGCCAAGCACGACGGCGTCCCCCGGCAGCGGATCCCCGCCGGGCCCGGGCGCCATCAGGACCTCCAGGATGAAGTCACGTTCCCGGTAGACTCCGGCGTCGGCCCAGCCGAGCCGACGGCGTGCGGCGGCGTGCACGGAGTCGCCGTCGAGCTCCCAGCCGGAGATCGGGTGGCGCCAGTGGCACAGGGCCAGGGTGCCGCCGGGCATCAGTGCGGCCTCGACCCGGTCGAACAGCTCGGCCAGCTCGCCGGGGGCCAGGTAGTAGCCCACCTCGGAGACCACGATCAGGTCGAAATGGCCCTCCGGCCAGTCCTGCGGGACGGTGAGGTGGCGGGTCCGGGCTGCGGGCAGGTGCTCGAGGCGCCGGGCGGCGTGGGCCAGCGCGGCGCTGCTGGCGTCGACGGCCAGGAAACTGGCACAGCGTTGCGCCAGTTCCACACTGAGTGTTCCGATCGAGCAGCCGATTTCGAGCCCTGCCGCGTAGTTCAGTCCGGGCAGGGCCGCGAGGGTAAGGGCGCGTTTGCGGTGTTCGTACCAGCTGGTGTTGTACTGCCAGGGATCGTCGTTTCCGGTGTGGACGGCGTCAAAGACGCCTTCCGCGTCGGCGGCGGCGTAGGAGCCGTCTCCGCCCCCAGCGGCCGGACGCTGCCACGCGAACGTCTCGAACGGACGGTCAAAGTGCTCCAGGAACGCCGGCGGGAGCAGCACCTCGTCCCCGGGCTGGCCGGACAGCGCCCGGACCTGCGAGGCGTGGGAGTCCATGGCCGCAGCCTTGGCCCGCTGTTCGGCCGGGTCCAGCGGCAGGCGCAGCCAGGACTGCCAGGCCGGGTCCGAGGGGTCCGCCCAGAGCCAGTACCAGATGGGGTACTCCAGCAGCCCGTGGCCGCCAGCGCCGGCGGCCTCGGCGGCGGCGGAACCCAGTGCCTCGTGGTCCGGATGGCCGTCGTGCCGGTAGGGTGCCACGAGCGTGATCTGCTCCGCCGGCAGCCCCGAGGCTGCCACCTCGGCGATGGCGCGCTGCAGCGCAGTGCGCACCGCCGGCCCGTGTTCGGCGAGCCTGCCGTCCGGCAGGGCCAGGAATTGCCAGTCCGGATCGGTCAGCAAGTGCCCGAGGGCGCCGCCGAATTCCTGCAGCCGGACGGCGGCAAGCTGTTCCGGCGTCGTCGTGGGTGACTCCGGGTGGGAGGCCTCGCCGGCCGTGTACAGCAGCGCCGTGACGCGGGCGCCAAGGTACCGCAGCCGGGCCAGCAGCCCGCCCGCGCCGAGGGACTCGTCGTCCGGGTGCGCGGCCAGGACGATGAACGACCGGCCGGCGAGCTCCCCGGCGTCGAGCGGCAGCTCCGGGAGGGAGGCCAGTCCGCTGGCTGCCCAGGCGTCCTCGCCGGTTCCGGCGTCCCGGTGGGTGAAGCTCACCACGGGTGGTCCTCCTGAAGGGTGCGGGCACCAAGCTGCGCGTCGTCGCGCATGGCGTGGTGCTGGCGGATGTAGAGCGAGAGGTCGGCCATGCGCTTGCCGTAGACCGGGTCGAAGGCCAGCGGTCCGGGCCCGAGGTTCTGGCTGACCAGCGTCTGGATGCGTTCGACGGCGGCCGCGACGTTGCCGCGGACGCGGAGCGCCTCGCTCCAGGCACCGGTGTCCGAGAGTTCCCCGGCATCGATCCGTGCGGCGGTCCGGGCGAGGTGGTCGGTCAGGGCCGCGAGCGTGCGGTCGATCTCGCCGACGTGGGCGAGGGCGAGCTGGTCCGGTTGGCGGCCGCCGTCGGCCGCCGCGAGCAGGGAATCCCGGAAGCCGCGGCCCACCGCGACGGCGCCGCCCAGCCAGCAGGCCGCCACGCCCATGCCGCCCCAGGCGAAGCCGGGCCGGCGGTAGTACCAGCCCGCGTCGCCCAGCGGAACGGCCGGAACGGCGTCGAAGTGCACGGTGCCGCTGGGGATTTCCGTGAGCCCCCGGCTGGTCCACTGCGGGTCCTCGAAGCTGACGCCGTGGGCATGCAGGTCGACGGCGAAGGCCGCCCGGCCGCCGTCGTCCAGGTGGGCGGTGACGACGGCGTGGTCCAGCTGGGCGGCGAGGGAGCACCAGGGTTTGGAACCGTGCAGCAGGAAACAGCCGTCCACCGCGGTGGCCTCGAGCCGCAGGCCGGCGGCTTCGGCGGCAAAGACACCCCAGGCTCCGTCGAAGTGGACGCTGGCGAAGTCCGGGCAGTCCCAGCCTTCCAGCGCCGCCTGGCCGGCGGCCTGGGCGAGGACCGCGGAGGCGTCCAGATGGGGTTCAATGGCCCGGCCGGCTGCAACATCGACGGCCGCGACGGAAGCCAGGATTTCCCAGAGGAACGCCGTCTTGCCCTCGCCGGGGTTCGGGGCGGTGGCCGCGGCGGCTTTGGCGAGCTCCAGCAGCGCCGGGACGTCACCGGCGGCCGCCCGCGCCGCCGCCAGCAGGGGGTCCAGAACGGCCAGCTGCTCCGGCGCGGAACTGATCCTCACGGCGCGGGGCCGCCGGGAATCGCGAGTCCGGTTCATGCGGTGCCCTGTTCTCCTTCGTTGTGCTTCCGCGGTTCTCGGCGTCCCTGGCTGCCGGCCGCTGTACTGGCCAGTAATTTCAGGCCGCACTGTAAATCTAAGCACACTTAGCACTTTCCGGATCCCCGCGGCAGCTTTCCCGCGGGCGCGACACCCGCGGTTTGCTACAAGACCCGCGCCAGGGCGAAACCGTCCCAGCCTTTGGAGCCCACGGTCTGGATTACGGTGCCGTCCAGCCGCGGGTCCTCGCCCAGCATTTTCAGGGCGCTGACGATGCCCGGGGCGTTGACGGTGTCCAGGCTCGGATCCAGCACGGCGCCTTCCCAGACCATGTTGTCCACGACGACGGCGGTGCCGGGCCGGCCGAGCCGGATGGCCCAGTCGAGGTAGTGCGGGTTGTTTTCCTTGTCCGCGTCAATGAAGACGAAGTCGAAGGGCTCGGCACCCTCGTCGGCGAGCGCCTGCAGCGTGTCCAGTGCCGCCCCGACCCGGACCTCCACGAGGTGGCCCAGCCCGGCGAAGGCGAGGTTGGCGCGGGCCACCTCGGCATGTTTGGGGAGGTATTCGCACGTGACCAGCCTGCCGCCGTCGGGCAGCCCCTGGGCCATCCAGATGGTGCTGAAGCCGGCCAGCGTTCCGATCTCCAGCACGCGGCGGGCGCCGGAGAGCTGGACGAGGAGTTTCAGCAGTTTGCCGGCGGTGGGGGCGACTTCGATCGGCGGCATGCCCGCCTCGAGGGCGGTGGCCACGGCATGGTTCAGGGTGCTGTCGGGGCGGACCACGGCCTCGGACAGGAAGTCCTCGACGGCGATCCAGCGGGCGGTGGGCTGATGCTCGAACATGCCCCAAGTGTTCCAGCAGACCCGTCCCGGCGGTAGGCTCCGCACGGTCCGGATCCTGCCCGGGCCCGGGATCCTAACCGGCGGCGGGGCCCGGGGTGCCCCCGAGGGCCTGTTCCAGGCGGTCCAGCTTTCCGGTGAGTTCGCCTGCAAACCCGGGCCGGATGTCCGCCTTAATGACAAGGGAGACCCTGCTGCCGTAGCGGCCCACGGCCTCGGTGGCCCGCTTCACGACGTCGAAGACTTCATCCCACTCCCCCTCGATCGTGGTGAACATCGAGTCCGTGCGGTTCGGCAGACCGGACTCGCGGACAATCCGCACCGCTTCGGCGACCGCGTCATGGACCGAAGCCTCGTCCGCCGGGACGGCCGCGGAAGCGGCTGTCGAGTCGTCGGCCGTGCGTGCGGGACGGCCTGAGGGTGCAACAGAGAATGCAAGCAACATGGCACCAGTCTGTCACGTGCTCCGGAGGACCTGCCGGCCCGGAATCTGCGCCCGGAACCGTCACATAAATCAATACCCGGGAGTAACCTCCCCGCTCCGGCTGTGCGTTGCTAACCTAGGCAAATGAACCGGGTAGCAGACCGCAGGCCGCTCCGCGCCGACGCCGCGCGGAACGTGGACAAGATCATCACCGCCGCCCGCCAGTGCTTCCGCGAGCATGGCCCGGAGGTCCCGCTCCAGACCATCGCCGTGACCGCCGGAGTCGGACCGGCCACGCTCTTCCGGAACTTCGCCGACAAGGAGGAACTGGTCCTCGCGGCACTGCACCGCCAGCTCGGGCTTCTTGTCGATCCGGTCATCGAGGAAGCCCTCGCCGGGCCGGACGCTGCGGACGGTCTGTTCCGGGTGATTGACGCGCTGATGGGAGTGGCCAGTGACGAGGCCAACCTGCTGGGAGCCGTCGCCGGCCGGCGCGGACTGCTTACCGGCATCACGGGCGACCTGATCGAATCCGTGGCCGTGCTGCTGGGACGCGGACAGGGCCAGGGAACCCTGCGCAGCGACATTTCGATGACGGACCTGATCCGTCTGCTGGCTATGCTGATCGGTGTTGTGGACACGATGGAGGCGGGTTCGGATGCCTGGCGCCGTCCGGTGGCCCTCGTCGAGGACGCCATCCGCACGGAGCGCCCGCAGCGGCCGCTGCCGCCGCAGGCACCGCTGCCGGGCACCGCGTACGGCTCCGTGCTCGGCTAGGACCTTCGCGTCGGACCTTCCCGCCGTCGCAGAGGGGATCAGGCGCCGAACGGGCTCAGGTGCTGAACGCCGTTCCGGCGGGACCGCCGTCGAACCGGCGAAGGATCTCCCTGGCAACGATGCGGAGCTTGACGTTCCTGGTGTTGGAGACCCTGGCCAGCAGCGCGAGGGCTTCCGACTGCGAGCAGCGGCTCTGTGCCATCAGGATGCCGGTGGCCAGGTTGATCTCGGTCCGCGACCGCAGGGCCTGCAGCAGGTCCCGGTTCATGCCCTGGGCGGATTCCAGGCGGATGGCCAGCCTGGTCACCTGGGCGGCGCGGGCGGCCAGCACGCCACAGGCTGCCATGGCGCCGTCGTCGAATGCCTCGGGGGACGTCGAAAAGAAGGTCAGGGTGGCCGCGGCGTCCCGATCAGCCAGCAGGGAAACCGCGAGAATGCTTCGGCTCCCGCGCTGGGCGGCCGCCCGCTGATAGCGCCTCCAACGGGGATCCATCGTCGTGTCCGGAACCATCACTGCCCGCCCGGTCTGCCGGGCCTCCAGCCCCGGGCCCTCCCCCACGTGGTCCTGCAACCCGTCCAGCGTCCGGGCTTCGGGGTGGCTGGCGGCCAGGAGCATCTGCTGACGTCTCCGGTCCACCCGCACCGAGCACAGCATCGGGCGGCCGGTCTCAGCGGAGGCGAACTCGGCGGCCAGGCCGGACAGTTGCCGGAGGAAATCCTCGAGTACGTCATTGTCCAGCAAGAGATCCTGCAGGCGCTCCGCGAGCCGGGTTCCCGGCATCAGTCCTCCGCCGGCTTCTCTTTGGCCTCCTGCAGGTGGTGCTGCAGCTTTTCCTCGGCCTCCCGCCGGCGCCTGGCCATCTCGCGGAGCTCGCGCGTGGACTCTGCTCCCGGCGGAACGAATGGCTCGTGCGGTTTGTGATGCTGCCCTTTTCCGGGCGCGGGAGTATCCGGATCGTCGTTCTCGCTCATACCCGAATGGTCCCATGGGGGCTTTGCCGCAAATAGGGACTAAAGACCGTTTCGTCAGCGGCACGCCTGGACCCGGCGGGGTTGCTAGCTCCAGCCCAACAGCCGGAGTCCGGCCGCTGCCCCGGCTCCGGCGAGGACAACCACAAGGAAGGGCGCCCGGAACACCAGGGCGATGCCAGCCGCTGCCAGTGCCCCCAGACGCGCATCCAGCGCCAGCGTCTGGCCCGAGGCCACGGTGTTCACGATCGTCAGGGACGCCAGCAGGCCAATGGTTATGGTCCCCGCGATTCGGGACATCCGCGGATCGCGGAGCACGCTGGCCGGGACCAGGTAGCCCAGCAGTTTCCAGGCATACGCCAGCAGGCAGGAGAGCAGCAGCCACATCCACAGCGTCATGTGACAGCTCCCGGGGGGCGGGCATGCGGGCGTTCGGCGTAGGGGTCTACATCCGGTTCCAGTCCCTCGTCACTGCGGCCATGGCTGAACCAGCCGATGGCCGCCGCAACCACCGCAGCCACCAGGATAGGCACCCCGGCCGGCACGAACGGAACAGCAAGGACAGTGGCCAGGGCGCAGACGACGGCGATCGCGACAGGTTCCCGGCCCTTGAGCCGCGGCCAGAGCAGGCCCAGGAACGCCGCCACGGCGGCGCCGTCGAGCCCCCATTGCTTGGGATCCCCCAGCGCCCCGCCGGCCAGCGCGCCGACGGCGGTGAACAGGTTCCAAAGGACGAAAATGCCCAGGCCGGCGGTCCAGAAGCCGCGCTTCTGCTCGAGCGGGTCCGTCTGTCCGGTGCCCGTGGCGGTGGACTCGTCGATGGTGACATGGGCGGCCGCGAACCGCAGCCAGCCCCGCGGCTGCAGCAGGGCGTTGATCTGCATTCCGTAGATGCCGTTGCGCATGCCCAGCAGAGTAGCCGCTCCCATCGCGGCGACGCCGGAGCCGCCTCCGGCCACCACGCCGATGAAGGCGAACTGCGACCCGCCGCTGAACAGCAGCAGGCTCAGGGCCATGGTCTGCCAGAAGTCGAGCCCGGAGGTGACGGACAGTGCGCCGAAGGACACCCCGTAGAGACCGGTGGCGAAGCTGATGGAGAGCCCGACCCGCACGGCCGGGGACTGCAGGAGTGTCATGGCCGGACCGGTTTCGGCGTCTGGGTGTCCCGTCCGGACGTGCGAGATGGCATGGAACAACTCAATCACAGCCTCGGACTCCCCGCTGACCGCGGCTGCCGTGGCAGAAACAGGTCTTTCCGCAGGGGTCGCCGCCCGTCATTCCGGCGTACGTTGTTGACTATGAGCGGTGTCGTGGAAATTACCGGTGTGGTGAAGCGTTTCGGAGCCGTCACGGCCCTGGACGGACTGGATTTCGAGGTGGCCGCCGGCGAGGTGCACGGTTTCCTTGGCCCCAACGGATCCGGCAAGTCCACCACCCTGCGCCTGCTGCTGGGCCTGCTGCGCTCCAATGCGGGTTCCATCCGGGTGCTCGGGCTGGATCCGTGGCGCGAGGTGGCCACCCTGCACCGCCGGCTGGCCTATGTCCCGGGGGACGTGGCCCTCTGGCCGAACCTGACGGGCGGCGAAGTGATCGACCTGCTGGGCCGGCTGCAGGGCGGCCAGGACCGCGCCCGCCGGGACCGCCTGCTGGACCTGTTCGAGCTGGATCCCACCAAGAAGTCGCGCACCTACTCCAAAGGAAACCGGCAGAAAGTCGCCCTCGTTGCCGCCCTGGCCACCGATGCCGAGCTGTTCCTGCTGGACGAACCGACGAGCGGGCTGGACCCGCTGATGGAGGACGCGTTCCGCGGCTGCGTCCGTGAACTGCGCGGGCAGGGGCGCACCGTTGTGCTGAGCAGCCATATCCTCAGCGAAGCCGAAGCGCTCTCCGACCGGGTCAGCATCATCCGCTCCGGGAAGGTGGTGGAGACCGGCCCGCTGGAGCAGCTGCGGCACTTGACGCGCACGTCGGTGACGGCCGACGTCGCAACGGTGCCTCCCGGGCTGGACCTCCTGCCCGGCGTCCACGACGTCGTCATCACCAACCACCGGGTCAATGCCCAGGTTGAGCCCGCCGGGCTCAGTCACCTGCTGCAGGCACTCACGACGGCGGGACTGACGTCCCTCACGAGCCAGCCGCCGACGCTGGAGGACCTGTTCCTGCGCCACTACGGCGACATCGCCGCCGGGGTTCCCGCCGCGGCCGTCGGCCCGTCGCCGGGCCGGTCCAACACCGCGGGGCCGGGCGCACGGCGGGCCGGCGATGCCTGAGAACCTGGCCGGAACGGGTGCCCTGATCTGGCTCGGGCTGCGGCGGGACCGCTGGCTGCTGCCGCTCTGGATCGCTGGCTTCGCATTGATTGCCTATTCGACGGCCCGGGCCGGCGCGGAGCTGTACCCGGACGTCGCGAGCCGCATCGAGGCCTCCACCGCCCTGAATGCGACCGCCTCGATGGTGGCCCTCTTCGGACGGATCTACGATCCCGGCTCCATTGGTGCCCTCTCGCTGATCAAATACACCGCGTTCATGACCGCGATCCTCGCCGTCCTCATGGTCATCCTCACCATTCGGCATACCCGCAGCGATGAGGAGACCGGGCGCCTGGAGCTGCTCGGCGGAGGCAGATTGGGCCGCGACGCCCCGCTGGCGTCCGCCCTCACGATCAGCCTCGGCGCCAACGTGGTGCTCGGCTTGCTCTCGGCAGCCGGGCTGGCTGCCGGCGGATTGCCGGCCGCCGGTTCCCTCGCCTTTGGCCTGGGCTGGGCTGCCACTGGAATGGCTTTCAGCGCCGTGGCAGGGCTGGCCGCCCAGCTGACCGCCAGCGCCCGGGCCGCCACCGGGGTCAGCATCGGCGTCGTTGCCGTCACATACGCATTGCGGGCCGTCGGGGACCTGGCCGAACCGGGGCCGTCGGTATTCTCGTGGCTGTCGCCCATCGGGTGGAACCAGCAGATCCGCGCGTTCGCCGGGGACCGCTGGTGGGTGCTGGTGCTGCCGGTCAGCCTGTGTGTCGTGCTGGTCCCGGCCGCCTTTGCGCTCCGCGCCAGGCGCGACCTTGGTGCGGGGCTCCGTGCTGAACGCCCTGGGCCGGCCGTCGGTTCGCTCGCCGGCGTCTGGGACCTGGCAGTGCGCCTGCAGTACCGTGTGCTGGTGGCGTGGGCCGTCGCATTCCTCGTTTTCGGGCTCGTGATCGGTTCCCTGGTCAGCAACGTGGGAGAGCTGCTGAGTTCAGCCAACGCCCAGGACCTGCTCAAGATGCTGGGCGGCCGGCAGGCCCTGACCGACGCCTTCCTGGCCGCCGAAATCAGCATCATGGGCTTACTGGCCGCCGCCTACGGGGTGTCCTCGGCCAACCATCTGCGCAGCGAGGAGGCGGCGGGCCACACCGAAGCCCTGCTGGGCACCGCCACAACCCGGATCCGTTGGGCGAGCAGCCACTTCGTGTTCGCCCTCGCCGGGGTCGCCGGGCTGCTCCTGCTGGCGGGTGTGTCGATCGGCGTCGGCGCCGCCTTTGCCGTCAACGACTCAGCCCTGGTGGGCCGCAGCACTGTGGCCGCCCTGGCCCAGGTCCCCGCCGCGTGGGTGGTGGCCAGCGCTGCTCTTGCGGTGTTTGGCTGGGCGCCCCGGCTGGCCGGCGCGGTCTGGGGCCTCTTGCTGGCCTTCGTCGCCCTGGGCGAATTCGGCGTGCTCTGGAACGCGCCGGAATGGCTGATGGACCTCTCGCCGTTCCGACACTCGCCGCTGCTGCCGGTGGACTCCGCGGGCGTGCCGGGGCTGACCGGCCTGATCGTTGCTGCGGCGGCCCTGTCGGCGCTGGGCTATGCCGGCTGGCGGCGCCGCGATCTCGCGGCCTAGGGACGCCGGCAGCCGGCTCAGCGGAGGCTCGGGGACCCGGCGGTCAGTTGGGCGAGGACCTGCGCGGGCCGGTTGGTGGTGATCTCGTGGACCCCGAGCTGCCGGCAGAGTGCGACGTCGTTTTCCGAGTCCACGGTCCATACCCGGAAGCGGCGGCCGGAGTTGAGCCAGCGCCGGATGGTCCGCGAATGCCCGCGGACATAGTCGATGCCCGGCCCTGCCAGCCCTGCCTCGCAGTCGTCCAGGATCCGCTCGGCTTCGGTTTGCGCGGCCTTCATCACGTTCGCCAGCGCCCCGCCGGTGAGTGCCCCCAGGCCGAGTTCCTCCCGGATCTCCTCGGCGTTGACGTCGTCCACGAGCTGGCACACGGCGAACGCCGGGACTGACTTCAGCAGGTGCTTGACGGAGTCCGGGCTGAAGCTCATGAACGACACCCTGATGTTGCCAAGCCGGGACGTCCCAGGGTCCCAGCCCTCGGCTCTGAGGACAGCAAGGACCCGGTCCTCCAGCTTGAGCTGGAAGGGGCTGGGGTGTTTGAGTTCGATCGCCAGCCCGATCTCCCGGCCTGCGGTCCGCAGCAGCACCAGCAGCTCGGGCAGCGTCAGCAGCTGCGTGGACCGGGCGCCGTATTTGTCCGGGATCCTGGCGCCCTTCCAGGAGGAGAAGTCCAGCTGGTGGAGCTGTTCGAGGGTGCGGTCCGCCACCGGGCCGGTACCATCCGAGGTGCGGTCCAGGTTGGCGTCGTGCAGAAGCACAGCGTGCTGGTCCCGGGTGAGGTGGATGTCGCACTCCACACCGTCGGCGCCGTCGGCGATTGCCTGCAGGTAGGCGGCCCGGGTGTGTTCGGCGAATGCCTCGCTGGAACCGCGGTGGGCGTAGACCAGCGGACGGGCTGCCGTGGACTCGTCGGTCGTCATGCTGCCACGTTAGCCGACGGCCGCTGCCAAAGCGGGGCTAGGCTGGGCACATGCAGGTGAATACTGAGCCAAGTACCCGTTCGGAGAGCCCCGGCGGCGCCGCCGCGCCCGGCGGTCCCGGACGCCGCCAGACCGTGTCCGCCGGTGACGCCGAAAAGGCGTCCGCGCTGCGGCGGATGAAGCTGCTGGCGCTCTCGCTGCTGATCCTGATGGCCATTGTCTTTGTGGTCGCCTTTGCCTTCCAGAAGCAGTACCCCTGGCTGGAATATGTCCGGGCCGCGGCGGAGGGCGGCATGGTCGGCGCCCTCGCCGACTGGTTCGCCGTGACGGCCCTCTTCAAGTACCCGATGGGCCTCAAGATCCCGCACACCGCCATCATCCCGCAGCGCAAGGACCAGATCGGTGCCTCGCTGGGCGAATTCGTGGAAACCAACTTCCTCTCCGAGCAGGTGGTCCAGGAAAAACTGGCTTCCGTTGACATCGCCCGGAAGGCCGGCGCGTGGCTCTCCGGACCCGGCGGCGCCGAACGCGTCGCCAGGGAAGGCGCCGCCGTCATCCGCGGCGCCTTTACGGTGCTCAACGACGACGACGTCCAGGCCGTGATCGAGGGCATGGTCCGCCGGCACCTGATCGACCCGCCGTGGGGTCCCCCGGTGGGACGGGTCGCCCAGCGCATCTTCGAGGAAGGCCACCACCACGCGCTGGTGGACGTGCTCGTGGACCGCACCGTGGACTGGGTCCGGGACAACCAGGACACGGTCAACCGGCTGGTCACCGACCGCTCCCCGACGTGGGTGCCGTCGTTCGTGGACGGGCTGGTCGGCGACAAGGTCTACGTGGAGATCCTGAAGTTCACCCGCGCCGTGCAGTCCGATCCGGAGCACCAGGTCCGCCGGTCGATCGATAAGTACCTCAAGGACCTCGCCCAGGACCTGCAGCATGATCCGGTGATGATCGCCCGGGCCGAGGGCATCAAGGCCCAGGTCCTCGGTGATCCCGAGATCCGCGAACTTGCCTCCCGCACCTGGGGCACGATCAAGGCGGCGCTGCTTTCCGCCGTCGACGATCCGCACAGCGAACTGACCGTCAGGTTCAAGGCCGCCGTGCATGACTTCGGCACCCGGCTGGTGGTGGATCCGGAGCTGGCCGGCAAGGTGAACAAGTGGATCGGCGACGCCGCCGGGTACCTCGTGAAGACGTACCGCTCGGACATCGCGGGGGTGATCACCGATACCGTGGCCCGCTGGGACGCGGAGGAGACCTCGGAGAAGATCGAACTCCAGATCGGCAAGGACCTGCAGTTCATCCGGATCAACGGCACCGTGGTCGGCGCCCTGGCCGGACTCGCGATCTTTACCGTGGCCCATCTGGCCTTCGGCTGACATGTCCACGCTCCGCGGACCCGGCTAGGCGGCCGCGACCTTGGCCTTCGCCCGGCCCGGCATGGCGAAGATGGTAAAGGCCAGCGCACCCAGCGCCGTGACCACCAGCAGCAGCAGTCCGATCGAGTAGCTGTGCGTCGCGGCGTCGTACGTCGCGCCCATGATCAGCGGCGGGAAGTACCCGCCCAGGCCTCCGGCCGCGCTCACCACGCCGCTGATGCTGCCGACTTTCCCCGGCGGCGCGAGCACCCCGACCCAGGCGAAAACGCCCCCTGCCCCGAGGCCCAGCGCCGCCGCCATGGCGACGAACGTCAGGCCGGCGGGGACCTCGCCGTCGGGCTGCAGGTTCACCACCCAGGCGAGGATCGCAACGCCCGTCAGTGAGGTGACGACCACGGGCTTGGGCCCGAATCTGTCCGCGAGTATGCCGCCCACCGGCCGTGCCAGCACGGCCGCGAGGGCGAAACCGGCGGTGCGGGCCCCGGCGCCGCTCGGATCGAAGCTGTAGACGTCGCGGAGGTAGGTGGGCAGGTAGGTGGCGAAGGAGACGAAACCGCCGAAGACCACCGCGTAGAGGAAGCACATCTTCCAGGTGACCGCGGTCTTCGCGGCGTCAAGCAACTTGGGCACGACCGGGAGGCTGCTGCGGGTCCAGCCCGGGGCTTCCTTCATCCGGAACCAGACCAGTGCCGCCATCACGGCGAGGATCGCGGCGATCAGCAGGTGCGTGGGGAAGTAGCCGATCCCGGCGACCAGCCGCGGGTTCAGGAAGGCGGCCAGCGCCGTGCCGCCCATCCCGGCACCGAAGACGCCGGTGGCGAAGCCGCGCCGGGACGGCTCGTACCAGGCGCTGACAAACGGGATCCCGACGGCGAAGACCGTTCCGGCGACGCCCAGCAAGAGCGCGGCCCCCAGCACCAGGGCGAAGGAACTGAGGAGTCCCCCGATCGCCACGAGCAGGATCGGCAGGATGGAGGCGAGCAGCACGAAGGTGAACATCACACGGCCGCCGTACCGGTCCGTCAGGGCGCCGACGACGATCCGTCCCAGCGAGCCGACGAACACCGGCATGGCCACCAGCACGCCGGTCGCGGCCGGGTTCAGCTGCAGGGTTTGTGTGTAGAAGGCGCTGAGGGTGGCCACCGAGTTCCAGGCCCAGAAACCGACCACCGACGCCGAGGTGGCGAGCACCAGGTTACGCGTCCGCCCGGCGGGGACGGCGGAAGGAAGGGACACGGATCCGGCCACGGGTTTTCCTCTCGGTCAGGTGAGCTGCAGTCGATTCCAGTCCGGTTCAGCGGTTCCGGGTGTCCCGGTCGCGGGTTCCGACCGCGGACCAGCCGCGGCGAGCGGCGACGTTGGAGGCACGCGCGGCTGCGCCGGCCCTGCCGCCGTCCCGGTCCCGGTCGCGCGAGCGGTAGACGATGTAGGGACGGAACAGGTAGTGGAACGGCGCGGTAAAGGCATGGACGAGCCTGGTGAAGGGCCAGATCACGAAGAGCGCCATGCCGACCAGGGTGTGCAGGTGGAAGGAGAACGGCGCGGCCGCCATGGCCCCGAGGTCGGGCTGGAAGACGAACAGGGAGCGGAACCACGGGGCCACCGTTTCGCGGTAGTTGTGCCCGTGCTCGCCCTCGAAGACACTCGCCAGGGTGGTCCACAGGCCCAACACGATGGCGGCGGTCAGCACCACGTACATCGTCTTGTCGTTCCCGGTGGTGGCCATGAAGACCGGTCCGGTGGTGCGGCGGCGGTAGATCAGCAGGAGGATCCCGCCCAGCGTCCCGACCCCCGCGATCCCGCCCACAAAGAGGGCGTTGAAGTGGTAGAAGTCCTGGCTCATGCCCACTGCCTGGGTCCAGGCCATCGGAATGACCAGGCCGAAGAAGTGGCCGGCGATGACGGCGAGCAGGCCAAAGTGGAACAGCGGCGAGGCGATCCGCAGCAGCCGGGATTCGTAGAGCTGGGACGACCTGGTGGTCCAGCCGAACTGGTCGTATTTGTACCGCCAGACCAGCCCGCCCACCAGCACCGCGACCATGACGTACGGCAGGACACCCCAGAGCACGATGTCCAAGGCGGAGATTTCGACGGCGGATCCGGGCTCGGCTTCGAATGCCAGCATGGTCAGGCCCCCTTCACGGGCAGCAGGCGCGGATCGTACGGGTCCAGGCCCACGGCTTCGGTGGGCGGGCCGTAGCCGGCCATCCGCATCACGGCCTGCTCGTCCGCCGGCGACTTCCCCGGCAGCGTGGCGCAGATGGCCTGCAGGATCCTGGCGTGCGGCAGTTCGTCCCGCAGCAGCCCGAAGCGGAGCATCTCGAGGCTGGCCCGGAAGCGGGTCAGCAGCTCCCTGCCGGCGGCCAGATCCACCAGCGCGGCGTATTCCAGCACCATAGGCAGGTAGTCCGGCAGTTCCCCGTGGGTGTCGACCAGGATGTCGCTTTGCCGGTACGTCTTTTTGAAGTTGCCCAGGACTTCGCCGCGGCGCCGGGTGTCCCCGTCCGTCCAGTAGGACAGGTGCAGGGCGTGGCGCTTGCCGAGGTCGAACTCACGCACGTAGTGGGCCTGGCTTTCCATCGGCGGCGTGGTTTCCAGCGAATCCAGCACGCCCCGGAAGTCCGCGGCGGCGCCCGGGAACTCGCCCAGCGCGGCCCGCATGAGCGGCACCCGGCCAATGAGGTCCTCGTCCGGGTAGGACAGGCACCAGGCCGCCGCGAGGTAGAGAACCTGCTGGCGCCGGTTCACGGCTGCGCTCCTTCTGCGGGACCGGGCGCGGGCGGTTTCTCCGGGACGGGCGCCTTTTCCGGAAAGAGCCCGGAGGGAGCCCCCGTGCCGTCCCAGTTCAGCAGGTTCACCCGGCCGCGCAGGGTGGTCCCGCCGGGCGCCTCGTCGGAGGTCTGCCGGTCCCGCAGGGCGTTGAAGGTTTCCACCGCCACCGGGACGGGCCTGCCGCTGGCCTCGCCGAACGGGGAGGAATCCTGCATGCCGGGGCCGCCCTCGAAGTCCAGCGAGCAGCCCATCTCCTCAAGATCATGGGCCTGCTCCACGTGCGCCTTCGGGATGACGTAGCGTTCCTCGTACTTCGCGATCGCCATCAGCCGGTACATCTCGTACATGGTCTGCCCGTCCATGCCCACGGCTTCGGGGATGGAGTCGTCCGGGTCGTTGCCGAGGCTGATGCCGCGCATGAAGGAGCGCATCGCCGCGAGCTTCTTCAGCACCGCGGTGACGCGGTCCGCGTCGCCGGCGGTGAAGAGTTCCGCGAGGTATTCCACCGGGATGCGCAGCGCGTCGATGGCGCCAAAGAGGTTGCCGGCGTCCTCGCCGTCGTGCCCCTGGTCGCGGAGCAGGTCAACCACCGGGGACAGCGGCGGCACGTACCAGACCATCGGCATGGTCCGGTATTCGGGGTGCAGCGGCAGCGCCACCTGGTAGACCTTGGCGAGGGCGTAGACCGGCGAGCGCCGGGCGGCGTCGATCCAGTCCTCCGGGATGCCCTGGCCGCGGGCCTCGGCCTGGACGGCGGGGTCGTTCGGGTCCAGCAGCACGTCCATCTGGGCGTCGTAGAGTTCCTGGGGGTCGGTGACGGCCGCCGCCGCGGTGACGGCGTCGGCGTCGTACAGGAACAATCCCAGGTACCGCAGCCGGCCCACGCAGGTCTCCGAGCAGACCGTCGGCAGCCCTACCTCCACCCGCGGGTAGCAGAAGGTGCACTTCTCGGCCTTGCCGGTCTTGTGGTTGAAGTAGATCTTTTTGTACGGGCAGCCGGTGACGCACTGCCGCCAGCCCCGGCACTTGTCCTGGTCCACCAGCACAATCCCGTCCTCCACCCGCTTGTAGATCGCGCCGGAGGGGCAGGACGCCATGCAGGACGGGTTCAGGCAGTGCTCGCAGATCCGGGGCAGGTAGAACATGAAGGTCTGCTCGTAGGCGAACTTGATCTTGTCCTCGGATTCCCGCCGGACCTTCTCCACGATCGGATCCAGGTGCCCGTTTTCGGTGGAACCGCCCAGGTCATCGTCCCAGTTCGCCGACCAGGTGATCTTGGTGTCCTCCCCGGTGATCAGGGACTTGGGCCTGGCCACCGGGAAATCGTCGCCCAGGGGCGCGTCGACGAGGGTCTTGTAGTCGTAGGTCCACGGCTCGTAGTAGTCCTTGAGCTCGGGCTGGACCGGGCTGGCGAAGATCCCGAAGAGCTTCTTGACCCGGCCGCCTGCCTTGAGGACCAGTTTGCCGCGCCTGTTCAGCTCCCAGCCGCCCCGCCATTTGTCCTGGTCCTCGTAGCGGCGCGGATACCCCTGCCCGGGGCGGGTTTCGACGTTGTTGAACCAGACGTATTCGGTGCCCGCCCGGTTGGTCCAGGCCTGCTTGCAGGTCACGGAACAGGTGTGGCAGCCGATGCATTTGTCCAGGTTCATGACCATGCCCATTTGAGCCATAACACGCATCAGTACTGCACCTCCTGGGAACGGCGGCGGACGGTGGCGACCATGTCGCGCTGGTTTCCGGTGGGGCCAAGATAGTTGAACGCGTAGGCCAGCTGGGCGTAGCCGCCGATCAGGTGCGAGGGTTTGACCAGCAGCCGGGTCACGGAATTGTGGATGCCGCCGCGCCGTCCCGTCGCTTCGGACTTCGGCACGTCGATGGTGCGTTCCTGCGCGTGGTGGACGTAGACCACGCCGGCCGGCATCCGGTGGCTGACGATGGCCCGGGCCACCAGCACACCGTTGATGTTCAGGCACTCCACCCAGTCGTTGTCCTTGACCTGGATGGACTCCGCGTCGGCGGGGCTCATCCACACGGTGGGCCCGCCGCGGGACAGCGAGAGCATCAGCAGGTTGTCCTGGTATTCGGAGTGGATGGACCATTTGGAGTGTGGGGTCAGGTAGCGGACCACAACTTCCAGCCGGCCGTCCCCGCCGAGTTTGGGCTCACCGAAGAGCCGGTGCATGTCCAGCGGCGGCCGGTAGATCGGCAGCGCCTCGCCGATGTCGATCATCCAGTCGTGGTCCAGGAAGAAGTGCATCCTGCCGGTCAGGGTGTGGAAGGGCTTGAGCCGCTCCACATTGATCGTGAACGGGGCGTAGCGCCGTCCGCCCGTTTCGGATCCGGACCATTCCGGCGAGGTGATCACCGGGACCGGGCCGGCCTGGGTCTGGGCGAAGGTGATGAACTTTTCCTCGGACCCTTCGGCGAGGTCCGCCAGTTTCCGCCCGGTGCGGATTTCCAGGTCCTTGAATCCCTGGACCGACAGGGCGCCGTTGGTGGTTCCGGAGAACGCCAGGATGGCCTCCGCCATTTTCGCGTCGGTGTCGATCGCCGGCCGGCCGTCCGCGGCGCCGCCGAGCATCACACCGTTGGAGCGGCTGAGCCGCCGCAACGGCCCGGCCAGTTTGTAGGTGACATTCTTGACCGTGAAGCCCAGTTTGTCGGCCAGCGGCCCGACGGCGGCCAGCTTGTCCGCGATGGCCGTGTAGTCCCGTTCCACGACGGAAAAAATGGGCATGTTCCGGCCCGGGACCGCGGGGATGGACCTGTCCCGCCAGTCCCGGACGATCCCGCCGGGCTGGGCGAGCTGGCCGGGGGTGTCGTGCTGCAGCGGCACGCTGACCAGGTCCCGGCGCGTGCCCAGGTGGGTCCTGGCCTGCCGGGAGAACTCCTGGGCCAGCAGGTGGAACATGTCGAAGTCCGTTTTGGTCTCCCACGGCGGGTCGATCGCGGGGGTGAAGGCGTGCACAAACGGGTGCATGTCAGTGGAGGACAGGTCGTGCTTTTCGTACCAGGTGGCGGCCGGGAACACGATGTCGGACAGCAGCGTGGTGGAGGTCATCCGGAAGTCCGCGGAGACCAGCAGGTCCAGTTTTCCTTCCGGCGCCCGCTCATGCCATTTCACGTCAGTGGGCCTGAGCCCTTCGGCGTGGTCCTTGCCCAGGACGTTGTTGTGCGTGCCGAGCAGGTTCCGCAGGAAGTACTCGTTGCCCTTCGCCGAGGAACCGAACAGGTTGGAGCGCCACAGCACGAGTGTCCGCGGCCAGTTTTCCGGGGCGTCCACGTCCTCGATCGCCGGGTTCAGGGTGCGGTTCTTGAGCGCATCCGCAATGTAGCCGGGGGTGTCCTTGGCGGTCCCGGCGGCCACCGCGGCCTCCGCCTCGTCCGCGAGGTCCAGCGGGTTGCGGTCAAACTGGGGGTAGAACGGCATCCAGCCGAGCCGGGCGGACTGGGCCAGCGCGTCCGCGGTGTGCATGCCGTCGAGGGCTCCGGTGGACAGTGGTGATTTCAGGGCATCCGCGGAGTAGCCGTCCTGTCGCCACTGGTCGGTGTGCATGTACCAGTAGCCGGTGCCGATCATGGTCCGCGGCGGGCGTGACCAGTCCAGCGCGTTGGCCAGCGAGAGCCAACCGGTGACGGGCCGGGTCTTTTCCTGCCCCACGTAGTGCGCCCAGCCGCCGCCGTTGCGGCCCATGCAGCCGGTCAGCATCACCAGCGCCAAGACGGCCCGGTAGGTGGTGTCGCCGTGGAACCACTGGCAGATCCCGGCGCCCATGATGATCATGGAGCGGCCCTTGGACTGCTCGGCGTTCCGGGCGAACTCCCGCGCCACCCGGATGCAGGCCTGGGCGGGAACGGAAGTGATCTCCTCCTGCCAGGCCGGGGTGTAGGGCGTCGCCGCATCCTCGTAGCCGGCGGCCCAGTCGCCCGGGAGCCCCTCACGGCCCACGCCGTACTGGGCCAGCATGAGGTCGAACACGGTGGTGACCAGCTGGCCGTCGACCTCGATGACGGGCACCCCGCGCCGGAGCACACTGCCGGTGCCGTCGGCCTGCTCGAAGCATGGCAGCAGGATCTCGGCGCTCGTACCGGAGACTTCACGCAGCGACAGCGCCGGTTCGATCCCCTCAAGGTCCAGGTTCCATTTGCCCTCGCCGCTGCCGGAATAGCGGAAGCCCATGGAGCCGTTGGGGACGGCGGGCCGCCCGGTCCTCTTGTCGAACAGCACGGTGCGGAACGCCGCGTCCTCGGCCCCTGCCTCGGCCGATAGGTCCCGGGCGGTGAGGAATTTCGCGGGGGTGAGGGTGCCGTCGTCGCGCCGCTCGAGCCGGAGCAGGAACGGCAGGTCGGTGTACTGGCGGACGTAGTCGGAGAAGAACGGGACCTCGCGCTCGACGAAGAATTCCTTGAGCATCACGTGACCCATCGCCATGGCCAGCGCGGCGTCGGTACCGGCCTGGGCAGGGAGCCATTCGTCGGCGAACTTCGTGTTGTCCGCGTAGTCCGGGCTGACCGTAACGACCTTGGTGCCGCGGTACCGCACTTCGGCCATCCAGTGCGCGTCCGGGGTGCGGGTGACGGGGACGTTGGAGCCCCACATCATGAGGTAGCCAGCGTCCCACCAGTCACCGGATTCCGGGACGTCGGTCTGGTCCCCGAAGACCTGCGGGCTGGCCACGGGCAGGTCAGCGTACCAGTCGTAGAACGACGTCATCACGCCGCCGATCAGCTGGATGAAGCGGGTTCCGACCGCGTGCGAGACCATCGACATCGCGGGGATGGGCGAGAACCCGGCGCAACGGTCCGGGCCGTAGTTCTTGATCGTGTTCACGTGGGCGGCGGCGGCGATCTCGATCGCTTCCTGCCAGGACACCCGGACCAGGCCGCCCTTGCCGCGGGCCAGCTGGTAGCGGCGCCGCCGCTCGGGGTCGCCGGCGACGTCGGCGAAGGCAAGGACCGGGTCGCCGAGCCGGGCCTTGGCTTCCCGGTACATCTCCACGAGGACGCCGCGGGCATAGGGGAAGCGGACGCGGGTGGGCGAGTAGGTGTACCAGGAGAAGGCCGCGCCGCGGGGGCAGCCCCGCGGCTCGTATTCCGGGCTGTCCGGTCCGACGGACGGGTAGTCGGTCTGCTGCGATTCCCAGGTGATGATGCCGTCCTTGACGTACACCTTCCAGGAGCACGAGCCGGTGCAGTTCACCCCGTGCGTGGAGCGGACCACCTTGTCGTGGCTCCACCGGTCGCGGTAGAAGATGTCGCCCTTACGGCCGCCCTCCCGGAACACCGCCCTGCCGTCGTCGGTCTGGTCCCATTTCGTGAAGAAACGCCCCAGCTTCAACATTGCGTCCGAGGCGGGTCCGTCAAACCCCGCGGAGCCTCCGGCAGTCATGCCTTCAAGCTAGGTGGGGGCATCTGGCCCGGATAGGGCCTTGCGGCACTGGGCAGAAGCCGCCGGGCAGGCGGAGCCCGCAGCCGCTAACGCGCGATCAGGCGAAACTCTCCAGCTCCACGCCGGCGCTTTCCAGGGCCGCGCGGATCGCGGTGGCCGTGGCAAGGGAACCGGGAGTGTCGCCGTGGATGCACAGCGAGTCCGGTTCGATCCGGAGCACGGTGCCGTCCACGGCCTCGACTTCGCCCTTGGTCGCGAGGCGCACGGCCCGTTCGGCGATCCGCCCGATGTCGTGCAGCTGGGCGCCGTCCTGCGAGCGCGGCACGAGCGTGCCGTCGGGCAGGTAGGCGCGGTCGGCGAAAGCTTCGGCGAAGACCGGGTGGCCGGCGTCCCTGGCGATGCCGAGCAGGGCCGAGCCCGGGAAGCCCAAAACGGGTAGCCCCGGATCGTAGGCCTGGATGGCGGCGACGACGGCGGAGGCCTGCTCGGCGTCGCGCACTGTCCGGTCGTAGAGCGCACCGTGCAGCTTGATGTAGTCCACCGAGGCCCCGACGGCGTGCGCCACCCCGTCCAGGGCGCCGAGCTGGTACAAAACGGCGCCGAAGAGGTCATCGAACGTGATGTCCATGTCCCGCAGTCCGAAGCCGGCGAGGTCCGGGTAGCCGAGGTGGGCGCCCACCCGGACGTCGAGCTCGTAGGCCGCCCGGCAGGTGTCCAGCATGGTCACGGGGTCCCCGGCGTGCAGCCCGCAGGCGACGCTGGCGCTCGTGACCAGCGGGAACATCGCCGCGTCGTCGCCCATGGTCCAGGTCCCAAAGGACTCCCCCAGGTCAGCGTTCAGATCCAAAAGTTGCCGCCTTCCTGCGCTGGATTTACTGTGTTGCCCTTGTGGTCCGCAGTGTCCGGATTGTCCCGGTCCGGCGGAACTGCCCGGGCGTCGGCCTTCGCCATGTCCGCCAGTTCGCCGGGAATGATGAGCGGCATCGGACCGAACGCCTCCTTGGCGCTCGCGACGACGGCGCGGCCCATCATCCGGTTGCCCACACCGCCCACTACGGCGCCGATGCCAAAGGGCAGCGCCCGTCCCAGCAGGGCGGTGCCCTGCGTCTTCAGCAGGGTCCGGAGGAACATCGTCTGGATCCGTCCCCGAACCGAGCCGAAGCCGGGCAGCGGAGCCCGGCGGGCGAAGAGGGAGCCCCAGGCCTGCGTGGGGCCCTTGCCCTGCCCCGCGGCCTGCCCGCTTAGCGAACTCAACAGTGCGGTGCCTTCCTCGCCCAGCATGATTGCCATGACCAGTGTGCTGGCCCGCTCGGGGTCGACCAGGCGCACGCCGTGCAGTTCCGCGAGGGAAGTGGAGAACAGTGCGGTGGCCTCGAGGAAGCCGATGGTGGCGGCGGCGGAGAGGCCCAGCGCGGCAAGGGTCCCGACGCCGGGGATCACGGCGGCGCCGCCCACGAGCGCGCCTCCGCCGGTAACGGCAATGAGATAGTCCCGTTCCAGTGTCGCGGCGAGCTGCGCCGCCGTGGCCTGGGGATGCTTTCGCTGGAGCCTGCGGAGGTTGGCCAGCACCAGCGGGCGCTGGACTTCAACGGCGCGCAGGAGCACGTTGTGGACGCCCGGTTTGGGTTTGCCCTCGGCGTCGAATATCGCGTTGTGTGCGGATTTTTGCGCAATCTTCATTGCCGGGTTGCTTCGCTTGGCCATCATCGCCTCTCGTCGGAACCGGAACTGCTGCGGGTGCAGGCCTTAACACTAGGCCACGGTTGCACCAGCGTCGGAGCGCCGGTTGAGCGATCCGTGGGGTGGGCACGGACACCTAGACTGGTGCCATGCGCTCATTGAGGGCCCTCCGTCCGTTCGCGCACCGGGAATACCGTGTGTTGATTGCGGCCCTGGCAATCTCCATTTTCGGCTCCGGGATGTGGGCCGTGGCGATGGTCTATGAAGTGATCCATCTGGGCGGCGGCCCGCTGGAGCTTTCCCTGGTGGCGGCGGCCGGCAGCGTGGGCATAGTCGCTTTTGTCCTCGCGGGCGGCATCGCGGCGGACCGGTTCCCGCAGCGGCTCCTGATCATCGCGGTGGAGGGGACCAATCTTGCCGTCATCGCCAGCATCAGCGGGCTGGCGCTGCTGGGCTGGCTGCAGCTGTGGCACCTTGCGCTCGGCGCCTTTGTGCTGGGTGTCGGGGCGGCGTTCTTCTTCCCCGCCTACTCCGCCATCCTCCCCAGGATCCTGCCGCCGGAGGACCTGCTCGCGGCCAACGGCATGGAAGGGACCCTGCGGCCCATCCTGCAGCAGGCCGCCGGTCCCGCGGTCGCGGGCATCCTGGTCGCAGCCCTGTCCCCGGCGTATGCCGTGACCGGCGTCGCGGCGTGCCACCTGCTGGCCTTTTCCATCCTCAACCTGCTCCATCGCCAGCCCCGGCCGGGGGCGGCAGGCGGGGAGGGGCAGGACGGCGGCGGTTCCGCGTCCGGCGAACGCGCCGGGACGTCCGTGCTGCACGACCTCCGCGAGGGGGTCAGCTACACCGTCCGCACGCCGTGGCTGCTGTGGACCCTGCTGTGGGCCTGCATCTCCGTGCTGTTCCTGATCGGCCCCATTGAGGTGCTCCTGCCGTTCGTGGTCCGCGACCAGCTTGGCGGCGACGCCCGCATGTTCGGCTTCCTGCTCGCGATCGCGGGTGTCGGCGGCGCCGCAGCTTCCCTGGCCACCGCGTCGTTCCGGCTCCCCCGCCGCTACCTCACCGTGATGATGGTGTCCTGGGGTGCCGGCACCCTGCCGCTCGCTGCCGTCGGGATCATGGACAACTTCTGGGCAGTGGCCGCGGCGCTGTTCATCTTCGGTGCCACCGGCGGCGCCGGTATGGTCATCTGGGGCACGCTCCTGCAGCGCCGGGTGCCTCCGCACCTGCTGGGCCGCGTCTCAAGCCTGGATTTCTTCGTCTCCCTGGCCCTGATGCCGGTCTCGATGGCCCTTGCCGGGCCGGCCGCCGAGGTGCTGCCGCTCGGGCTGATTTTCCTGGTCGCCGGAACCGTGTGCCCGGTGATGGCCGCTGTCGCGATGGTCGCCGCACGGATGCCGGCCGACGAAATCGCCCATCCGCTGGACGACGGCCGCGAGCGCCTCGCTGTGGGCGAGGGCCACGGTGACCGCGGAACACTAGACCGCGGCGCGCACGATCGGGATTGACGCCGTCGGCAGTCCGCTCGGGAAGATCGTCGGCTCCGGCGCCGCAACCGGCGCCAGCTGGACCCGCACCGTGTCGCCGTCGACCGTGAGCCGCTCGCCGCGCACATCGACCACAAGCGGTGCGCCCTCGCGCACGGTCAGGCTGATGGCGCCCTGTTCGAGTTCGAGCCCCAGCAGCCGGCCCTGGATCTTCAGGTGGAAGGACAACCCCGCCCATTCGGCCGGCAGCCTCGGGTCGAAGTAGGGCAGCACGCCCTGGTCGCGCAGTCCCGCGAAGCCGCTGACCAGCGAACTCCACACACCGCCGGTGGAGGCGATGTGCACGCCGTCGATCGTGTTGCCGTGGGTGTCGTCAAGGTCGATGAACAGGGCGTGGGTGAAGTGGTCCAGCGCAGCCTGGCCGTAGCCGACCTCGGCCGCCATGATGCCCTGGACGCAGGCGGACAGGGTGGAGTCGCCGGTGGTGATCGGATCGTAGAAATCGAAGGCGCGGCGCTTTTCCTCGGCGGTGAAGTCCTGCCACTGCAGGAACATGGCCAGCACGGTGTCGGCCTGCTTCAGGACCTGGTGCCGGTAGATCACCAGCGGGTGGAAGTGCAGCAGGAGCGGGTACTTGGACCGGGGCGTGGTCCAGTCCCACGGTTCCAGGGTCATGAAGTCGTTGTCCTGGGAGTGGACCTGGAGGTCCTCGTCGTAGGGCAGCTGCATGCGGTTGGCCGCCTGCTCCCAGAGCTGGCGTTCGGCGTCGTCGATCTCCGGGTGGTCCAGCGCCGCCGCGGCGCGCAGGTTAAAGCGCGCCATCACGTTCGTGTACAGGTTGTCGTTGACGACGGCGGTGTACTCGTCGGGGCCGGTGACGCCGTGGATGTGGAACAGCCCGTCCTTGCCGAAGAAGCCGAGCGAGACCCACATCCGGGCGGTCTCGATCAGCAGCTCGGAGCCGAGGGTGGCCTGGAACTCCTCGTCGCCGCTGGCCCAGATGTAGCGGTTGGCCGCGAATGCGATCGCGGCGGCGATGTGGAACTGCGCCGTGCCCGCGGCGTAGTAGGCGCTGGCCTCGAGCCCGTTGATGGTGCGCCACGGGAACAGGGCGCCGTCGACGCTGAGTTCCTGCGCGCGGATCTTCGCCTCGGGCAGCATCTCGTGGCGGAATTCGAGGACCTGGCGGGCGTTGCCCGGGCTGGTGTACGTCAGGTACGGCATCAGGTACACCTCCTGGTCCCAGAAGTAGTGGCCGTCATAGCCGGAACCGCTGACGCCCTTGGCCGGGATCCCGGCGACGTCGGCGCAGGCCGTGGCCTGGGCCAGCTGGAAGAGGTTCCAGCGGACGGCCTGCTGGAGTTCGGTCTGGCCGGCGAGGACGATGTCACTCGTGGTCCAGTAGGCGCGGTAGTGCGCGGCGCTTTCGGCGAAAATCTCCGCCAGCGGTTTGAGGGCTGCCTCCGCGTCGTCGGCAAGGTCCTCGGAGGCCTGCCCGACGGCGTAGCTGACGCTCTTCTCGAGGACGAACGGTTCGTCGGCGCCCACGGCCAGGACGTAGCGCACGCTGCTGTCGTCCTCATGGACCTGGGTGTCGAAGGGCTGCACACCGGCGCTGGTCCAGTGGTCCACCGCCAGACCGATGCGCTGCTTGGATTCGGCGGTCTGCCAGGACAGGCGCAGCGAGCCGTCGCCGCCGTCGAGCCTGAGCGGCAGCAGGACACGGCCGGCATGCCGGCCGGCACGACGCGGGTCGTGGGCCGAGTGGTCGTCGACCGGCTGGTCCTGGCGGTTGATCACCGAGGAGGTCACGTCCGCGGAAATGTCACGGTCCGCGGCGAGTTCCAGTGAAATGCCGAGCGCACCGCGGGACTGGTAGCCGACGGCGCGGCGTTCGGTGGTGGTCACGGTCGCGCCGGAGCGGCACAGCCAGGTGATCCGGCACTGGTAGACGCCGGTGGCGAAGTCGACGCTTCGCCGGTAGTCCGCCACCGTGGATTCCTCCAGGCTCAGGGCCTCGCCGTCGACGATCACGGTGAAGTTGTTGGCGTCCGGGATGTAGAGGATGCGCTGGCCGGTGCGGGCGAAGCCATACGCGTTCTCCGCATGCTTGATGTCCCAGGTCTCGTGGAAGCCGTTGATGAAGCTGCCCGGCAGCCCGGCGTCGGCGGCGGCCCAGTGGGCGCCGCGGATGCCTAGATGTCCGTTGCCGAGGCTGAAGAGCGTCTCCAGCGTGCCGGCGTTACCGGGGAGGTGGACGGTCTCGACCAGCTGCCAGGGGTCGTTGGGGAACCGTGCGCGGTCCGAGGTAATGAGGGCCATGGTGGGGATTCCTTCAGGCGGTAAGTCGTGCTGTGGGGGCCGGGCGGGCGGAAGCCGGGGGGCGGAAGCCGGGGCTAGAGGAGCTCTTCGAGGTCCTTGACCACCAGCGTGGCGCCTGCGTCGAACAGGGTCTGCCGGCCGGCACCACGGTCGACACCGATCACCGAATGGAAGTTCCCGGCACGTCCGGCCTGGATCCCGGAGACCGCGTCCTCAACGACAACGCAGTCCTCGCTGGGCACGCCCAGCAGCCGGGCGGCATACTCGTACGTCGCCGGGCTGGGCTTGCCGGGCAGCCCCTCGGCCACGGCGACGACGCCGTCGACCACCACCGGGAAGTCGTCGGAGAGCCCGGCGGCCTTGAGCACGGCCGGAGCGTTGCGGGAGGAGGAGACGACGGCGACCTTGAGTCCGCGGGCCAGCGCGGCGTCGATGAACCGCACTGAGCCTTCGTAGGGCTTGACGCCGCCGGCCTCGACGATGTCGTTGAAGACCCTGTTCTTGCGGTTGCCCAGACCGTGGACCGTGTTGTGCGCCGGGTCGTCATCCAGCGGGCCTTCGGGCAGGACGATGTCGCGGGAGGCCAGGAAGTCGCGTACGCCGTCGAAGCGCGGCTTGCCGTCGATGTGCTCGAAGTAGTCGCTTTCGCGGTAGCCGGGCGCCCCGGGCACGGTCTTGAGGAATCCGTCGAAGAGTTCCTGCCAGGCGCGTTCGTGCACGGTCGCGGTGGGGGTCAGGACGCCGTCGAGGTCAAAGAGGATCGCGGCGGCCCCGGTCCAGCCCGACAGGGTGCTGTTGGAAAGCTCAGTCATGGATCGATTGTCCTTTCAGACGGCGTAGCTATATTGGTGGGCGGCACGTCGGCGGACCGGCAGGGGAAATCACAGCGGAGCGGCGATGCTCTGGGGTTGTCCGCGGCCGGACCGCGGGGGCCGGCCGATCGCATCGGGCTGACCGGGCGCGCCTGCTCAGCGCGGCGGGATATCCGGTGGGTCCGGAGAGCCACGGAGTCGGTTCGGATCGAACCTGTGGCGGAGTCCGGGATGGTGGCGGGCGGCTTCTTGGTCTGCAGCACGGGGCTCAGCCTCTCTTCCCCCGTGAAGCAGTGGCCGTGAAGTTGACCAACGCCAAGTCTAAAGGCTGACAAAATTGGCGTGCAAATGGACAAACACAAAAGGGCCCCTCTGACCCTGTTCGCCGGTCCGCCGCGGTTTGTTTCCGTCGCGCCGCAGTCAGCTGTCCCGGCGGAGCACGTAGTGGCGCAGGAACGCGCTGACATCCACGAGTTCGGCCGCCGAGATGGCGTGGCCCATCCCGGGGTAGTTCCGCGCCGTGAGCAGCGTGTACCCGTGCAGCCATTCCTCAGTGTGCTCCGTGGCGGCGTCGTTGATCACCACGTCGTCCCGGTCCCGGCCCCAAAAGAAGGGCGGGCGGGACTCGAACGATTCGCTCATCGCCAGGAGTTCGTTTTCCAGCACAAAACCGGACAGCCCGACGACGGCCTGGAACTGCTCCGGCCGCAGCCGCAGCAGTGTGGTGGCCATGGCCATGCCCTGCGAGTAGCCAAACAGGCTGACGCTGCTGTGGCGGGCCTTGACGGATTCGATCCAGCTGAGGACGGCGTTGGTGGAGGAAATGACGTCGGCGAAGTCATGGGTCAGGAAGTAGTCCAGCAGGAACCAGCCGTAGCCGTCGCCGATCACCTTGGGGCCGCGCAGCGCGGCGCAGCTGAACCCGGAGGGCAAGCGGTCGAAAAGTTTTGCCATCCGGGATTCATCCCGGCCGTAGCCGTGCATCATCACCAGCAGCGGCGTTCCGTCGCGTTCGTGTTCCGGCTTGGACCAGACGACTGTCTCCATCGGGACAGCCTAGCTTTCGGTGATCACCAGCGCGGTGCTGTGCCCGCCGAATCCGAAGGCGTTTGCGAGGCCCGCCCTGCCCGGCCTGCCCTCAACTGTTCCCCGGAGGAGGTTGAGGTCGATCCCGTCATCGGGCGCGTCAAGATTGCCGGTGCCCGGGACAGACCCGGTCTTCAACGCCTGGATCAGAACGACGGCGCCGAGCGCGCCCGCCCCGCCGAGGAGGTGTCCGGTGAGGGATTTCGTCGACGTCACGGGAACCTGGTTTCCGAGAACTGCCTTGATTGCTTCCGCTTCCAGCCGGTCCCCGACCGGCGTGGAGGTTGCGTGGGCGTGGACCAGGCCGATGTCACCGGCAGCCAGCCCTGCGGCCGCAATCGCCTTTTCCATCACCCGGCGCTGCATCGCCGGGTCGGCCGCGACGATGTCGACGGCGTCTGACGTCACCGCGGACCCGGCCACGACGCCCAGGATTTCGGCCCCGCGGGCCCGGGCGTGGTCTTCGCGTTCCAGGACCAGGACCGCGGCGCCCTCGGCCAGCACGAATCCGTCCCGGTCACGGTCAAAGGGCCGGGAGGCGGACTGCGGGTCCTGGTTGCGGGTGGACAGCGCCCGGATCTGGGCGAAACCGCTGATGATCAGGCCGTTGACGCAGGAGTCGACGCCGCCCGCGATCACGACGTCTGCCGCGCCGGCCCGGATCATGTCGGCTGCCTGGGAGATGGCTTCCGCCCCGGAGGCGCAGGCGCTCACGGGTGTACGCGCCCCGCCCTTCGCTCCGACGTCGATGGACACCCAGGCCGCGGGGGCATTGGTCATGATCCGGGTGAGCGTGTGCGGGGAGACCCTGCGCGGGCCGCTCGCATCCAGCGTCCGGTTCTGCTCCAGGGTGGTGTCGAGGCCGCCGTAGCCGGACCCGATCACCACGGCCAGGCGTTCCGGGTCGGCCTGGGGACGGCCTGCCTGCGCCCATGCCTCGCGGGCCGCGATCAGGGCCAGGTGGCCGCACCGGTCCATCCGCTTGTATTCGGGAGTGGAGAGCAGCGACGCGACGTCGACACTCACGCGGCCGGCCATGCGGACGGGCAGGGCCTGGGCCCAGTCGTCCTCGAGCGCCACGATGCCGGAGCGCCCGGCCAGCAGCGCAGCCCGCGTCTCGGCCGCGGTCCCGCCTACCGGGGTCACCGCGCCCAGTCCAGTGACAACGACTCGGGGGGAAGCTTCAGGCATTGGTACCGTCATTTCTGTGAGGCCCCTCGTGGGATCGGCAGGGAGGGTGGCGAGCGGGCGCGGCGGGAAAGCTAAGTGCAGGGCGGTGTGCATCGCGGGCTGGCGCCCACGACCCTTTAAGAATACGTGGGATGGCCGGGGCGGAGCCGTTGCGTGACTCCCAGTGGCCGGCCGGGATCCGCTGCGCAAACGGACAACCGCACGCCGGATCCGCGCCGCGGCAGTCCGGATCCGCGGCAGAAAGCGCAATGCTGCGCGGAAACTGACCGGAGTGGGGGCGCCCGAATCGTTGAATCAGCGCCAACCGGGCTGTAGCCTGACGCTGGACAGCATGCTTAGCAATACCTATCCGTCCCGCCGGACACAAGGAGCAAGTCATGAGAATCGGTTCCGCCATCTTCCTCATCGCCCTCGGCGCCATCCTGGCGTGGGCCATCGAACCCGGCCTGATCCCCAACGTCAACCAGGCCATGATCGGCTACATCCTGATGGTGGTGGGCGTGATCGGGCTGATCGCCTCGCTGGTCCTGGCCTCCCCGGGCCGCAGCCGCACGCGCCGGGTCAGCGAGACCCGCTCCGTCGTCGATCCCAACACCGGCGAAACCATCACCCGGAACGAGAGCCGCGACGCCAGCATCTAGCCGGGACGCACAATGCGCCACGGTGCGCCCTATGAACGACCCGGACGCCGGGCCGGACCCCGAGTCAGGCCCGGCGTCCGCCATTTTGGGCTCCCGGCCCGGCCCGCGCCCCACGGGACATGCCCCACCTTCGAGGCCAGCAGTGGACACAATCCCAATATGCCCACCCGGCGGCGCGAAAACTGGACATGTCCCCCGGCTCACCAAGCCCCTCACCAAGCCCCTCAGAACGAGCATGCCCAGCCCTCGGAGCCACGGGTGGACACAATCCCACTATGCCCACTCCCCGCCGCGAAAACTGGACATGTCCCCCGGGAGGCGCCGTGAGATTTCTGCGTTCGTGTTGTTTTCCATTGACAAAGCCACAAATTCAAAGATAAAGTCAATCAACTCCACTGGCTGTGATGGGTATCACGGAAGTGGCAGGAAGGTCCGCAGTACTGACGCAAGGGAGAGCCAGTGTTCGCCGAAGAACGCCAACAGCTGATCGTTGGGCTCATCACCGCCAGCGGCCGTGCCAGCGTGACGGACCTCGCCGAGCGTTTCAGCATCACCACCGAGACCGTCCGCCGGGACCTCGCCGCCCTCGAAGCCGCCGGCAGTGTGCGCCGGGTCCACGGCGGCGCGGTGTCCCCTGACCGCTTCAGCACTAACGAGGAAAGCATCCTGGTCCGGACCGACCAGCGGCAGCCGGAGAAGACCCGGATCGCGGAGGCCGCCCTCGCGCTCATCCCGCGGGACCGTACCGGCAGCATCCTGATCGACGCCGGATCCACCACCGAGTCCCTCGCGGAACTCCTGGCCGCCCGGACGGCAGCCAGCACCGCCCTCCCCGGGCCCGCCGCCGAACTCGTTGTCATCACCCACTCGCTGCCCGTCGCCATGAAACTCTCCGGCGAACCCGGCATCGCCCTGCACCTGCTCGGCGGGAGGGTCCGCGGAATCACCCAGGCCGCCGTCGGCCAGTCCACCGTGGAAGCCGCCCGCCGGATCCGCCCGGACATCGCGTTCATCGGCACCAACGGCATCCACGCAGCCTTCGGGCTGAGCACTCCCGATCCTGAAGAAGCCGCTGTCAAGGCTGCCTTCGTCCAATCAGCGCGCCGCATTGTGGTGCTGGCTGATGCCTCCAAGCTGGACGCCGAAAACCTGGTCCAGTTCGCCTCGTTGAAAGATCTGGACACTTTGATCACTGACACGAAACCCAGCCAGGAGCTGGCCGATGCCCTCGCGGATGCCGGAGTGGAGGTGGTGGTCGCATGATTGTCACCCTGACCGCCAACCCGAGCCTGGACCGCACCGTGGCGCTGCCGGGCCCGCTGCTCCGCGGCGAAGTCCAGCGGGCCGTCTCCGTCCGGCAGGAATCCGGCGGCAAGGGAGTCAACGTCTCCCGCGCCCTCGTCGCCTCCGGCCTGACGACCGTCGCTGTGTTGCCCGGAGCCGAGGCGGATCCGGTCCTTGCCGGGCTCCGGGAAGGCGAGGTCCCGTTCGCGGCCCTCCCGATTGGCGAGCCGCTGCGCAGCAATGTGGCACTGACCGAGCCCGGCGGTGTCACCACCAAGATCAACGAACCCGGACCGGTGCTCAGTGAGGACCAGCAGGAAGCCCTGATCGGGCTGCTGCTCGACCAGTCCCGCGGCGCCAGCTGGGTTGTCCTGGCCGGCTCGCTCCCACCCGGGGTCCCGGCCGACTTCTACGCCACCGTCACCCGGCGGTTGCGCTCGATGGATCACGGCAGCGAGGCCCCCCTCATCGCCGTCGATTCCTCCGGCGAACCGCTCGCCGCCGCGATCTCCGGCGACGCGCTGGGGAAACCGGATCTCCTCAAACCCAACGCCGAGGAACTGGTGGAACTGGCTGCCGCAGCCGGTTTCGCCACACACAAATCCGCCGAGGAACTCGAAGCGGATCCGGAGGCCGCCGCAGTGGCAGCCGCCGCCGTCGTGCGATCCGGGGTGGGTGCCGTGCTCGCAACGCTCGGCTCCAAGGGTGCGGTGCTTGTAACGGCCGACGGCGCGTGGCTGGCCACGCATCCGCCGGTCACTGCTGTGAGCACGGTGGGCGCCGGCGATTCCTCGCTGGCCGGTTACCTGCTCGCCTCCAGCCAGGGCGCCGCCCCGGCCGATTGCCTCCGTCAGGCGGTGGCCCATGGTGCCGCCGCCGCTTCGCTGCCGGGCTCCACAGTCCCGGCGGTCCACCAAACCACCCCCGACGCCGTAACCATCACGGCCCTCCGGAAGGATTGACAGTGACTCAGCTCATTACCACCGACCTGGTCGAGCTCGACCAGAACCTGGGCAGCTCGCCCGAGGACGTGATCCGGCACATGGCAGGCAAAGTTGCGGCCAACGGACGCGCCACCGAAGTCGAAGGCCTCTTCGCCGACGCCTTCGCCCGGGAACAGAAGACCGCCACCGGCGTCCCCGGCGGCATCGCCATCCCGCACTGCCGTTCGACGGCGGTTACCGAACCCACGCTGGTGATGGCCCGGCTCTCCCAGCCGGTCGACTTTGGCGCCAAGGACGGTCCCGCGGACCTGATCTTCTTCATCGCAGCACCCGAAGGCGCGGACCAGGAGCACCTCAAGCTGCTCTCCAAGCTGGCCCGCTCGCTGATCAAAAAGGACTTCACCGCGGCCCTGCGCGCTGCCGGCTCGGAGGCCGACGTCGTCGAGCTCGTCGAAGGCGCACTGGCCGACAAACCTGCTGCTGCGGCCCCGGCCGCAGCAGCTGCCGGCGCAGCCGCCGCGCCCGGAACCGCCGGCGCAGGCATCAGCACCGCGAAGGCCAAGGGACCCAAGCGCCTCGTCGCCGTCACCGCCTGCCCCACCGGCATCGCCCACACCTACATGGCCGCCGACTCGCTCGTCGCTGCGGCCAAGGAAGTCGGCGTGGACCTGCAGGTGGAAACCCAGGGGTCCTCCGGCGCCAAGGCCCTTGACCCTGCCGTGATCGCCGCCGCCGACGCCGTGATCTTCGCCGTGGACGTGGACGTGCGCGGCAAGGAGCGCTTCGCCGGCATGCCGGTCATCAACGCGCCGGTCAAGCGCGGCATCGACGAGCCGGACAAGATGGTCGCGGAAGCGCTCGCGGCCGCGGACAACCCGCATGCCCGCCGCGTGCCCCACTTCGGCGCCGAGGAACAGGCCGAACTCGAGGCCGAGGAAAAGGGCGAGCACTTCGGCACCAAGCTGAAGAAGGCCCTCCTGACCGGCGTCAGCTACATGATCCCGTTCGTCGCTGGCGGCGGTCTGCTGATCGCCCTCGGCTTCCTGTTGGGCGGTTACGACATCACTGCCTTCGCGGACAAGATCCTGGCGGAGAACAGCCTCTTCAACCTGCCCACCGTGTACCCGGAACTGGCGTGGGGCCCGCTGGGCGCGTACCTCGGTGCCGTGATGTTCAAGATCGGCGCCCTGTCCCTGGGCTTCCTCGTCCCCGCGCTGGCCGGCTACATCGCCTACGCCATCGCTGACCGGCCCGGCATCGCCCCGGGCTTCGTCGCCGGCGCCGTTGCCGTCTTCATGGGCGCAGGGTTCCTCGGCGGTATCGTGGGCGGCCTGATCGCCGGCTACGTGGCGCATGCAATCGGCAAGCTCAACGTGGCCCGCTGGCTGCGCGGCCTGATGCCGGTGGTCATTATCCCGCTGGTGGCGTCCCTCGTGGCGTCCGGCCTGTTGTTCGTGTTCCTGGGCGCCTACATCGCCCGGATCACTGTCGGGCTCAACGAGTTCCTGGCCGGCCTCACCGGTGCCAGTGCCATCGCGCTGGGCGTCATCCTGGGCCTGATGATGTGCTTCGACCTCGGCGGCCCGGTCAACAAGGTTGCCTACTCCTTCGCCGTCGCCGGCCTGGGCGCCGCCTCCATCACCAACCAGGCACCGTGGCAGATCATGGCGGCCGTCATGGCCGCCGGTATGGTCCCGCCGCTGGCCATGGCACTGGCTGCGACCGTGCTGAACAAGAGGCTCTTCAGCCTGGCGGAACAGGAAAATGGCAAGGCCGCCTGGCTGCTGGGAGCCTCCTTCATCACCGAAGGCGCCATCCCGTTCGCCGCCGCGGACCCGCTCCGCGTCATCCCCGCCAGCATGCTCGGCGGTGCCGTGACCGGTGCCATCTCGATGGCGGCAGGCGTGGGATCGAAGGCCCCCCACGGCGGAATCTTCGTCTTCTTCGCCATCGATAACTTCCTGATGTTCGTCGTCGCCATCGCGGCCGGAACAGTCGTCACGGCCTTCGCCGTGATCGGGCTCAAGCGCTGGGCAGTCAAGAAGCCGGTTGATACGGTGGAACCGGTTCCCGTAGCCGCCTGAGCCGTCCAGGAAGACCAACCCCCGCCGATATTCCCCAAGCTGAATCCAAGGAGCAGAAATGACCGAACGTAACGCCACCATTGCCAGCCGCGTAGGGCTGCACGCCCGCCCGGCCGCCATCTTTGCCGAGGCTGCAGGCGAGTTCGATCTCGAGATCACCATCGCCCGACTGGGCGAACCCGTTGACGAGGCGATGGATGCCGCCAGCATCCTGTCGCTGATGAGCCTGGGCGCGTCCCACGGCGAGATTGTGGTTCTGCGCGCCGAGGGCGAGGGCGCCGACGTCGCCCTGGACCGCCTGGTCCAGATCCTCGAAACGGACCACGACGCCGAATAGTGTCACCTCCGGCGGCGCTGCCGCCGGGACGACGGCCCGGCCGTACCCTGGACAGGGCACGGCCGGGCTTCCGCGTTCCGGGGCCGCAGGGCTTCCCGGAAATCCATCAGCAAACTTAGTAAGTGCTTGTCACGGCACTGCAGCGGCGCTAGCTTGGAAACCGCGGCACCACCCGTGGCCTGCCGCAGGACGAGTTCCCGGCAGAAGGAGCCAACCCGTGGCAAACGTGCAGTCAAGCATTGACGTCGACGTCCCCGTGTCCACCGCGTACAACCAATGGACGCAGTTCGAGACGTTCCCCGAGTTCATGAAGGGCGTCGAAGCCGTCGAGCAGATCGACGAAACCTCCCTCCAGTTCCGCACCGACATCGCCGGCGTCCGGCGCGAATACCTCGCGCAGATCACCGATCAGACGCCTGACCGGAAGATCGCCTGGGTCAGCAGCGACAAACCCCGCAACGCGGGAACCGTGACGAAAGAACCCCTCGGCGCGGACCGCACCCGGGTCAACGTGGCACTGGACTGGGAACCCGAGGGGCTCGTGGAAAAGGCCGGCTCTGCCGACACCCGGTTGCGGGGATAGCCATGCCAACGAAGAAGGATGCCCCGCGCGGCTCCGAAAACCCCAGCATCAAAGACCCTGAGCTCTACGAGGCACTGCTGGAAGATGGTGCCTCGAAGCAGAAGGCCGCCCGCATTTCCAATGCCGCGGCCAAGAAGGGCCGGTCAGCCGTGGGGCGCAAGGGCGGAAAGGCCGGCGACTACGAGGACTGGACCGTCCCGCAGCTGAGGGAGCGTGCCAAGGAGATCGGCCTGAAAGGCTACTCCGGGAAGAAGAAAAGCGAGCTCATTTCCGCGCTCAGGAATTCCTGATCCCGGTGGCCGCGGGCCGGACAACCGACCGCTCAGGCCTCTTTCCGTGCGCTCCGCGCGGCAGGCTTGGAGGCTGCGGCCTTCGTCCCGGCGGCTTTCGCGGCGGTCCTGGGCGCGGCTTTGGCCGGCGCCCGCGATGCCGTCTTCGGAGCAGCCTTGGCGGCGGACTTGGCAGTGGGCTTCGCGGCCGGCGCCCCGGGTTCGTCCGCGGACACCGCGCCTCCCCCGCGCTTCTTCTCCAGGCTGCGCTTGAGTGCCTCCATCAGGTCGATCACCTCGCCGCTGCCGGTTTCGGCTGCGGCGACGCCGAAGGTCTCCTCCGTGTCCAGCGATTCACCCTTCTCCAGCTTCGCCTCGATGAGCTGGCGCAGCTGCAGTTGATAGTCATCGGTGAACTGGTCCGGCTCGAAGTCCGCTGCCATCGAGTCCACCAGCGCGGCGGACATTTCCCGTTCCTGGGCGGAGATGCGGATGGTGGCGTCGAGCGAGGGGAAGCTGGCCTCCCGCACCTCATCGGCCCAGAGCAGAGCCTGCAGCACCAGCACGTCGCCGCGGATCCGCAGGGCGCCAAGCCGGGTCTTGTCCCGCAGGGCGAACTGGACGATGGCCACCCGGTCGGTGTCTTCCAGCGCCCGGCGCAGCAGGACATACGCCTTCGGCGACTTGGAGTCCGGCTCAAGGTAGTAGCTCTTCTCGAACATCATCGGGTCGAGTTGCCCGGCCGGGACAAACTGCACGACGTCGATCTCGTGGCTGCTCTCGGCCGGAATCGACTTGAGCTCCTCACGGCTGAGCACCACCGTGCGGCCGTCGTCCTCGTAGGCCTTGTCGATGTCCTCGTAGTCAACGATCTCGCTGCAGACCTCGCAGCGGCGCTGGTAGCGGATCCGCCCGCCGTCGGCATTGTGGACCTGGTGCAGGCTGATGTCGTGGTCTTCGGTCGCGGTGTAGACCTTGACGGGCACGTTGACCAGCCCGAACGCTATCGCGCCTTTCCAGATCGCTCTCATGGAACAAGTGAACATCACAGTTGCGTGGAGGTGAAGCCCCTTGGCTGAAAGGATCCCGGCCAACGGCAGGGAGCGGGTCCGGGTCGCCGGCCGCGAAATGGTGGTCACGAACCTGGACAAGGTGATGTATCCGGAAACCGGAACCACGAAGGCCGATGTGCTGGCCTACTACGCGGCCGTGGCGCCGGTGCTGATCCCCGCCGCCGCGAACCGCCCGGCCACCCGAAAGCGCTGGGTGCACGGCGTCGGGACGGCCGATGCCCCCGGCACGATGTTCTTCCAGAAAAGCCTGGACCATTCGACCCCGGGGTGGGTTCCCAGAGCCTCGATCACGCACAAGGAACGCACTATCCAGTACCCGCTGGTCAACGACCCGGCCACGCTGGCCTGGCTCGCCCAGATCGCGTCCCTGGAGATCCATGTGCCGCAGTGGCGCGTCGATTCCCACGGAAACGCGCTGCCTCCAGACCGGCTGGTGCTGGACCTGGATCCCGGCGAGGGGGCCGGGCTGGCCGAGTGCGTTGCGGTCGCCAAGCTCGCCCGGACCATCCTGCAGGACGTGGGCCTGGATCCGGTGCCCGTCACCAGCGGCAGCAAAGGCATCCACCTGTACGCGGCCCTGGACGGCACGCAGAGCTCCGAGCAGATCTCCGAATTCGCCCATGAACTGGCACGTTCGTTGGAAGCCGACCACCCGGAGCTGGCAGTGAGCGACATGAAAAAGACGCTGCGCACCGGCAGGGTCCTGGTGGACTGGAGCCAGAACAGCGCGGCGAAGACCACCATCGTCCCCTATTCCCTGCGCGGGCGGCTCCGTCCCACGGTGGCGGCGCCCCGGACCTGGCGCGAACTCAGCTCGCCGTCCCTGCACCAGCTCGACTACCAGGAAGTCCTGAAGCGCGTGCAGTCCGGCAAGGATCCGTTCGCCGTCATCTCCGGCAGGGGGCGGCCGGACCGCCAGCCGGGCGACGCCGCCGGGGAAGCTGCCCACGACGGCGGCGGCACCGACCCGCGGCTGGAAAACTACCGTGCCAAGCGGGATCCGGCCTCGACCCCGGAACCTTTCGCGGCGGAGCACTACCGCGCGGGGCCACAAAGCGGCACGCTCCGGGAGAAGTTCGTCATCCAGGAACACCACGCGAGCCGGTTGCACTTTGATTTCCGGCTGGAGCGCGACGGCGTGCTGGTCTCCTGGGCGCTTCCCAAAGGTGTCCCCACCAGCAAGACGAAGAACCACCTGGCGGTCCAGACGGAGGACCACCCGATGGATTATGCGGACTTCGAAGGCACCATTCCCAAGGGCCAGTACGGCGCCGGGACCATCAGCATCTGGGACCGCGGCTACTACGAGTGCGAGAAGTGGATCGCGGGAAAGGAGGTCATCGCGACCCTCACCGGCCAGGACGACGGTGGCCTGGGCGGCGCCCGCAGGTTCGCGCTGATCCACACCGGCCGGGGCGACGACCAGTGGCTCATCCACCTGATGGACCCGCTGGGCCCGCAGAAGGAGGGCGCCGCCGGTGCCGCCGGGCAGGAGCGTGAGCGGCCCGCCGCCGCCGAGCCGGCGGACTTCAGGCCCATGCTGGCCAGTGCCGGAAGCACCGCCGACCTGGCGGGCAAGGACTGGCAGTTTGAGCTCAAGTGGGACGGGGTGCGGGCCTTGATCATCGGCGAAGCCAAGAAGATCCGCCTGATCAGCCGCAACGGCAATGACATGTCCGCGGTGTATCCGGAACTGGCGGAGCGCTCCTGCTGGCCGGAACAGGACTTCATCGCCGACGGCGAGGTCATTGCCGTCGGCGCCTCGGGGCGGCCGGACTTCGGGCTGCTGCAGGGACGGATGAAGCTCACCCGGGCCTCCGACATCACCACTGCGCAATCGTCGACGCCGGTGCGGCTGATGCTGTTCGACCTTCTGTCCGAGAACGGCAGGGACCTGCGCGGCCTGCCGCTCAGCAGACGCCGGGCAAGGCTGGAAGAGTTCTTCATCCCTTCCTCCTGCCCGGTGGAGCTCTCCCCGCTGATCGACGGCGAGGTCCGGCACATCCTGGAAAGCGCTGAGGAACTCGGGCTGGAGGGCGTGATGGCCAAGCGGACGGGCGGCCGGTACGTCGGGCAGCGCAGCAGGTCCTGGCTCAAACTCAAGTTCGAACGCACGCAGGAGGTGGTGGTCGGCGGCTGGCGGCCGGGTAAGGGCGGGCGCGGGCAGTCCGTGGGCTCTCTCCTTGTGGGGATACCGGAGGGCTCCAAACTGCGCTACGTCGGTCGTGTCGGCAGCGGCTTCAGCGCCCGGGAACTCGAGGAACTTCGCCAGCAGCTCGAAGCCCTTCCGCGGAAGACCTCGCCCTTTGAGGAGGTGCCGGCCGCCGACGCCTCGGACGCCCGCTGGGTGAGCGCCAGGCTTGTCGGGGAGGTCACCTACGGGGAATGGACGTCCAGCGGCAAACTCCGGCACCCGGTCTGGCGCGGCTGGCGGCTGGACAAGAAGCCGGAGGACGTGGTGGTGGAACGCACCTGAAGCGAAAAGCCCGGGCGACCGTTGCAGGTCGTCCCGGGCGGGCTGCCGGCGCTGGGCACCGGCGGTCGTTTACGTTCAGGAGGAGTGCGGGGTGTCCGGCGGGGTGATCCGGTGCACCGCGTTCGCTGCGGCCTCGTGTCCCAGCCGGCCGTGCTGGACGTCGTGCTCCTTGGGATGACGGTGCTTGCCGCTTCCGTCCGGCCACTGTTTCCCTTCGGCCGCGGTGGGAGGGGAGGGACGTTTCGTTTCCGGTCCGGGCGCGTCGTCGATGGACTCCGCCAAATGACTGGCGACGTCAGGATTGATCCCGTCTCCGAATTGGTGTTCCGCCATTGCTCTTCCTTCCGCTGTCGAATAACGTCATCGAACTAAGCCGTAGAAACAAGCCCAAAGAATGCAGGTCCAACTATCCTAGGTCGCCTAACTGGCGATGTCTGCAGGACTACCAGCGGACTTTCTTCTCCGCCGGACCCTGCTTGCCGCTGGCGTGCGTGGGCTTGTGGCTGTGGCCGACACTCTGCGAGCCGGCCCCGCCCCGCGACTTGCTCGCGAGCATCTCCTTCTGGGCCTCGGTGAGGCGCGACTTGATGCCTTTCGCTTCCTCCTGCTTGGCCTGGGACTTGCTGTCCGCCCCGGCTTCGCCGTTGCCGCTTTTCTTCGTCTCTTTGCCCGTCATGGACTGTTCTCCTTGGGTGGCTCGTGGTCGGCACTGCACTGATGTCAACCCTAGGCGCTTTCCGGATCCCTTGGGTACCCCCTTTTTTCACGGTGCGGCGGGCCTCCCGGTGCGCAGTCCGTGCGGGGTCCAAGGGTGTGATGCGGCCCGGGTTTCCGGGTGCCGGCGGTCCTGCGGGGAAAAAGTTTCCCCGGCCCCCGGCGCAGACCGGGGTTTCCCTGCAATGGCGCGGTGAAACCGCGGAAAAGAAATCCGCCAACGGGACCCCAATCCGGGCCAAAAGTCCGGATCATACGGCACCGAACTCGGAAACACCATAGAAATCGCGTAAAATCGAAAGCCTGCCCAGAGCGGGGCAGCTACAAGTCGCAAGCAAATGACCTCCCTAGGAGCGGCCCAAATGCCCAAAGACCGAAGCACGACCGACTCTTCAGCAGGCGTGATGAACGCCAGCGGAACCTACCAAGCTGCACCCAACGGTGCGAGGAAACCAAAGCTGCGGACGCGCCGTCGACTCAAGGAGTCCGACGTCAACGTCGTCAACAAACCGATGCTTAAGAAAGCCCTCGGCGGCACCATCGTGGGTAACACCATGGAATGGTACGACGTCGGCGTGTTCGGCTACCTGATCACGACCATGGGACCGGTGTTCCTGCCCGAGGCGGACAAATCCGTGCAGACCCTGTTCCTGCTCGGAACCTTCGCCGCCACGTTCATTGCCCGCCCGCTGGGTGGTGTCATCTTCGGCTGGCTCGGCGACAAGGTGGGCCGCCAGAAGGTCCTCGCCTGGACGCTGATGCTGATGGCTGCGAGTACGTTCGCCGTCGGTCTGCTGCCCGGCTACGCACAGATCGGCATGTGGGCCGCCGCCCTGCTGGTCCTGCTCAAGCTCGTTCAGGGCTTCTCCACCGGTGGCGAGTACGCCGGCGCCACGACTTTCGTGAGTGAATATTCCCCGGACAAACGCCGCGGCTTCTTCGCCAGCTTCCTGGACATGGGCAGTTACCTCGGCTTCGCCCTCGGTGCCGCGCTCGTTTCCGCCCTGCAGCTGGGTCTGGGCCAGAGCGCCATGGAGGAGTGGGGCTGGCGCGTGCCTTTCCTCCTTGCCGGCCCGCTGGGCCTGATCGCGGTCTACTTCCGCAACAAGATCGAGGAATCCCCCCAGTTCCAGGCCACCCTGGACGCCCAGGAGGAAAACGCCAAGGATGCGACCGCCTCCGACGCTGCCGCGTCGAAGGGCCCGGTGGGCATCGTCAAGGCCTACTGGCGTTCGCTTATCGTCGCCATGATTCTGGTGGCAGCGGCAAATACCGCCGGCTACGCCCTGACGTCCTACATGCCGACGTACCTTACCGAGTCCAAGGGCTACGATCCGGTGCACGGAACCCTGCTGACCATCCCGGTGCTTGTCATCATGAGCCTCTGCATTCCGCTGACCGGCAAGCTTTCCGACCGGATCGGCCGCCGCCCCGTGTTGTGGATCGGCGCGCTCAGCACTGTGGTCCTCGCGGCCCCGGCGTTCATGCTGATCGGCGTCGGAGAAATCTGGTCCACTCTCCTGGGCCTGGGCATGATCGCCTTCCCGGTGACCTTCTACGTGGCCAACCTCGCCTCTGCCCTGCCGGCGCAGTTCCCGACGGCGAGCCGTTACGGCGCCATGGGCATCGCGTACAACTTCTCCGTGGCCATCTTCGGCGGCACCACACCGTTTATCGTCGCCGCCCTTATCGGTGCCACCGGAGATGACATGATGCCGGCCTACTACCTGATGGCCACCTCGGCGATCGGTGCCGTGGCGATCTACTTCCTCAAGGAATCCGCCCAGCGCCCGTTGCCGGGTTCCATGCCCAGCGTGGCCACGCAGGCCGAGGCCAAGGCCATCGTCGCGACCCAGGACGAGAACCCGCTGATCGACCTGGTGGAAATGGACATGCCCTTTGCCAAAACTGCAGCCGAATCCGGTGCCGGCTCGACGGCGTCCCGGGACACCGAAAGGGTTCCAGTCCAAGCCTGAGCTTGCCCTCTGGCAGCCCCTATTGGAGTCGTCCTGACCCCGGCCGGCTAATCCGGATTCTGTAGCTGCGTCCCGCCCCTTTGAGGCCTGTCGTGTGTGTTTATCCATTGGGGGAAACACGCACGGCAGGCCTTCGGTGTGTCCGGCTATTTCGCGCGGCGGGCCGGCCCGGCCACGAGTCTGTCCGGCAGCAGGCGGGCGGCCGCGGTCAGCACCTTGTAGCGCTTGGTCGGGATGGAGACGGACTTGCCCTTTGCGTTGTCAGCGAGGCCTTCACGCACCACACGCTCGGCCTGCAGCCACATCCAGCCCGGCGTCGCCGTTTTGTCCATGCCCATCCGGTCGTGGAACTCGGTGTGGGTGAACCCCGGGCAGACTGCCGTCACCTTGACGCCCTGTTTGGCATAGGCGAGGTTGGCCCCGCGGCTGAAGCTGACAAGCCATGCTTTCGCCGCCGAGTAGCTTCCCCGGGGAAGGAACGCCGCCACGCTGGCGACATTGATGATCCTGCCGGAGTGCCGGCGGAGCATGCCCTGCAGTGCGGCATGGGTCAACTGCATGGCCGTCTCGACATGCAATTTGAGGTGCCTGGATTCCTCCGCGATGTCGTTCTCCTCGAAAGAGTGCAGCAGGCCCATCCCGGCGTTATTGACCAGGATTTCCACCGGACGCTCCGGATCCGTGAGCCGGGCGACGACGGCCGCCACGCCGGCGTCGTCCGCCAGATCAGCGGGGAGCACCTCGGCCCTGACGCCATACCGGTTCTCCAGATCCACCGCCATCGCCTGCAACCGGTCGGCGTCGCGGGCCACCAGCACGACGCTGTGCCCCTGTTCGGCAAGCTGGCGGGCAAATTCCGCTCCGATGCCGGCCGTTGCTCCGGTGACCAGGGCCGTGCCTGCCGGTGTCACTTCAACTGCAGTCATGGCGACAGCCTAACCCGGCCACATCCTGCTCAGGCAATGGCTTGCCCGGCTGCCAGTTCACCTTCCGCGGGTCCGTCCGCGCCGCTCAGCTTGCGGTTCTGCAGCTCCTCGGTCGCCAGCTCGTACCAGGTGTGCGCGCCAAAGGACGGGCTGCTGGTGTCGAGGTGCCGGTACAGGGCGTCGGCCAACTGGCACAATGCGGTGTCGGACAACGCCCGGACGGTGGCGGCCGGGTCAAGGGTACCTTCGAAGAATTCGGGCCCGTCGGGGAGCGGGCCGCCGGCGTCGTCCAGTTTCGCCCAACCGTCCCTGGCGGGAGGTCCGGCGGAGCCGTCCGAGAAATCATCGGCGGGGCCGTCTGAGGAAACGTCAAGCGGCGGGACTGCCGGGAGCTGCCCGTCGAGGCCTGCCAGCACGGCGCCGTCGGAGCCCACGTGCAGCAGGCAGATCGGCAGCTCCGCGGGTTCCGCCAGGGTGACCCGGAACGGTTCGGCCCCTGCAGCCCCGGAGTCCGGCACTGCGGCAGCCACGCTGGCAGCGGCGATCGACCTCAGCTGCAGGAGGACCTCCGGGTCCAGATGGGACGAACCGTGAAGGTCGATGGTGACACCCGTGCCGGCACCAAGGCGGCCTGCCCGCCGCATGATGTGCAGCAGCGAGGGGAAGTCTGGTTGGGTGAGGCAGCCGGTTACTTCGAGGGTCACGTGTCCGGGATCGACGTCCACACGGACAAGCACACGCAGTTTATGGTTCACGGGGTTCTCCAAAGCGACACGTCCAAGAGCCAACTGCATAACTCTGCTAAAACTTTACGAGGTTGTCGCCCCGGTCACAAGCCTGCCCGCCGTTGCGCCCGTCCGGTCCGTGCGGAGACCGGTTCAGGCTCCGGCCGGCGGCTGCTCCGGCCAGTCGATGTACTGGGTGTAGGCGTCGTGCTTGCGCAGATATCGGTACATAAAGGGGCAGTTCGGAATGATCCTCTTGCCGGACGCCACCACATCATCGAGCGCGAAGTGCGCGAGCACCTTGCCCAGCCCCTGGCCCTGGAATTGCTCCGCCGTGTCAGTGTGGATGAAATCCACATGGCCGGGCTCGTCAATAAAGCGGATCTGGACGGCAAGCTTGTCGCCGACGTGGAGTTCGTAGCGGTGCAGCTCATCATTGCGGGTGGTGGAAACGTCCGGGCTGAACGTGTCTTCAGTGGCTGCAGAGTTCTCCGTCATGGTTCGACATTGGCACTTAAAGGCGGGCGTGGCAATGGCGGGCCCGATCCGCCGGAGCCCGCATCAGTCACGAACCGGGCCGGGATCCGCCCCAGCAGCAGGACAGCGAGCACGAAACACGCCGCTCCCCCGCCGAGCAGTCCGAACGTAAGCCCGTTGAGTGCTGCGTCCGCCACCGGGACATAGACGACGACGACGGCTGTCACCACCGCGGCCGCCGGACGGGACCGGGCAGCAGCGGGCGCCGTCGGACGTTGTTCGAGCCGGCCGAAGAGGGCCAGCACAGGCAGCAGCAGGCCGATCAACCCCAGGAGCACGAGGGGCCGCCCCCACCACCAGGCCGCGGTTCCCCCCGCAGGCTGCGGAAAACCGATCAGCAGCAACAACCCGCACAACGCAGCGAGCAGCGGCAGGTGCCAGAGGTAGACGGTCATCGAGCACCGCCCGGCCACCCCAAGGAGACCCTGCACCCACGCGAGGGACCCCAGGCCCGCCAGCAGCGGCCGCAGGAACTGCAGGGCAGCGGCCTGCGAGACTCCGAGCAGCAGCAGGGTCAGGTTGGGCGGATTGAGGTTCACCAGCATGTTCCCGGAATACAGCCCCAGCCACACGAGCAGGCCCAGAACAAGGTTGCTGCCCAGGATGATCGCCGCCAGCGCGGGGCGCCCGGGGGCCACCGGTCCCCCGTCGGCGAGGAAGAAGCCGAGCTGCTGCACGGCACACCACAGGAAGACCATGTTGAGGTACGCCAGAGCCGGCATGGCGCCCCGGAAGCAGTCCACCGCCACTACCAGCGCAGTCAGAGTCGCCAGGGTCAGCCAGGGCGCCCGGGTGTGCAGCCGGGCCAGCAGCGGCAGGTTCAACTGCGCCGCAAGATAGGCGGCGAGGAACCACAGCGGCATGCCGGCTCCGGAAGCCAGCAGCTGGATGACCTGCGGGTCCACCCCGGCGAGCCGCGCCGCCCAGAGCCCGCTGAACATGATCGCGAGCAGCACAGCCGCCGGGCGGATGAGCCGCAGCATCCGCGCCTGCATGTAGTCGAAGGCGCTGCCGCCCCGGGCGCGGAGCCGACGCCAGGACTGCAGGCCGGTGATGCCCCCGGCAACGAAAAACAGCGGCATGACCTGCAGGACCCAGACCACTGGTTCGAACCAGCGCTGGTTGCCGAGGGTGTTCTCCGAGGTCACGGTTCCGTCCGGCTGCAGCACCGGGCTCACCATCATCGTGTGCGCCACCACCACGAGCACAAGGCAGAAGAACCTGGCGAGATCGATCACCAGGTCGCGGTCAGGCCGCACCGCCTGCCTGCGCTGCCGTTGAACCATTGGGCCTCTTCAAGACCTTCCGGCACACTCTTTGGTCTGGAGTGTGAATGCTGTTGTGTTGCTCCATTGTCGGCCTTGTCCGGGCCGGCGACCAGTGCCGTCAGTCCTGTCTTCTGCGCCGGGCCACCAATCCTGGCCGGGAAAGCCTGTCCTGCCCGGCCGGCCAGCAGCCCCGGCGCTCCGGGCACAACGGCGGGCAACGGCGTCGTGCCCGTGAGTGGCTCAGCGCAAAAGGGTGGCCAGCGCCGTGGCCGCGAAAGTCCCGGCTGCGGTGTCCCATTCGGCCAGCAAACCCTGAAGGTTTTCACCGTCCCTCCGGTGTGCCGTCGTGCGTGCCTCGAGGGTCTCCAGAACGCCCGTGCGCAGCTCGGTGTTGAAATTGACCTTGCCCACATTCATGGCGGCGGCCTTGACGAGCTCCGCGGCGGGGATTCCCGAGGCACCGTGCAGCACCAGGGGAACACGGGTCCGTACGGCGATATCCTGCAGTACGTCCCAGCGCAGCTCCGGCGCGCCCTGGTACTTGCCGTGGACGTTGCCCACGGCAACGGCCAGCAGTTGGGCTCCGGTGCGGGCCACGAAATCCTCCACCTGGGCGGAATCGGTGAATCCGGTCGGCCCGGCTGCCGGGACGCTGCCTGCGGCGCCCGGCTCGAAGGCCCTGTCCTCGTCCCCGGCCAGGCCGCCGAGTTCCGCCTCGATGACGGTCTCCGCGGCGCCGGCGCCGTCCAGCACGGCGCGGGCCGCCCGGACCAGGGCGATGTTGTCCTCGTATTCCAGCGACGATCCGTCCACCAAGACGGAGTCGGCCCCGGCGGCAACGGCGTCGGCGATCAGCCGGAGATCGGACGCATGGTCGAGCTGCACGGCAACCGGAACGCCGGCCCCGTCGGCGAGGCCGCGCAGCGCCGCGATCAGGCGGAGCCCGTTCGGCGTGGCAGCGGACTTCGGCGCGACCAGCAGGATGGCGCCGCGGCCGGCATCCTCCGCAGCCCGCACCACGGCGAGGGCGGTGGTGAAGTCGTAGCAGGTGAACGCCGGGACTGCCGAGCCCTGCTGCAGGGCGGCACTGACCAGGGTGTCGAGTCGGGTACGCATCAGGCGCCCAGGCCTCCCACCAGGATCCAGGCCACGAACGTCAGCGCGAAGCCGGCCAGTCCCAGCACGGTGGTCAGCACGGTCCAGGTCCTGAGTCCGTCGGCGACAGTCAGGCCGTAGTACCGCACAACCACCCAGAAGCCGGCGTCGGTCACGTGCGACAGGCCGAGGGCGCCGAAGCCGATGGCGATCACGATCACGGCGATCTGCGCCGGCGAGTAGCCGCCGCCGGCAACGGCGGCGGAGAGCAGGCCGGCCGTCGTGACGATCGCGACGGTGGCCGAGCCTTGGGCGGCGCGGAGGGCGAGGGAGATGATGAAGCCAAGCAGCAACAAGGGCACGCCGAGGGTGTCGAGTGATTCGGAGAGCGCCTTGCCGATGCCGCTTACCTGCAGGACGCTGCCGAAGACGCCGCCGGCCGCAACAACCAGGAGGATGGAGGCGATCGGGGGCAGGGCGCCTTCGAAGATCTCGCCGGTTTCCACGAGCGACCACTGGCGGCGGACGGCGAGGAGGAAGAAGGAGAGCGCAACGGCCACGAGGAGCGCGAAAACCGGATTGCCCACGAAGGCGGCCACGCCGAACCAGAAGTCGTTCTTGTCGATCACGAGGGTGCCGACCGTGCCAAGGAGGATCAGCGCGATCGGGGTGGCGATGAGGGAGATGATCAGTCCGGGCCGCGGCGGAGCCATAGCTTTGCTGCCCGGGCCTTCGTGACCAACGCGGACCACGGTTCCGGAGCCGAACTCGTCCACCTGCTTCTTGACGGCCGGCAGCAGCTCGTAGTTCTTCCGGTTCATGATGGCCGCGACCCAGTAGGACAGGAAGCCAAGCGGCACGCAGATCGTCAGCGAGATCAGGGCGATCAGTCCGATGTCGGCGCCGAGCACGCCGGCGCCGGCGACGATGCCCGGGTGCGGGGGCACGGCCACGTGGATGGCCAGCATGATGCCGGCCATGGGCAGGCCGAACTTCACCGGGTGGACGTTGGCGATCTTGGCGAAGGCGTAGACGACCGGCACCAGGACGATGATGCCGACTTCGAAGAACACCGGAATCGCGACCAGGAAGCCGACCGCGGTGAGCGCGACGGCGACGCGCTTGGCGCCGAGCTTCGCGGTGAAGTGGTCGGCGAGGGACTGCACGCCGCCGGAGACCTCGATCATCCGGCCCAGGATGGCGCCGAGCGCAATCAGGAGCGCGACCTTGCCCATCGTGCCTCCCACCCCGGCGGCCACCACGGTGAAAACGTCCTTGAGCGGGATCTGGGCGGCCACGGCCACCAGGATGCTGACGGTCAGCAGCGCCACAAACGCCTGGATCTTGAAGCGGATAATCATCAGCAGCAGCAGGGCGACGCCGGCAACGGCGATGGTCAGCAGCAGCGGAGTTCCCAGTTCCACGGCAGGCTTGATGACGGGCGCGTCTGCAGCGCTCACCATCAGGGAATTGAGCAAGGGGGTCATCGTGGGGTGTCTCCTTTGACAGGAATATAAGTCGTAAAAGCAGGGGTGGGGAAGCCGAGGGGCGTTTAGGCGGTGCGCCTGGTGGGTGCGAGGACTTTGATGACAGCGGAATCATCGGCGGCGGCGAGCCCCTGCGCCTGGCCGAGGAGGTACAGCTGTTCGGCCGCGGCGGCCACCGGAGCGGCGAGGCCGGCGGCGCGGGTGGCCTTGCCGACGATGCCCATGTCCTTGACGAAGATGTCGAGGCGGCTGAGGACCTCGGCGCCGTTTTCGGTGTAGGCCTCCAGGATGCGCGGGCCGCGGTTGGACAGCATGAACGAACCGGCGGCGCCGGCTTCCAGTGCCGCGAGGGTCTTGGCCTGGTCCAGGCCGAGGGCATCCGCGAGGGCCATCGCCTCGGCCGCGGCGGCGATGTGGATCCCACAGAGCAGCTGGTTAACGGTCTTGAGGGCCTGTCCGTCGCCGGGTTTGTCCCCCACCACGGTCAGGGTGGAGGCCAGCAGTTCAAGGGCCGGGCGGGCCTTTTCCTGCGCTTCGGGCGATGCGCCCACCACGATCAGCAGGTCGCCTTCGCCGGCCCGCTTGGGACCACCGGAAAGCGGGGCATCCACCAGCTCGACGCCGTATTCGGCCAGCCGCGCGACCGTGGCCGGGATCGCCTCGGTGCCCACGGTGCTGCCCAGGATCACGACGGAGCCGGGCTTGAGCACGGCGGCCACGCCATTTTCGCCGAAGAGGACATCGTTGAGCTGCTCGCCGTTTCGCACTGCCAGCAGCAGGGCGTCGGCGCCTTCCGAGGCTTCGCGGGCGGAGGCGAAGGTGCGGACGCCGGCCGCTTCGGCCAGCTTAAGGCGCGGCTCGGCAATATCGAAGCCGTGGACGGTCAGCTGGGTTGCCAGCCGCGCGGCCATGGGCAGTCCCATGGCGCCCAGGCCGAGGACGGTGACTTTGTAGTTCATGGTTTTCTCCGTTGAAATGAGGGGGCAGTGGGCAGGTGGGAGGATCAGAAGGTGTTGCTGAGCTTGCGGGTGACCTGGACCAGGGACTGGTCGTCACCGACGTTTCCGGCGAAGACGATGTACGGGATGCCCTTGGCGGGTCCGTCCACCGGGTCCCACAGGCTGACGATGCCCGGCAGCATGGGGCCGCGGACGATCGCATGCCGGATTTCCAGGCCGTGGGCGGCGACGTCCGAGGACGTGATGCCCCCCTTGGCGATGACAAAGCGCGGCGGGAAGGTCTTCAGCGTCCGGTTCACGACGGCGACGACGGCGGCGGAAACGGTCCGGGCGATCCGCAGGCTCTCGGCGGCGTCGTCCGTCTTGATGAGCAGCCGGCTGGTGTGCAGGATGACGTCGGCGCTGCGCAGGGACTCCACGACAGCCGCCACGATTTCGTCCAGGTAGCCGTCGGCGTTGCCGCCAAGCAACTTTTCGACGTCGATTTCCACGATCCGCGCGGCGCTGTGCTGTTCGACGAGGGCTTTAAGCTGGCGGGTGGTGACGCCGACGTGCGAGCCGACCACAATCAGTCCGCCGGCGTCGGAGGGGGTGTTGCCCGCGTAGGCCTCTGCGCCGCTGAGCTCGGTACGGATCGCCTGGCCGATGCGGCCCCGGACAAACGGCGGACCAACACGGTAGAGCAGTTTCTTGCCGCGGCGTTCGGCTTCCTCCAGGCCCAACGCCAGGGCCCGGAGGTCGTTTTCGGTGACGATGTCGGCCACAATCGGAGTGGAGTCCGTGGCGGAATCGATGGCGTCCGCGATGGCCACGGCCGAGATCCGGGGGTCATTGTCCGGGCCGCCGGCGCGGACGATGGCAAGGTCCAGCACAATCACCGACACCGCCGGGAAGCGGCCGCCGGACTTCTCTTCGACGTACTTGGCCAGCTCGGAGTTGGCAAAGCCGAAGCTCGCGTCCTTGGCGAATTCGGTCTCAGCCACCGGGGTGAGCTTGCCCGCGTCCTCGCCGGTGCCGCGCATGAAATGCACGCCGCCGATGGTGACGCGGCCGGCGTCGGGGAAGGCGGGGACGATGACGACGCCGTCCGTCGCCTCGCCGCTGACCGCGGCGACGGTCGCCGCAATCGTGTCCGGTTCCAGCGGGTAGTGGCCGCGGAGGGTGGAGTCGCTGCGGCTGACGAAGCCCAGCCGCAGCCCGCTTTCGAGGGCCGCCGCGGCGAGGGCGTTCCGGACCACCTCTTCGTTGCGGACGGCAGCCTCGGCGGGGTCCAGGCTCCGCGTGTTGGTCAGGACGTAGACGGCGTCCTGGCGCCGGCCGTTGATGCGGTGGGTGAACGCCCAGGTGAAGTCGGCGACGTCCCAGCGGGTGAGGACCGGCAGGTCCGCGACGGACTGCGTGCCCGTCGGATCGTCGTCGAGCACCACCAGGATCCGGGGGGACGCCTTAGCGGTGGCCTCAAGGGCCGCGGCGACAGTCCGGGCGGGAATCCGGACCTCCGCCGGGAAGGGGGCCAGCATGTCTGCTTCGAAAAGCTCTGATTCAAAGGGCACTTGCACTCCATTGTGGGAAGGTAACTCTGCTGCGGACTAGATTTGTAAGATGTCTGACATCTAACATTTGAATGCTAGTGTGGCATACGGCACAAAGCGGCGCAAGTAGACTTGTCAATCAGGCAACTCGGCGACGGCGAATGGGGAAAATTGGCTAGGAAATCGCTCGTCGGAGTAGTGGCAGACGAACTGCTGGACCGCATCATTGCCGGCGAATTCCCGCCCGGGGCATCAGTCCCCGGCGAGCTTGAGCTGAGCGCCCGCCATGAGGTGAGCCGCATGACGGTCCGGGAGGCGATGAAGACCCTCGAAGCCCAGCAGATCCTCAGTGTGGAGCGCGGCCGCGGCACCTTTGTAAACCCGCTGAGCCGCTGGGCCTCCCTCGAGGCCGTCCTCCGGGCCGCCTCGGAGGGGGAGGACGACGCGGCAGCCGCCGTTCAGCTGATCGAGTTGCGCCGGATGCTGGAGACCGGCGCATGCGAGCTGGCGGCCGGCCGGATCAGCGACTCCGACCTCACAGCCCTAGCCGGGCAACTGGAATTGATGCGCGCGGCGCATGACGCGCATGATGTTGCCGCGTTTGTGGCAGCGGATCTCGCGTTCCACGATCTGATCCTGCGCGCGGCGGAGAATGTTTTCGTGGCCGTCCTGTTCGCCCCGCTGCACCGGGTGCTGGAAAAGCGGCGGACCCAGACGTCCGAGGTGCGCGAAATCCAGGCGCATGCGATCGGCCACCACCAACAGATTGTGGAGGCGCTCTCCACGCGGGATCCGCACCGGGCACGGGATGCCATGGACGCACACATGCAGCAGACCCTGGATGATCTCAAGGCCTATGTCCTGGCGGACCGCCCGGCCTGAGCGGTGGCGGACCGGCTGAGGCGCGGCTCAGGTGCGCGCCTGATGCGGCTCAGGCGAGCGAGAGGAAAAGCTTCTCGAGTTCCGCCAGGTCCAGGCTCGGGTCCTCCTGCTGCAGGCACTGCTGCAGGCCGGTCGCGATGATCGAGAATCCGGCCTTGTCCAGCGCGCTGGAAACAGCCGCCAGCTGGGTCACCACGCTCTTGCAGTCGCGGCCCTCTTCGATCATCCGGGTCACGGCGGCAAGCTGTCCCTGGGCGCGGCGGAGCCGATTGATGACGGGCTTCATGTCGGCGGGATCGAGTTCCATGTGTTCCTCCGGTCGGTACCATATCTAGCCTCGATGATATACCCCCCTACGTATGGGAACCAGCCGGTGACGTATGGCCGCAGGCCCTTCCGCTGCCCCGGGCTCTCCCTGCCGGCGGTGCCGGGACTGCCCTGCCAGGGACCAAAGTACCTAGGGACCTAAGTACCTAGTGGAACGCGAATATTCGGCGTAATGCTGGGGATGTGAACGCCGCCGGTTTCGTAGATCCTGGCGCCGGGCGGTCCGGCACCAATGACCCCGCCGCGGGGCGGGGCCTGCGCCGGGATGTGGAACCAAATTCCGGACCCTGGAGCCGCTACGTCGCGATGGGGGATTCATTCACGGCGGGCCTGGGGGACCCGGAGCCGCGGAGCCCGGGGGGCATGAGAGGCTGGGCGGACCGTATCGCCGAGGAGCTCAGCGACGGCAGGCCGGATTTCCGCTACGCCAACCTGGCCGTCAGCGGCCTCGTCCTGCGCCAGATTATCGACCGGCAGCTTGGCCCCGCCATCACGCTGAAGCCGGACCTGGTCACGCTCTCGGCCGGCGGAAACGACCTTGTCTTCCACCGGAGCGATCCTGACCGGCTGGCCGCCACTCTCGACGCCGCGGTGGGCATGCTCAGTGCCACCGGCGCCACGATCGTCTTGTTCACCGGCCCCGACTGGGGCGACACGCCGGTGCTGGGCCATAACCGGGGAAGGGTCGCCGTCTTCAACGAGAACATCCGGACCATCGCCGCGCGGCATCGCAATGTCATCGCTGATCTCTGGGCCCTGCGGCAACTCTCGGACCCGCGCATGTGGGACCCCGACCGCCTGCACTTCTCCCCGATGGGGCACCACACCATCGCGGCCATGGTGCTGGAATCCCTGAGCGTTCCCCATACGTTGAGCCCGCTGGAACCCAAGCCCATGCCCGCCGGAAGCTGGCGGGACAGCAAGGCCGGAGACATCGCCTGGTTCACGAACTACCTGCTTCCCTGGATGGTCAGCCGCGTCCGGAAGCGGTCAGATGCCGCGCCGCTGACGCCCAAGCGTCCCGAACCGGGGCCGGTCTACGGATCCTGAGACGCCGCCTCACGCCCCTAGTCCCGCTGCGATCTGTCCGCTAATCTGCAGGAACGGCCCACAGCCGGGCATCGATGGCGATCACGAGGAGCGAAGTTGTCTAATCACACTTACAGCATTTCCGAAATTGTCGGAACGTCGAGCGAAGGCATTGATGCCGCCGTCCGCAACGGCATCGCGGAGGCCGCAAAGACCCTGCGGAACCTCGATTGGTTTGAAGTCAAGGAAGTCCGCGGACACCTCGAAAATGGCGAGGTGGCCGATTGGCAGGTCACCATCAAGCTCGGTTTCCGGCTGGAACGCTAGGCTCCGCGCAAGCCGCCCGGGCACGCACCCGGGCGGCTTCAGTCCCGGTCACCCGGAGGTCCGCCGGCGTCAGTGCGCCGGCGCCAATGTGTGTCCGGGTCCGCACGTTCCGCCACCCCGGGAAGGACCCCGCGCGTGCAGTACACGCAACTCGGCCGCTCCGGCCTGAAAGTCTCCCGGCTCTGCCTTGGAACCATGAACTTCGGCCCGCAGACCGGGGAGGCAGACGCCCACTCGATCATGGACTCAGCGCTGGACTCCGGCATCAATTTCTTCGACACCGCGAACGTCTACGGCGGCACCGGCCACCGGGGCCGGACCGAGGAAATCATCGGCCGCTGGTTCGCCACCGGCGGCGGGCGACGCGACCGGACCGTGCTGGCGACGAAGCTCTATGGCTCCATGTCGGACCGGCCGAACGAGTCAAGGCTGTCCGCGCTGAATATCCGACGCGCCCTGGACGCGAGCCTGAAGCGGCTGCAGACGGACTACATCGATCTCTACCAGTTCCACCACGTGGACCGGAAGACCCCGTGGGAGGAGATCTGGCAGGCGATTGACGTCGCGGTCCAGCAGGGCAAGATTCTGTACTCGGGCAGCAGCAACTTCGCAGGCTGGCACATCGCCCAGGCGCAGGAGGCCGCAGCCCGCCGCCACAGCAACGGTCTGGTCAGTGAGCAGTCCATCTACAACCTACTGACCCGCAACGTGGAACTGGAGGTGATTCCTGCCGCGCAGCAGTACGGCCTGGGGCTGATCCCCTGGTCGCCGCTGCACGGTGGCCTGCTGGGCGGCGTGCTGAAGAAGGGGCGCGACGGCGTGCGGCGTGCCGAGGGCCGCGCCCTGGAGACCCTCAAGAAGCACCAGGAACAGATCCGCCGGTACGAGGATTTCGCCGACGAACTGGTCCGGGAACCCGGGGACGTCGCCCTGGCCTGGCTCCTGCACCAGCCGGCCGTGACCGCCCCGATTGTGGGCCCCCGCACCCAGGCCCAGCTCGACGCGGCCCTCCGCGCGGTGGACCTGGCACTCGACCCCGGCGCGCTCGAGCGGCTCGACGAAATCTTCCCGGGACACCGGCCAGCGCCGGAGGACTACGCGTGGTGACGGACGGCGCGTGGTGACGGACGGCGCGGACCGGCCGCGCACTCCGGACAATCAGAGGACCAGCGAACCAGCTGCAGCAGACCGGCCCGGACGGGCCGAAAGGAGCCGCCGCACGGAATGCTTTCCAGCTCCTGACTAGCTCTTTTATACTAAGCATGATTAGTATTGAGTCAGAAGGATGAAGCGCACCCGGCAACCCGGGTGTCTCCTTAATGAAAGAAGAAGGAACAACAAAATGGGTTTTCTCGGATTTCTGCTTCTGGGTCTTATCGCCGGCGCGATTGCTAAGGCAATCCTTCCGGGCAAGCAGGGCGGCGGCATCTTCATCACGCTGATCCTTGGCGTCGTTGGCGCCCTCCTGGGTGGCTTTATTGGCAGCGCCCTCTTCGGGGTGGGTCTCGAACAGTTCTTCGATATCTCCACCTGGCTGCTGGCCATCGGCGGTGCGGTCATCGTCCTGCTGGTTTACGGCATGATCACCAAGCGTTCAGTCCGCTAAGGCTGACGCGGCCGAAACCGGTCCCGGGATTTCCCGGGGCCGGTTTTTTGGCAATCGGGTCACCGCGTTCTTGTGACCACCCGCATTTTTCGGCACTACCAATGAGCAGGAGTACAGCATGAAAGGCAAACTTCTTTTCGGAGCCGGCATGGCCGCCGGCTACGTTTTCGGGTCGCGTTCCGGGCGGGCAGCCTACGAGAAGCTCAAGGCACGCGCGGCGGCACTTTGGGAAAGCCAGCCGGTCCAGGACAAGGTCTCAGCGGCTGCCGGGGCCGTGAAGGAAAAGGCACCCGAAGTGTCGGAGCAGCTTGGCGAGGCGGCCCGGCGTGCCGGAACGGTAATCAGCTCCGCCGTCCACCGCGGCAACTCCCCCACCGGAACCATGGGCCATGGGACAGCCGACGGCCAGCCGGGCAATGGCACCGCGGCTGCCGGCAGTGCCGGAATCCCCGCGCACAGCACGCACCCGGAGACCGTGAACCTTGGCACCTCCGCTGCGTCCACCGCATCCGACGTCGAGTCCGACCCGGCGCTGAACGATCAGCAGGGCCAGGACTGGTCCGACGAAGGCGGGGCCACCCCGGCCGGACCTGCAACCAACGTCGATCCCGACAAGGTTTCCTAGCTACACCGGGCCTGTTTCCGGCACTTCCGCACTGCCCGCGGTTCCGATGACAACCGTGGCGTCCAGTTCCCCGGAGCTGGCCACCCGGGCCGTGAGGCCGTTGCGGATGAACAGTTCGGCGGTCCGCGGTGCCTGCCGCCGGCTCGTCTCGATCAGCAGGGAGCCGCCCGGGGCCAGCCATTCCCGCGCCGCGGCGGCCACCCTCCGCTGCACGTGAAGCCCGTCTGCGCCGCCGTCAAGCGAAACCCGCGGCTCGTGGAGGCGGGCTTCCTGCGGCATGGTGTCGATTTCTGCCGAGGGAACATAGGGGGCGTTGACGGCGAGGATGTCGACCTGACCGCGCAGCCGCCCCGGAAGCGCTTCGTACAAGTCCCCTTCGTGGACCGAACCGCCGAGTGGCACGATGTTGCGGCCCGCGCACTGCACCGCGGCGGGGTCGACGTCGGAGGCGTGGAGCTCCAGGGGGCCGGCCAGCGCCGCGAGCGCGGTTCCGACCGCCCCTGACCCGCAGCAGAGGTCGACGACGACGGGCACCGGGGCGGTGCAACGGAATCCACCGAGGAGCCGTGCGGCCTGCCGGACGAGGAATTCGGTCCGGCGGCGGGGCACAAAGACTCCCGTAGTCACTTCGATCCGGAGTCCGCAAAACTCCGCCCAGCCCAGGATGTGCTCGAGCGGCAGTCCGGACACCCGCAGTTCCACGAGAGCATCCAGCTGGTCCGTCGTGGTGGCCGCGGCGGCCAGCAGCAAGGCCTCCTCCTCGGCGAAGACACAGCCGGCCGCCCGAAGCCTGCGGATGACGGAGGTTGCGGGCGCAGCTCGGGCCGTCATGCCAGGACCTCCCTCCCCGCGTTCAGTACCGCAAAACCCCATGCTATCGAAATGCCAGGATGACGCGGCGGCAACCCCGGCCGGGGGACATGCCCTTTCCTCGCCCCGGGCACCGGGCATAACGGGACTCTACCCAGCCTTCCCCGCCGCAGGTGGGCATGTCCCGCGGGACTGGGGGCACCGGACGGGCCGTCAGCGCCCTGGTGCGGCCCACTCCAGCAGACGGACCAGGGACCAGGTCGTGACGATCCGTTCCGCCGGCACGCCGTTGCGTTCCGCTCGCTCGGCGCCGTACTGCAGGAAATCGAGCTGGCCCGGGGCATGGGCATCGCTGTCGATGCTGAAGAGGCAGCCGGCGTCGAGGGCCAGCTCGATCAGGGCGCCCGGCGGGTCCTGGCGTTCCGGCCGGGAATTGATTTCGACGGCGACGTTGTGTTCCGCGCAGGCGGCGAAGACCTCCTTGGCGTCAAAGTCCGACGGCGGACGCGTGCCCCGGCCCCCTTGAACGAGGCGGCCCGTGCAGTGGCCGAGCACGTTCGTGTGCGGGTCCGCGATTGCGCCGAGCATCCGGCGCGTCATGGTGCCCCTGTCCGAGCGCAGCTTCGAATGCACGCTGGCGACCACGATGTCCAGCCGGTCCAGCATCTCCGGTGCCTGGTCCAGGGTGCCGTCCTCGAGGATGTCGACCTCGATGCCGCGCAGCAGGCGGAACCCGTCGGCGTCGGCATTGATTTCGGCGACGACGCCGAGTTGATCCGCCAGCCGCGCGGCACTGAGCCCGTTGGCGATCTTGAGGTTGGGGGAATGATCGGTCAGCGCGAGGTATTCGCGGCCGAGCAGTCTGGCGGCGTCCACCATGGCACTGATTGGGGACCCGCCGTCGGACCAGTCGCTGTGGCTGTGCAGGTCGCCGCGGAGCGAGGCCAGCAGGCCATGCCCACCCGGCACCAGCGGCCGGGACCCCCGGCTGCGCAGTCCGCTGAGGTACTCCGGCACGTCGCCGTCGAGCGCCTCCCTGATGACCTGGAATGTCCGGTCGCCGATCCCTTTGGTCCGCTTGAGCCGTCCGTCCCGGACCCGTGCCGCCAGTTCCGGCGGCTCCAGGCCGTCGATGATTCCGGCAGCCTTCCGGAACGCCTGGATCTTGAACGTCGGGGCAAGCTCACGTTCCAGCCAGAAGGCAATCTCATTGAGGGCGTCGACGGCATCCATGGCACCATCTTGCACCCCAAACTGGGGCCCGGGGACCCCCACTTGCGCCCAACATCGCGCGCCGCGTTGGGCAGCCGGGCCAGTTCTGGGAGACTGGTCCCGGCCGGGGCCCGATCCGGCGGGGAACTACGCCGGGCGGTCCTGGGGAGGGCCGCTCCGGCAGCTGGGATTCATCAATTATGGTGCTGCTCGACCGGTCAACGCTCATGGTGGTCTTCGCCGTGATGACGCTGACGATGCTGGTCCTTTTCTACTTCGACACCTACCGCAAGAACCGAGCCCCCTTTGCCGGCTGGTGGTGCGGCGCTGTCGCAACCTTCTTCCTGGCCGCCGTTTTCTACTTCCTGGGCGAGGTCCAGGACGTAGCCTGGGCGCCCAGCCTGGGAAACGGCGTAATGGTGCTTGGCTCCGGTTGCGTCTGGGCCGGAACCAGGTCGCTGGCCAGCCGGCGGGTCCGGCCCGGGCTGTTGGCGGTCCCGGCGACGGCGGCCGTGGCCATTGACGCAACCGTCCGCTATTCGGACAACGCCCGGTTCGGCAGCATTGTCCTGCTGGCGCTGATGGGAACGGCGATAGGTCTTGCCTCCATTGAGCTGTGGCGCGTGCGGGCGGAGTCCTGGCATCTTGTCCGGTCCCTCGCCTTCGCAACGGCCGGCTGCGCCGTCTACTACCTGAGCCGAATGGCGGGGCTGGCCCTGCTCGGCCCGGAGGATCCGCTGTTCCAGGTGCTCTTCGGCACCGGCGTGACCCTGCTGATGGCCATGGTCCTGTTGGTGGTCGTGTCGTCCAGCATCACCTCGCTGAACCACACCCGCCGCACCGAAGACCTGCAGGAGTTGGCCTCGAGAGACGGGCTTACCGGGCTGCTGAACCGCGGGGAGTTCATGCACCAGGCCCAGCGCCGACTCCGGGCCACACTCGCTGCCGGCGGCGGCGCCGCCATTGTGATGGCGGACCTGGACCGCTTCAAAGCCATCAACGACCGCTTCGGTCATGACGCGGGCGACGGTGTCATCCGGGCGTTCGCTGAGGCCTGCCGCTCAGCCCTGCGGGACGGTGATCTGGTGGGCCGCTACGGCGGCGAGGAATTTGCGCTGCTGCTCGACGGCGTCGACGCCGAAGAAGGCGTCCGGATCGCCGACCGGATCAACGCCGCACTGGCCGAACACAGCTCCCTGCCCGATGGAGTGGGTGCGCCGACGGCGAGCTTCGGTGTGGTCGACGCACGCGGCCGGAACGCGGGGCTGCCCCGTCTCCTCCGGGAGGCGGACCAGGCCCTGTATGTCGCGAAGGCGGCAGGACGAAACCGGGCAGTGATCGGGTTCGCCCCAGCCGGCAACCAGGCACCCTGAGTGGGTCGCTCCGCTCCACTGGGAACGTGGCGGCCCGGACGCTGGCTGCGAACGCCTGCTAGTTCCCCGCGCGAGGATCCGCGACGGCTTCACCCATCCGGCGCAGGAAACTGACCACGGTCCACGCCTCCGCGGCGCTGAGGTCCTCCGCGACGGCCATCATCCGGCGGTGCATGTCACCCAGCGTGGCGCGGACCTCCGCATCCGCAGCCACGGTCGGAACGATCACCAGCGAGCGACGGTCCGTGGGTGGGGCTCGCGGCGGACATGGCCGCTGCTCACCAGCCGGTCGAGCAACGTGGTGGTGGAGGCGGGGGTATCCCCAGCACGCGACTCAGGTCCTTGGGGCCGACCCGCTCACCGCCGGCCTGGGCGCGCAGCAGGTACCTCAGTGCCAGCAGGTCCGTCTCCCCCATCCCCATCGAATCCCTCGTGGAGCGCCGCCGGGTGACTTCCACGTCGCGGTACTCACGGAGGGCCTGCAGGACGGCGCCGGGCGGGTCGGGCCCGTCGTCGGGTCCATACCAATACCCGGAGCCTGAGCGGTTGTGTGCGTTCATCCGGCAAGCCTAGCTGAGCTGATTATTGGGAATTTCGTGGCTTTCTTGGCCGCGGCGGGGGAAGAAGAGACCCGGGGTTATCAGCGTTAGCCGGATCGTGCGCGAAGTCCATAGCCATGTCGCCGACTCCGGGAAGGACCCTGGCGCCACGTTCTGGACCCTTCGGTTTAAACGCAAGAACCCCCGGCCCCCTGCCAGTGCAGGGGGCCGGGGGTTCTTCCACTCTTTGATAAAGAGTGGGCCCTGTGGGGATCGAACCCACGACCCACGGATTAAAAGTCCGATGCTCTACCAACTGAGCTAAAGGCCCCAGCCGAATGCCCTGAAACGGCGGATAAATCCACTGCTTCAAGGCCGATCAGCCCAGTCCATTTCTGGACGTTTAATACTGTACCCCAGACCGGCGGTGGTTTTAGCACGCGGCCCGGATGCCGTCCTCGCACGCCGGGGCCGCGGCCCCGGCGTTGGCCTGGACCCGCCCTGCAGCGTTCCGGCAACGCGTCCGCCGGCGCGGGCCCCCGCTCGATTCCCCGTCAGCACAGGAGTAGCGTGGTGGCATGAGCGAGCAAGCAGGATCCAGCGCCCCCGGACCGCACCGGCACCACAAGCCGAAGCAATTCGCCCCCCTTGACTTTGAGCCCTTCGCGGGCGGGGCCGATCCTGCCCGCATCTCCGAGGCCGCCCATCTCGCCGCCCAGGCACTCGTACGCCGCGGACGCGACAGCGACGACCCGGTCGTGACCAAACGGCTCGTGAAGCTCGCCGATGAACAGGGCCTGGAAGCCATCGCCGAAATGTGGGCCGAGAGCCCGGCACGCTCGCTCCCGGGAGCCCTTTGGCGCCTGTATGCGATCCGCGCCGCCACGATCCAGGATCCCGAGCGGATCTCCGTCTATTTCAGGGCCGGCAAGGACACCGCCCAGGTGTCGCACGTGGTGGCCGGCGCCGCAGAGCCGCCGGGCGCGGACGAGATGAAGTCGATGGCCGATGCCATCCTCTCGGGCGCGTTCGACGGTGAGTTCGACGTTGCGCTGGAACGCTCCGCCGCGTTCTGCCGGGTGGTGGCGCTGGGCCAGGCCACCCTCGCCGACGGCGCCGAGCACAGCAATGAGAACCACGCGAGCAAGCTCACCCGCAACTCACACCTCCTGGTCAAGACCGCCGAGGACCTCGAACACGCCGCCAACGCGTGGCGCCTGGGCGAGCTGGACTAGGGCCTCCGTACCCCGCCGGGGGCCGGGCACGCACGCCGCCCGCGGACTGTCAATGTTGACTTGTCCCCCAGCACGTAGAAAACTAAAAGCGGTGCCGAACCGCGAAACCCCCGGGCTTCAACATCTAGCCGCCTAGAGCGGCCTACCGCCGAGAGGCGTATCCGGTTCGGCACCATTTTCATGCCCGTTTGCGGCCGCGTTTCCCGGGCCGCTGTCATAATCCGGGGCCGCCGGGGCGCCGTCCCGGTGCTCCCAAGCCGGACGGTAAAGTGATAGCCATGCGCCGGTCTTCATCACCTCAGACGTCCGGCAGGCACCGCCCGTGCACCTCCCTCCCGAAGACCGGTAATCACACGTGAAGCTGCGCCTTTTCCCCCAGGAGCCCGCCGGGCTGAAACTCCTTGCCCAGCTGGCAAGCCAGATCGTGCTCGCCACAGGCACGCTTTCGGAGATCCTCGGCGCACCGGCCAGTGAAAATGCCCGGCTGGTCGAGGACATGCACAACCATGAGGCGAAGTCTGCCGAGCTGCACTTCGCGCTGCTGACCCATATGCGGACCTCCTTCGTGAACCCGCTCCCCCGCGAGGACATGTACGCCCTCTCCCGGTTCCTTAACGAGGCGATGGAAAAACTCGATGCCGCCGCGGAGCTGGTGACCCTCTATAAGCTTGACCGCCTGCCCAGACGCGCCGCGGACCAGCTGGAAATCATCAGCATGCAGGCCGAACTGACCGTGGACGCCATGCGGAACCTGGACAACCTGGACGACCTCGAGGACTACTGGATCGAGGTCCTCCGCCTCGCCAAGCGCGCAGAACGATCCCACCGGGTCTGGGTGGCGGACATGCTCACCGAGATGAAGTGGTCCCCGTACGCGCGCAATCGTGACATCGCCGAGCAGCTGGTTGGGGTCACCAGGGACATGCGCCGGATCGCGACCCAGGTGGGCAGCATCATCGTCAAGGAATCGTGACGTGATCATATTCCTGTTTGTCCTGGTGGTGATTCTCGCCGGGGCATTCGCCTTTCTGAACGGCTTCAGGGACGCTTCGGCGGCGGTGGCACTGGCCGTCCGGACCCGCGCGCTCACGCCCACTGTCTCGGTCCTGCTGGCCGCTTTTTTCAATTTCGTGGGTGCCGGGTTGAGCGCCGCCCTGACCTTTGCAGTCAGCCAGGCCTGGGTGCAGCTGCCCAAGGGCGGGAACGGGCTGAGCATCCTGATTGCGGGACTGGCCAGTGCCGTGCTGTGGGGCCTCTACACCTGGTGGCGGGGCATCCCGTCGTCCTCCACGCACGCCCTTGTGGGCGGACTGGCCGGCGCCGGGGTCGCGAGCGTAGTGGTTGGCGGGGGCGCCGTCGGGGGCGTTGACACGTCCCTGCTCCTCCAGGTGGTGCTCCCGCTGCTGCTCTCGCCGGCGATTGCCTTCGCCGGCTCGTACCTGCTGGTCTGGCCCGCGACCTGGGTTGCACGGTATACACCGCCGAACGTCGTCAACAGCCGTGCGCGGCGCGCCCAGAGCGTTGCGGTGGGCACCGTTGCCTTCGCCCACGGCCTGCAGGATGGCCAGCGGACCAGCGCGGTCCTGGTCCTTGCGCTGCTGGCTTCCGGGCTGTGGGCGGGCGGCGGGATGCCGGTCTGGGTGGCAGTGTTCACCGCGGTCCTGCTGGCCGCCGGGACCCTGGCCGGGGGCTGGCGCATTTCGTACACCATTGGCTACCGGCTGATCCGGATGGATCCCCTGCGCGGCTCCGTGGCCCAGCTGTTCAGCTCGGCCATCCTGCTGGTGGGCGCGGTGGGGCTGCATTGGCCCATCTCCACCACACACGCCGTCACCTCGGCGGTCCTGGGCTCCGGCGCCAACCAGAAATTTCCCGCCACCAACCGCAAAGTTGTGATCCGGGTCCTGATGTTCTGGGTACTCACGCCGATTGCCACCTCGGCGGCGGCGTTTGTGCTGGCACTGTCATTGTCAACGCTCGCGGAGCTCTAGGCCCGCGGGACGCCAGCCGTGCGGGCCGCTGCGCCTGTAGGGCGGGCCGCTGCGCTCTCTTAGCTCCAAGGCCCCATCGATTGCTCCGCAGGTGCCCTTTTGAGGGCTGAAAACGGCACCTGCGGAGCAGTCGATGAGGAGGGGTGGTTATCCGAAGCGACCCGAGACGTAGTCCTCAGTGGCCTTCTCGGTCGGGTTGCTGAAGATCGTGTGGGTCTCACCGTATTCGATCAGCTTGCCCGGCTTTCCGGTGCCCGCAATGTTGAAGAAGGCGGTCTTGTTCGACACCCGCGCGGCCTGCTGCATGTTGTGCGTCACGATCACCACGGTGTAGTCATCCTTGAGCTCGTTGATGAGGTCCTCGATGGCGAGCGTGGAGATCGGGTCAAGGGCCGAGCAGGGCTCATCCATCAGGATCACCTGCGGCTCGACCGCGATTGCCCGGGCGATGCAGAGCCGCTGCTGCTGGCCGCCGGACAGGCCGGATCCGGGCTTGTTCAGCCGGTCCTTGACCTCGTTCCAGAGGTTGGCTCCCTGCAGGGAACGTTCCACCAGCACGTCGGCCTCACCCTTGGAGATCTTCTGGTTGTTCAGCTTCACGCCGGCCAGCACGTTGTCGCGGATGGACATCGTGGGGAACGGGTTGGGCCGCTGGAAAACCATGCCGATCTGAGAGCGGACGGTGACCGGATCCACGCCGGGGCCGTACAGGTTGTCGCCGTCGAGCAGCACTTCGCCTTCGACGCGGGCGCCGGGAATCACCTCATGCATGCGGTTCAGGGTGCGCAGGAAGGTGGACTTGCCGCACCCGGAAGGCCCGATGAAGGCGGTGACGGACTTGGGCTCGATGTTGATGTTGACGTCTTCGACGGCCAGGAATTTGCTGTAGTAGACGTTCAAGTCTTTGACGTCGATGCGCTTAGACATGATGTTCCTTCACTTGCTGGAGGTACGGACTGAAGAGTTGGGTCGCCAGCGCTGGCTAGCGGCCGGTTTTGGGGGCGAACATGCGCGCAATAAGGCGGGCGCCAAGGTTGAGCAGCATCACCAGGATGATGAGCACCAGCGCGGCTCCCCAGGCGCGCTGGGAGGACGGATCCGGGTTCGACGGCGAGGTGGGGTTGAGGATCTGCGTGTAGATGAACGTGGGAAGCGATGCCATCCAGCCGCTGAATACGTTGTAATTGATCGAGGTGGCGAAGCCCGCGGTGACAAGGATCGGGGCTGTTTCGCCGATCACCCGGGCGATCGCGAGGGTGACACCCGACGCAATGCCGGAGACCGCCGTGGGGATGACCACCTTGAGGATGGTCCGCCACTTGCGGACGCCCAGGGCGTAGGCCGCTTCGCGAAGTTCGTTCGGAACGATCTTGAGCATTTCCTCGCTGGAACGGACCACCACGGGGATCATCAGCACGGAAAGCGCGACGGCGGCGACGGCACCGGTCTTGGTGCCCGGTCCGACGACGGCGAAGAAGAACGCTGCAGCAAACAGGCCGGCCACGATCGAGGGTATGCCGGTCATAACGTCAACGAAGAAGGTGATGGCGCGGGCAAGCGGCCGGTCGTTGCCGTACTCCACCAGGTAGATCGCGGTCAGCAGGCCCACCGGCACCGAGATCACGGTCGCGACCAGCGAGATCAGCAGTGTGCCGATAAGGGCGTGGAAGATGCCGCCGAGCACCGGGGCACCTTCCTCGACGGTCTTGTTGTCAAAGGCGCCGGTGACGCCGTTCATCGAGGTGGTCAGGAAACCGGGGTCCAGGAGCCCCGGCAGGCCGTTGACCAGGACCGTCCAGATCACGGAGACCAGCGGCAGCAGTGCAACGAGGAATGCGCCGACCACTAGGCAGGTGGCCAGTTTGTCTTTGGCGCGGCGTGAGCCTTCCACGGCTGCGCTCCAGCCGACGAGGCCGATGGCGAAGAGGATCGCGGCGACGATACCCCAGCCGAGGGCGTTGAAGCCGATCAGGGCCATGAAGGCCGCGCCGAGGATCAGGGCGATGCCGAGAACCAGATAGGGGGCCCACTTCGGCAGTTGGCCCTTGGTGAGGGCGGAGCGCTTCTTGACGGGGGTCAGGGTGGTGGTCATTTAGTTGGCTCCCGAGAATTCTTTGTGCCGGCTGATAATCCAGCGCGCGATCATGTTCACGCCGAGGGTGATGACGAACAAGACCAGGCCGGCGGCAATCAGCGTGTTCACCTTCAGGCCGCCGGCCTCAGGGAAGTTCAGTGCGATTTCGGCGGCGATGGTCTGGTTGCCGGACTGGATAAGGCTCGCGTTCAGTATGCCGGAGGACAGCACCAGCGCGACTGCCATGGTTTCGCCGAGGGCGCGGCCCAGGCCCAGCATGACGGCACTGATGATTCCGGGGCGGCCGAAGGGCAGGACGGCCATCCGGATCATTTCCCAGCGGGTGGCACCGAGCGCCAGCGCGGCTTCTTCGTGCAGCTTGGGGGTCTGCAGGAAGATTTCCCGGGTCAGCGAGGTGATGATGGGCAGGACCATGACGGACAGCACGATTCCCGCAGTCAGGATGGTCTTGCCGGTGGCCGAGGCCGGGCCCTGGAAAATCGGCAGCCAGCCCATGTTTTCGGCCAGCCATTTGTAGGCCGGCGAGATTTCCTTGGCCAGGAAAGCTGCGCCCCAGGCGCCGTAGACCACGGAGGGGATCGCCGCGAGCAGATCGACCACGTATCCCAGACCGGAGGCAAGCTTGCGCGGCGCGAAGTGCGAGATGAACAGCGCGACGCCGATCGCGACCGGGGTCGCGATGATGAGGGCGATGAGAGACGCGATGAGTGTGCCAATGACGATCGGCCAGATGTAGGCGAAAAAGCCTTCGCCGCCCTGGATCTTGTCCGGGGAGGCCACGAGGGCGGGGAATGCCTGGATGACGAGGAAGAGCGCCACGCCGAAAAGCACGGCCAGGATCAGGCATCCAGCGGCCAAGGTGGCTGCGGAAAAGACCTTGTCTTCGGCGCGGCCTGCGCCCCGGGACGTGGTCAGGGAGGAGGTGGTCACTTCATGATCCTTCAGATCTTGGGTACTTCGGACAAAACGCTCAGGTTCCCTGCCCCGGCGGGACGGTCAGTGACCGCCCCGTCGGAACAGGGAACCTGGTTCAGGCTGGTGTTTCCACTATGCCTGGCAGCGGAAGCTATCCCTAGGCCTTGACCTTGACGGACGCGATGGCAGCGATCGCCTTGTCCTGGAGGTTCTTGGACAGCGGGGCGGACTTGGCAGCATCGGCGGCGGTCTTCTGGCCGGCCTCGGAGACTACGTAGTTTTCGAAGGCCTTGACGAGGTCCACAGTCTTCTGGTCAGCGTAGCTGCTGCAGACGACGTGGTAAGAAACCAGCACGACCGGGTAGGCGCCGGGCACGGTGGTCGTGCGGTCCAGCTTGATCGCGACATCGTTGGCCGAGCGGCCTTCAACCGGCTTGCCGGCTTCGACGGCCTTGGCGGCTGCCTCGGCTGAGATCTTCACGAATTCGGAGCCGACCTTGATCTGGGCGGTGCCGAGCTTGCCGCTGACGGCGGAGTCGTCGGCGTAGGTCACGGCGCCCGGGGTGTCGGTGACGGTCTTGACCACACCGGAGGTGCCCTTGGCGTTCTCGCCCTGGAGGGTTGCGGGCCAGATGCCGGCGGCCTTGTCGGTCCACACCTCGGGAGCGGCAGCAGCCAGGTACTCGGTGAAGTTGGTCGTAGTGCCGGAGTCATCGGAGCGGTTGACCGGGGTGACGGCCAGGTCCGGGAGCGTGGCGTTCGGGTTCAGGGCAGCGATCGCGGGATCGTTCCAGGTGGCGATCTCGCCGCGGAAGATCTTGGCAACCGTGACGGCGTCGAGGTTCAGTTCCTTGATGTCGGGCAGGTTGAAGGCCACGGCAATCGGGGAGATGTAAACCGGGATGTTGAGGGCGCCCTCGGGGCCGCACTGGGCCTGCGAGCTAACGACTTCCTCGTCCTTCAGGTAGGCATCGGAGCCGGCGAACTGGGCCGAGCCGTCGATGATGGCCTTGCGGCCTGCGCCGGAGCCGTCCGGGGAGTACTGTACGGTGGCGCCCGTGTTCGCGGAGGAGAAGCCGGCCTTCCAGGCATCCATGGCTGCACCGGTCGAAGAGGCACCGATGCCGGTCAGCGTGCCGGTGACCTGGGGACCCGAAGCGGTGGTGCTGGCGGGAGCGGCCCCCGTCGGGTTGTCCGAACCGCAAGCGGTAAGCGCGAGAGCGCCGGCTGAAATAACAGCGATAGCCGCGTTGCGGCCGAAGCGGAGTGCCTTCACTGAGATGTACCCCTTCCAGGGATTTTTCTGTGCGTACCGGACCGGAGAGGGCCGGGCAGGGATGCGTACGGTTTGTACCTTTATTGAAAGTAGGTGTCCCAGATGAAGAGAAATGCCGCCCAGGGTGAACATACGGTTAACGGAGCGCGGATATTGGCTTACATCCGCCGGGTCCCTATTGCGTTAGCTGCGTCACAACCGTAAGGGTCGGCACCGGCGAACCGCGGAACCAACGGCCAATAGACTGGTGCGCATGGCCCCCGCTCCTGGACTCTCCACAAGCACCCGTTTCCTGCGCGGACGGGTCCGCACCGGCCTGGTCCGGAGCCGGAACTCCCTCGTGCCGGCCATCCAGATGACTGCCTGCGCTGTCGGCGCCTACGCGTTCGCCGAGTACGTGCTGGGCCACAGCGGCCCGCTCTTCGCCGCCACGTCCTCCCTCATCGCCCTGGGCTTTTCCCGCGACCCCAGGCTGCGCCGCGTAATCGAGGTGGGCCTGGGCTGCACCATCGGCATTGTGGTCGGGGACCTGCTGCTGCACTGGCTGGGCTCCGGAATCTGGCAGGCCGCCGTCGTGCTTCTTTTTTCCATCCTGCTGGCCCGGTTCCTGGACAGCGGCACGATTTTCACCACCCAGCTGGGGCTGCAGTCGGTGCTTGTGGTACTCCTCCCCGCGCCGGTCGGGGGGCCGTTCACCCGCAGCATCGACGCCGTCGTGGGCGGCGTGTTCGCCCTGCTGGTGACGTTCCTGGTTCCGAAAGACCCGCGCCGGGAACCCCGCAACGACGTCAAGAAGCTGCTGCACGAATTCGCCGAGGTGCTGCGCGAGTGCGCCTCTGCGCTGAGCTACAGCGACGCCACCCAAGCCTGGCACGCGCTCATCCGGGGAAGGAACTGCCAGCCGCTCGTTGATGCCATGCGGCAGTCCCTCCGGACCTCCGGGGAGGTGGCGACCCTGGCGCCCGCCTACCGCCGGCACCGCGACGAGCTGGACCGGATGGAGCAGGCGCTGGACTACCTCGACCTCGCGCTGCGCAACAGCCGCGTCTTTGCCCGCCGACTGACCAGTGCCATCAACCACGCGGCGTTGTCCGACGACGCCACCCAGAACATCGCCGACGTCCTGCAGGACACGGCCGACGCCGTCGACGAGCTGTCCCTGGGCCTGGCGGAATTGCACGACGGCGTCCGCCGCGCGCACCTGCGGACGGCGCGGGCGGAGCTGCGGGAAGTCGCCGGCCGGCTGCATCCGCGGCTGCTGGACGTGCAGCGGCTGGAGGGCGAAACAGTGGTCATGCTGTTCCGTCCGCTGATCGTGGACCTGCTCGAGGCGGCCGGGGTCGACTCCCGCGAAGCCCGGGACATCCTGCCGCCGCTCTAGCTTCCGCGGCGCACGAGCAGAAGTGTCGTTGCGCGCCGATAGGGTGGAACGATGGCTACCAAGACTTCCCGGGCTTCCAAGGCGCCGGGCTACAAATGCGCCGAGTGCGGCTGGACCACGGCCAAGTGGGTGGGCCGCTGCGGCGAATGCCAGGCCTGGGGCAGCGTGGAGGAAACCGGCGGCGCCGTCGCGCGCACGACGGCGGCCGCCGCCGTGCTGGAGCCGGCCCGCCGGATCTCGGACGTGGACGCCACGACCGCGGCATTCCTGCCCACCGGCGTGGACGAACTGGACCGCGTGCTCGGCGGCGGGCTGGTTCCCGGCGCCGTGATCCTGCTGGCGGGCGAACCCGGCGTCGGCAAATCGACGCTCCTGCTGGACGTCGCGGCCAAGTTTGCCCGCACCGCGCAGGACGTCCTGTACATCACCGGTGAGGAATCCGCCGCCCAGGTCAAGCTCCGTGCGGACCGGATCGACGCCGTCGCTGAATCCCTGTACCTCTCCGCCGAGACGGACCTTGGCCAGGCCCTGGGCCAGGTGGAGAAGCTTGAGCCGCGCCTGCTGATCGTGGACTCCGTGCAGACGCTGAGCAGCGCCGACGTCGAAGGCAGCGCCGGCGGCGTCTCGCAGGTCCGCGAGGTGGCTGCTTCCTTGATCGCCGCAGCCAAACGCCGCAATATGACCACCCTGCTGGTGGGCCACGTGACCAAGGACGGCTCCATCGCCGGTCCCCGGCTGCTCGAGCACCTCGTGGACGTCGTGTGCCAGTTCGAAGGCGAACGCCATTCCCGGCTGCGGCTGCTGCGGGCTGTCAAGAACCGCTACGGGCCCACCGACGACGTCGGCTGCTTCGACCTGAACGAGGACGGCATCGCGGGCCTGGCCGATCCGAGCGGCTTATTCGTTTCCCGGACAAAGGAACCGGTGTCCGGAACCTGCATCACGGTCACCCTCGAGGGGCGCCGGCCGCTGCTGGCGGAGGTGCAGTCACTACTGGCCGAAAGCGCCAACGCTCAGCCCCGCCGGGCCACGAGCGGACTGGACAGTTCCCGGGTGGCAATGCTGCTGGCCGTGCTCCAGCAGCGGGCCGGCTGCCTGCTGAACAAGGACGATTCCTACGTGGCAACCGTGGGCGGCGTGAAACTCAGTGAGCCCGCCACGGACCTCGCCATCGCCTTGGCGGTGGCATCGGCAAAGGCCAGGAAACCCCTGCCGCAGCGGCTCATCGCTTTCGGCGAAGTCGGTCTGGCCGGTGAGGTCCGCCCGGTGCCCGGCATCAACCAGCGGATCCACGAAGCCCACCGGCTGGGGTTTACCCACGCCGTGGTGCCGGCCAGCCCGAACGGCCCGGGCCCGGTGCCCGCGGGCTTCTCCGTGCGGGAAGTCGGCCACCTGACCGAGGCCCTGGACCTGCTGATCGGCTGAGGCACCCGAAGAGCGGCTAAGGACCCTATCCCCCGCCCGGTATCCGGCGGAACATAGGGGTAGGAACGGTCGCGAACGAAGGGATCAGGCCATGAGGGGCTACTACGGTGACGGCTTCGGCTGGATGTGGCTCTGGGGTCTGCTGCTGCTGATCGGAATCGCGGTGCTGGTGCTGCTCGCGGTCCGCCTCTTCACCGGCGGGTCAGGCCGCGGCGGGGCCGCCCAGACCGGACACGCCGGACCCTATGGCCCGCCGCCCTATGGGCAGCAGGGGGTTCCCCCGGGCGGTTTCCCGGGCGCAAAAAGCCAGGCACGCCTGATCCTGGATGAACGCTTCGCGAGGGGCGAGCTCACCGCGGACCAATACCGTGAGAATCTGAAAGTCCTCGGCGAGGAGACCTAGTGCGGCCGATCAGCCGCCGCGACGCACTGCTGTTGGGCGGCCTGGGTACGGCGGCCACCGTGGCGGGCGGTGCCGGGCTGTGGTGGTCCCTGGCTTCCACGCAGCGGACCGGCTTCCCGGGTACGGCGGCGGGTCCCGTGCTGCGCAGCCCGGCGGAGATTCGCAGCACGGACGGCAGGCTGCAGCTCATGCTCGAGGCCGCCCGCGCGCCGGTGGAGCTCGGCGGCCGGATGGCCAGCCCGCTCTGTTACAACGGGACACTCCCGGGCCCCACCCTCCGCCTGCAACCGGGCGATGAGCTCGCCGTCAGGCTCGTGAATAACCTTGGCGAAGCTACCAACCTGCACGTCCACGGCTTGCACGTGACCCCGCGGGCCGGCGGCGACAACGTTTTCGTGGCGGTCATGCCCGGAGCAGGATTCGACTACAGCTACCGGCTGCCCTCGAACCACCCGCCGGGAGTGTACTGGTACCACCCGCATCACCACGGCACGGTCGCGGGGCAGATTTTCAGCGGACTCTTCGGGGCGATCATCGTTGAAGATCCCGAAGCCATTCCGGCGAGCAGGGAACGCGTCCTGCTGGTCTCCGACACCACTCTTGACCGCGCCGGGAACATCTCCGCGGCGCCGCTGATGGACCGCATGGCGGGCCGCGAAGGGGAGCTTCTCCTGCTCAACGGGCAGCGCAACCCGCTCATAACCGCCCGGCCGGGAGAACGGGAACGGTGGCGGATCATCAACGCCTGCGTAGCCCGCTATCTCCGGCTCCGGCTGGACGGCCAGCAACTCCAGCTGCTCGGCATGGACTCGGGCCGGTCCGCCAATCCCCAAACCGTGGACGAACTCCTGTTGGCTCCGGGCAACCGGGCGGACCTGCTGGTGACTGCCACGGCCGGCGAATCCGTGTTACAGGCCCTCCACTACGACCGCGGCGCCATGCCGGGGATGATGGGGCGGGGGCCGACCCCCGGGACGGGTGCGCTGGCGACCTTCCGGGTCAGCGGCACCACCGCATCCCTGCCCGGCGCCGTCACGTCCCGGCCCGCCCAAGAGGACCTCCGAACTGCCGCCGTCGCCGCCCGCCGGCAGCTGGTCCTGGCCATGGGCGCGGGATCCGGCGGCATGGGCGGCGGTATGGGCGGCATGATGCGGTTCACCATCAACGGCCGTGAATACAGCGAGGCGCGCACGGACACGATCGTCGCGGCCGGAACCGTCGAGGAATGGACGCTGGTCAACACCAGTCCCATGGACCATCCCATCCACCTGCATGTGTGGCCGATGCAGCTCATTGAGGACAACGGCCAGGCCGTAGGCTCCGTGGTTATGCGGGACGTGGTGAACGTGCGGGCGAACGGGCGCGCCACGGTCAGGATCGCGTTCCGCGACTTCAGCGGCCGCTCCGTGTACCACTGCCACATTCTGGATCACGAGGACCTGGGGATGATGGGCGTGATCGAGGTCAGATGAACAACAACCGGCAGGAGGGGCACAGCGGCCACCAGCCCCGCAGTCCCTCGTTCGGCAAATCCTTCGCCCGGGTGGGTCCGCGGATGGACGCCCGCGGGGCTGCGGAGCACCGCCGGCGCCTCCTGGAGGCGGCGCACGGAATCGTCGTCGAGATCGGAGCGGGCTACGGGGCCACGTTCGCGTTCTACCCGCCCGCGGTGACGGGAGTGCTTGCCCTCGAACCGGACCCCACGCTCCGCGAACTCGCGCTGGCCGCCGCCAGGAAGGCTCCGGTGCCCGTCACCGTCAGGGACGGCATGGCGGAATCGCTGCCGGCGGCCGACGCCTCCGTGGACGTCGTCGTCTCCAGCCTTGTGCTGTGCAGTGTGCTGGACCAGTCCGCTGCGCTGGCGGAGGTAGTCAGGGTCCTGCGCCCGGGTGGCCTATTGCTGTTCTACGAGCACGTCCGCTCGGCACACCGCGTGCTGGCGGCCGCCGAAGACCTGGTCACGCCGCTGTGGAGCCGGATCGCCGGCGGCTGCCATCCGAACCGGAACACCGACGCTGTGATCGCCGAAGCTGGCTTTAAGATGCAGGGCCTGGAGCGCTTCGGCTTCTCCGCCCTCCCCGGCAACCCGCGGCTGGCCCACGTGCTGGGGGTGGCGTGCAAGCCCTGATCCCGGCCACGCGCGAAAAGGGGCGCCTGCCGCAGATGGCAGGCGCCCCTTTCAAATCATTCAACCAGTTCGGCTAGGCCTTCTTGGGCGGCAGCGCCAGCTTGAAGACCTTGGCCCAGGTGGAGCCGACCTGCTTCCAGATCGGGCCGGTGGTGTACGGCAGTCCGTAGCGCTTGCAGATTTCCTGCACCTTGGGGGCCACCTCGGCGTAGCGGTTGGACGGAAGGTCCGGGAAGAGGTGGTGCTCAATCTGGTGCGACAGGTTGCCCGTCATCAGGTGCATGAACTTGGAGCCGGAGATGTTGGCTGAGCCGATCATCTGCCGGACGTACCAGTCACCGCGGGTCTCGCCTTCGACCATTTCCTCGGTGAAGGTGTCCGCACCCTCGGGGAAGTGGCCGCAGAAGATCACCGCATGTGCCCAGACGTTCCGGACCGCGTTGGCGGTCAGCGTGCCGTAGAGCGCCTGCTTGCCGGAGCCGGTGAGCATTGCGACGGCGGGGGTGGCTGCGTAGTCCTTGGTGAACTGGGTGAGGGCCTTGCGTCCAAGGGCCTTGAGGTCCTTGACCAGGGCCTCCTTGGTCTTCTTGCCCTCTTTGAAGTCCTGCAGCTCGAGATCGTAGATCGCGATGCCCCATTCGAAGACCGGGGCCAGCAGGGCGTTGTAGAGCGGGTTGCCCAGGTTGAAGGGCTTCCATTCCTGGTCCGCGTCCATCCGCAGCAGGTTGTACCCAACGTCGTTGTCCTTGCCGACGACGTTGGTCCAGCGGTGGTGCAGGTCGTTGTGGGTGTGCTGCCAGGCGCGCGCCGGGGTGACGAAGTCCCACTCCCAGGTGGTGGAGTGGATGTCCGGGTCCCGCATCCAGTCCCACTGCCCGTGCAGCACATTGTGCCCGATCTCCATGTTTTCCAGGATCTTGGCAAAGCTGAGCAGCGTGGTGCCGGTGACCCAGGCTGCCTTGTTCTTGCTCACCAACAATGCGGCGCGCCCGGAGATCTCCAGTCCGCGCTGGATCTTGATCATCCGGCGGATGTAGGCGGCGTCGCTGGCCCCACGCTTGGCGAGGATATCGTCCTTGATGGCGTCGAGCTCCCGGCCCAGCTCGGCGACCTGCTCGTCGGAGAGATGCGCGGCAGCCGGCGGCCGAACCGTCGGGCTGCCGGACTCGGCGAGGGCGCCCGGCCGCCTCTTCACGGCAGCGGGCGCCTTGGCAGCGCCGGCGCCGGTGGCAGCGGCCGCTGGGCCTTCCTCGGAAACGTCAGGCGTGTCGGAAACAATCGTCATGCGGTGGTACTCCTCAGATGTCGAGGTTAACGGGTCCGGCGGCTGCCGAGACACACGTCTGGATTAGTTGGCCGGGCTCGCCATGGACTTCGTCCGTGCGCAGGTCACGAACCTGTCCGGCCCGGAGGGGGGTGAGGCAGCTGTGGCAGATGCCCATCCGGCAGCCGCTGGGCATCAGGACGCCGGCGTCCTCGCCGACGTCGAGCAGCGGCGTGTCGCCGTCGGCTTCGACTTCGCGGTCAGACGCCTCGAAGGTGACCAGGCCGCCGTTGTGCCCTGCGCCGCCGGCCAGCTTAGTGCTGAACCGTTCAATGGTCAGGGTCGAGTCCGAGGAGGGGCCGGCAGTTGCGTTCTCCGACTCCCACAGCGCCTCGGCGTCGTCAAGGAAGCCTTCCGGGCCGCAGGCATAGGCGGCGCGCTGGCGCCAGTCCGGGCAAAGCTGTTCCAGTGCGGCGATCGAGCTGAAGTCCAGCCGCCCGCGTTCTCCGGTGAACCAGTGGATGACACGGAAGTTGGGAAACTGGTCCGCGAGTTCGGCCAGTTCCTCCCGGAAGATGACGTCTTCCGGGGTCCGGGCGGTATGGATGAGGACGACGTCGGAGTCCGGGCGGTGCGGGACCAGCGTGCGGATCATCGACATCACGGGGGTGATCCCGCTGCCGGCGGTGAGCATCAGCAGGGGCCGCGGATGCTCCGGGAGGACGAAGTCGCCCTGCGGCGGCGCCAGGAAGAGCACGTCGCCGGGCTTCGTGTTGCGCACGAGAGTTCCGGAGACGGCACCCATGTCACTAACGGTGATGGCCGGGTCCATGCCGGCGGGCGCGCTCAGCGAATAGGACCGCCAGTGGCGGACACCGTCGAGTTCGACGCCGATACGGGCCCACTGGCCAGCAAGGTGCGCTTGCCAGCCGCGGCCGGGACGGAAGAAAATGGTGGCGGAATCGGCCGTTTCTGGAACCACCCGAGTAACCACGCCGCGCAACTGGCGGGCGGAAAACACAGGATTGAACAGCGACAGAATGTCTTCTGGAGCCAGTGGGGTGGTCAGTACAGATGCGGCGCTCGCCAGCTTACGGAGCCGGATCATTCATCAATCTTATGTCAGATTGGGTCATACATCTTCATCCAAGGCATACGATCGACTCAAATAAACTATCTCCCCGCAACAACTTATTGGAACCAGCCCATGAACGTCTCCCCCGCTGCCACCTCCGCCTCCCCCGCCTACGATCCTCCATGGCTGGCCCTGCCGCGAGAGGTCAGCGACATGCTCCGGCCGATGATGCCCGGCATTGTCGAGGCCATCATCGACGCCGTGCCGCAGCTGGTGCCGGCCTACGCCAGGCCGATCGAGGGCCGCTTCGGGCGGGGGCTGCGCCGCGGCGTGGCCGCCGCGCTGGACCGCTTCCTGCAGTTGCCGGGAACCCGGCTGCCCGCCCTGTCGGAGGAAAGCCGGCAACTTGTGGCAGGGCTGGGAAGCGGCGAATTCCGGCAGGGCCGGAGCATGGATGCGCTGCTGAGCGCCTACCGGATGGGTGCCCGCGTGACCTTCCGCGAGATGTCCCGGGTGTCCGTGGAGCACCACCTCGGCCAGAGTGTGGTGGTGGACCTGGGTGAATCGATCCTGGCCTACATCGACGAACTGTCCGCCGTCAGCGCCGAGGCGTATGCCTTTGAGCAGTCGGAACGGGCCGGCGCGGTGGACCGGCGGCGCACCGAACTGCTCGACCTGCTCCTGCTGGGGCAGGCGGATGAGTCGGCCCTGCGCCAGACGGCGGCGATGGCGGACTGGTCCCTGCCGCAGCGGATGGTAGTGGTGACCCTGCCGATAGACCGGTCCGCGGGGCTGCGGCTGCGGCTGGGGCCCGGGACGCTGGTCATCGAGCGTGAGACCGATGCCGTCGCCCTGGTCCCGGCCCGGAAGTCCAAGTCCGCACGGGCGGACCTGGAAAAGGCGCTGCGCGGCCGCGGGGCGGCCGTGGGGCCGGCCGGGGGCTGGGAAAAGGTCCCCGATTCGCTGCGCCTGGCCGTGCTGGCAGCCTCGGCATTGCCGCCGAGGGAAGGCCCGGAGGACCCGCCGATCTGGGCCGATGAGCACTTGGCCGAGGTGATCCTCGGGGCGGAGCCTTCCGCGATTGCCGAACTGGCCAGCCGTCGCCTGGCCCCCCTGGAAGGGCTTCGCCCGGCCCAGCGCGAGCGTCTGGCGGAGACACTGCTGTCCTGGCTGCGGCACTGGGGCCAGCGGGCCCCGGTGGCGGCAGAGCTCGGAATCCACCCGCAGACCGTGGGCTACCGGGCGGCGCAGCTGCGCGAGCTGTTCGGCGATGCCTTGGAGGACCCCAAGGCCCGGTTCGAACTGGAACTGGCGCTCCACGCCGGCCGGCGTTAAACAGCGCAGGCGTTAACCAGCGCCAACGCCCCGGCGTCGACTCCGCCTAACTCGCGATCGCGCTCGAAGCCTGGTCCCGGCGGTGGCGGGCTGCGCCGTTAATGACTTCCTGGCGCAGGGCCAGTGAGACTTCCCGGGCCGCCGGGCGCTCCGCCGGGTCACGGGCCAGCATGGACGACAGCAGCGAAGTCCAGATGGGGGCAAGCTCCTCGGGGATGTCCGGATCGTGGAGCAGCCGCGCGACTGCGGACTGCACGGGCGCACCGGGGTAGGCCATCTTTCCGGTCAGCCCTTCGAGCAGTACGAGGCCCAGGGAGTACACGTCGCTGAGCGGCCCAGCGGGTTCTCCGGCGGCCTGCTCCGGGCTCAGGTACGCGGGGGTCCCGGAGGTCCCGCCGTCGTCGGCCACAGGGCCGCCGCCAGTCATGACGGCAACACCGAAGTCGCTGAGCTTCGCCCGGGGGCGCCGGTCGTTGTTGCTGTAGTCCACCAGCAGGATGTTGGCAGGTTTCACATCGCGGTGCACGATGCCGTGGTGATGGATGTGGGCAAGTCCGTCGGCCAGATCGTGGCCGATCAACGCCATGTGAGCCGCGGACAGCGGCCCCTGGGCGGCTCGGCGGCGCAGGTCCGGCCCGCGGACCAGTTCCATCACGAGGTAGCTCAAGGATGCGTCCGGGTCGCTCAGGTCAGCACCGGCGTCGAACAGTGTCACGAGGCAGTGGTGGCTCATCCCCGCGAGGATGCGGATCTCCTGCCCCTGGCGGCGGGTGTGTTCAAGATCGTCCGCCTCGTTACGGAAGAGTTTGACGGCCACCTCACGCTGCAGGAGTTCGTCCCGGGCGCGGTACACGGTGGACTGGCGTCCGCTGCCAATAAGGCATTCGACCCGGTAGCGCCCGCTCAGCAGGAATCCTGGTTCCATGCCGAGTTTTCCGTTGTAGTCAGTCCAAGAGTGTTCGATATCCCTTAGGTGCGGCGCCCGCCGGTGAAATCGGGCGGATCAGTCCAAAAAGCCGAAATCAACGGCGCCCGCAAAGTAGCAAGGTTACTTATTATACCGCGGGAAGGGAATACCTCAGGAACGGGATTCCGGAAGCCCTCCGGTGGATCCGTTCCTGTCCGCCCGCTGCCGTTGGCTGCTACTTTGCGGGATTGTGCGTGCCGATCGGCAGCAGCGTCAGGTCCGGGTGGTTCTTCTCAATCCGGCGCAAGGCCCAAACGTCGTTGAACAGGGCGAGGTATTCGCCGTCGGAGCGCAGCAGCACCTCGGCGCCGGGCACACTGGCCAGCGCCGGCATGGCGTCCGCCGTCGAAATGCGGGCAATGGAATAGGGCAGGCGCTCGAGCCGCATCGGTGCGCTGAAATCGTGCGCCATACGGTCCTCCACCACTTCGAACTGCATGGGGCCGACGGCGGCCAGCACCGGGGCCTGGTCACCGCGGATGTCCGAGCGGAGCACCTGGATGACTCCCTCGTGCTCCAGCTGCTCGATGCCGCGGCGGAACTGCTTGAAACGGCTGGGGTCCTTGGAGCGCGCCACCTGGAAGTGCTCCGGCGCGAAGAGCGGGATGGCGGGGAACTCCACCGGCTGCTCGATGAAGAGGCTGTCTCCCACCCGCAGCGACGACGCGTTCACGAGGCCCACAACGTCCCCGGGGAAGGCTTCGTCAATGACCTCGCGTTCGCGGCCGAAGACCTGCTGGGCGTACTTGGTGGCGAAGGACTTCCCGGTCCGGCCCTGGGTCACCACCATGCCGCGTTCGAACATACCGGAGCAGACCCGGATGAAGGCGACGTGGTCCCGGTGCGCCTTGTTCATGCCGGCTTGGACCTTGAAGACGAAGCCGGCGAACGGTGCATCGACGGGCCGTGCTTCGCCGTCGACGTCGGGCCGCGGGGCGGCCGGCGGGGCGAAGTCAACGAGGGCGTCGAGGATCTCCTTCACGCCGAAGTTCAACGCGGCGGAGCTGAAAAGGATCGGCGTGGCCTGGCCGGCGTGGAAGGCATCGACGTCGAACTCAAGATTGGACTCGATGACCAGCCCGGCCTCGTCGACGGCGTTGGCCCAGTCGTCCCCCTGGCTCGCCGCGGCCTGCTCCGGGGTGAAGTACTCGGTGAGGGCGATGTTGGCGCCGGCATTGTTGCGCTTGAACTGGGCAAAGCGGTCATTGCGCAGGTCCCAGACGCCGCGGAAGTCACCGGAGATCCCCACGGCCCAGGTCAGCGGCATCGGCTGGAGGCCGGTGCGCTCGGTGATCTCGTCCATCAGGGCCAGGGCGTCCAGGCCCGGCCGGTCCCACTTGTTGATCACGGTGATGATGGGCAGGTTGCGCTGCTTGCAGACCTCGAAGAGCTTCATGGTCTGGGTTTCCAGGCCCTTGGCGGCGTCCACGAGCATCACGGCGCAGTCGACGGCGGCCAGCACACGGTAGGTGTCCTCGGAGAAGTCCGCGTGGCCGGGGGTGTCCAGCAGGTTGATCACGGTGTCCCGGTAAGCGAACTGCAGGGCCGCGGAGCTGATCGAGATTCCGCGGTCCTTTTCCATCTGCATCCAGTCCGAGACTGTCTCTTTGCGGTTCGCCTTGCCGCTGGAGGCACCGGCGGTACCGATCACCTTTGCGTGCAGCGCGAGCGCCTCGGTCAGCGTGGACTTGCCGGCGTCGGGGTGTGAAATGACCGCGAATGTCCGACGCCGGGCCGCCTGCTTGTGAATCTCCTGGACTCGGGCGGGGCTAAGGACTTCTTGGGACACGGTGCTACTTTCGCTGCGGCTTTGAATGGCTGGTCCCGGACCTGCGGAAATCAGGCTGGCCCGGCGGGATCCCTGGCTGTTCTGCTGGGAGTTCTGCGTGACTGCTGGGTGCTTGCTGGGCGTAGCGGCGGGCAGCCGACAGAACACCCAAGGCAACAAGTTTATCCCAGCCCGCACTGCCCCCGCGATGCGGGCGGCAAGCCAGCCCGGCGCCGGAGGTCCGCCGCCAAAAAGCGCGGTCCCCCGCCGGGGTCCGCGGGGCCATTCCCCAGGCGTTCAGCGAACGTCCAATTGGCCCACTTTGGGGCTTGTCCGTGCGGAAGTTGACCTGCTTTGCCTCTACTATGGTGGGAACGGGCAACCGAGTACTTTTGATCCTGCCGGGAACCACTGGAAACCGGCGCACTTGCAGGCTGAGGCCTGCACCTTTGAAGGGAAAATCTATGGCTCGGAGCCCTGAAGATTCACTCAAGGCGACCCTGGGCCGGGTGGCACCGGGCACCGCCCTCCGCGACGGCCTCGAGCGCATCCTCCGCGGACGGACCGGAGCCCTCATTGTCCTGGGCATCGACAAGACCATCGAGTCCATCTGCTCCGGCGGCTTCGACATCGGAATCGATTTCTCCCCCACCCGCCTGCGGGAACTGGCCAAAATGGACGGCGCCATCATCTGCGACAAGGATGCCAGCAACATCCTGCGCGCGGCCGTTCAGCTGGTCCCCGACTCCAGCATTGAGACCCAGGAGTCGGGCACCCGTCACCGGACCGCGGAGCGTGTCGCCATCCAGACCGGCGTTCCGGTTATCTCGGTCAGCCAGTCCATGCAGATCATCGCCCTCTATGTGAACGGCCTGCGGCACGTCCTGGAGGGCTCGGAAAAAGTCCTGGCCCGGGCCAACCAGGCCCTGGCGACGCTGGAGCGTTACCGTTCGCGCCTGGACCAGGTGACCAGTTCCCTCTCGGCCCTGGAAATCGAGGCCATGGTGACGGTCCGGGATGTTGCCGTGACCCTGCAGCGCCAGGAAATGGTGCGCCGGATCTCGGAAGAGATCTCGCAGTATGTGTTGGAACTCGGCGAGGACGGCCGGCTGCTCTCGCTCCAGCTGGACGAGCTGACCGTGGGCCGCGGACCCGGCAGCGACGTGATCATCCGCGACTACTCCGGGCCGGACACTTCCGCTGAGGACATCGACAAGGCCGTGAAGGCGCTCGTGAACCTTGGTCCAACGGAGCTGATCGATCTGGGCAGGATCGCCGGAATTGTTGGCTTCGCCGGCGGCGAGGCCAACCTCGACGCCGTCGTCCAGCCGCGCGGACACCGGCTGCTTTCCGGGCTGAAGGCCGTGCCGAAAGCCGTCGCCGACCGCCTGGTGGATCACTTCGGCGGCCTGCAGTTCCTGATGGCGGCCACAATCGATGACCTGATGACGGTGGATGGCATCGGCGACCAGCGTGCCCGGACGGTCCGCGAGGGCCTAAGCCGGATGGCCGAGGCAAGCCTGCTGGACCGGTTCCTCTGACCCCGCCTAACCCCGTCGGTTGCTCCGCAGCCGCCCTTTTGAGCCCTCAAAACGGCACCTGCGGAGCAATCGATGGGGTTTAGTTGAGCTGGAACACGGCTTTGGGACTGGTCTTGTCGGCCAGCCGTGCGGTGAAGACGTAGTACGCGCCGCCGGTTCCCGGTTCGGCTTGGATCGGCGCGCAGCCCTGGAGCGTGCGGTTGCGCTGCCAGGGGAAGTTGGCTGTTTCGCTTTGCCCCGGCGCGATGGTCTTCACCAGGTCGGTGGCGTCCGCCTGGCAGTCAGTGGACGAGAAGATCCGGTCCGAGCCGCTGGCGACGAGGAACTCCATCTGCGATGTTCCGATGTTGACCTTGCACGGCACCTTGTTGCCGTTCGTCACCTTGAGTGTAAGCAACGGGATCTCGCCGGCAGCGTAGGCAGGCTTGTCCGTGGCGGCCGTGACGGTCACTAGGTTCTGTTCGCAGCCGTTGCCTGTCGGCAGCGCCGACGGGGAAGCCGAAGCGGAAGCCGTGGTGTCCGGGGCCGGGGCGGGCCCGGTTTCCTGGTCCGACGGGGCCGAGCTGTCGCCGGACGTGGACTGCCCGTCGTTGAGAAAGCTCGAGGCGGCGGCGAATCCGCCAAAGGCGAGGGCGATCACGAGCAGCAGGGCGGCAGCCACGAACAGGCGGCGGCGGCGGTAAACAGGGCGGACTGGCTTCCGGGCCGGCTTCCGGCTGGGGACATTCGTGGCGGATTTGGGCGCGGAGGTGCGCGAGGCGCCGCGGCCTGCGGGTGCTCCGCTGCCGGGACCCTTCGGCCGGGAACCCTGCGTTCCGGAATTGTCTTGCCTGCCCATCCTTCTAGGCTAGAGAACCGCACCGGGTATGGGGCCCTCCCACGCCGCAGGCGGAGTGTGGCCCTCATCTATTACGCTGAATCCATCAAAGCTCAAGCCGATGCCCCCACTGTCCCTGACGCCGCCCGCCCGGAAGTCGCTCCCGAAAGCGTTCCCGAAGCCGCTGCGCTGGCCGCCCTGCACAACGCCCTCGCCACGTGGTTTGCGGTCAATGCCCGCGACCTGCCCTGGCGGGCTGCTGAATGCACGCCGTGGGGCGTGCTGGTCAGCGAGATCATGCTGCAGCAGACACCGGTGGTACGCGTGCTGCCAGTCTGGGAGGAATGGCTGCGGCGCTGGCCGGAGCCATCCGCCCTGGCCCGGGAACCTGCCGGGGAAGCGGTCCGGGCCTGGGGACGGCTGGGCTACCCCCGGCGGGCGCTGCGACTGCACGCGGCCGCCGTCGCCATCGGCGCCGACCACGGCGGAGAGGTCCCGGGAACCTACCCTGAACTGCTGCAGCTGCCCGGAGTGGGCAGCTACACCGCGGCGGCCGTGGCCGCCTTCGCCTTCGGGCGCCGCGAAACCGTAGTGGACACCAATATCCGCCGGGTGCACGCGCGCCTGTTTTCCGGCGCGGCGCTGCCGTCGCCGGCGCTGACCGCCGCGGAAATGCGGCTCGCCGCGAACGCGCTGCCGGACGGTGCCGGCCCCTCCGTCCGCTGGAATGCCTCGGTAATGGAGCTTGGCGCCCTGGTGTGCACGGCGCGGTCGCCGAAGTGCGGGCAATGCCCGGTCAGTGGCTCCTGCGCCTGGCTTGCAGCCGGTGAGCCCCCGCCGACCTACACCCCGAAGGGGCAGTCGTGGCACGGAACGGACCGCCAGGTTCGGGGAGCCGTGATGGCGGTACTCCGCGTAGCCGAGTCGCCGGTGGCCCGGGAGCTGTTCCAGCGCGCCCCGGCGGACCTTGGCTTCGAACCGGCGGGGATCGGAATCCCACTTGCCGCCCTGCACCGGCTCGACTCCGCCCCGGAGCAGCTGGAACGCGCGCTGTCGGGGCTGCTGAGCGACGGTCTGGCCGAGCTGCATCCAGCCGGATTCCGGCTGCCGGCCTGATCCCCCGCCGGGCCGGATGCCGGGCCGGAAGCCAAGCAGGATGCCGGGCCGGGCACAGAGCCGGACGCCGGACCCCTAGCTGCACGGACCTCCCGGAACTACCCTGAAGCATGCGAACGTTCGCGGCGCTCGTGGGCTTGGCTTGCACCGCACTCCTGGCCACCGGGTGCCAGCCCGAGACGGTGTGCCCGGCAATCGCCCAGGCGCCGGTAGTTGCGCTGACCGTGGCCCGGGAGTACACCGCCTCGGTGCAAACGCTCCGGCTCAAAGCCTGCCAGGACGGTCGCTGCACGGAGGCTGAGCTTGAGCTCTTCCCGGGGAGCACCACGGTGGATCAGGGTTGCGAACCCGGACCGCACGGCAAGGACCGTCCCTGTTCGGCAACCGCCTCGCCTGACGGCACGCTGACGGGGATGCTGATGCTTGATCCGCTCACGGAATCCCCGATCGAGGCCAGCGTGAGCGGCACCGACGCCGGCGGCCTAGCGCTGCCGGTCCGGTCCCTGACGTTCACGCCCCGGGTCGCGTACCCGTACGGCAGGCAGTGCGGCAGGTTCATCTCAGCCGGTGTGCTGTTGGATGCCGACGGTCTCCGCCAGGCCGCCTAGCCCGCGTGGAGAAAGGTGAACCCAGTGAACTCGGAAAACATCAGCCGCTGGATCCGGGCAGGGTTGTGGGCCCTGCCGGTGTCAGCGCTCGTCACGGCCTGGGCCACGCTGGAACCGCAGCCGGACCAGGAGCGGGACCCGGATGCCTGGGCCCGGTTTGTCAGCTCCGATTCATACCACTTGAGCCACCTGTTGGGCAGCACCACCGGCACGATCCTCGCGATCTTCGGCGTCTTCGCACTGGGCTGCCGGCTGGCAAACAGCCGGGTTGGAGGCCTGGCGCTGGCAGCCATGGTCACCGCTGTCGCCGGTACAGCCTTGCTGCTGGTGCCGGCCGTGATTTCCACCTTTGCCACGCCCGCAATCGGAAGGGCCTACCTGGCCGGACACCAGGACGTGATGCTACTGGAATTCCCCGGGTCCATGACAGTGGCGTTCCTGCTGGGCATCCTGCTGGCGCTCCTCGGCAACGTACTGCTCGGGATCGCGGTGTGGCGTTCGCGCGCGCTGCCGCGCTGGGCCGGGGCGCTCTGGGCAGCGGGCGCCGTCGTGTTCTATGTCCTGGGCGTTGTCCTCGGGCTGGCGACGACAGGCAGCAGCCTGCCGACCCAGGCCGCCGGGGCCCTGCTCATGGCAGTTGGGGGCGGGTGGATCGCCTGGTACGGTTCCCGGCAGACCCCGTTGGCACCGGACCGGACCGCGGCCCGGACGGTCTGAACGCCGCGGTCAGGGTTCGCCGAAGCCCGCCGTGACCAGCCCGCGCAGATAGTCGACGGCCCTGCCGGCGTCCGGGCCGCTGGCTTCGACGTGCAGCACGGTTCCCTTGGCCGCGCCAAGCATCATCAGCTCCGTCATCGACGTGCCGTCGACGCCGTTGACGGTCACTTCGGCGTCCATGCCGGACAGGCCGCCGGCAATCTTTGCCGCCGGACGGGCATGCATGCCGGCCAGGTTGATGAGTTCAAAGTCCCCGGTCACCTCCGGGGCCCGCCGCTCGTGCGCGCGCTGCGGCGCGGCCGGCGGCCGGTACACGGCTTCCGCGGCCTCCTTCACGGCTTCGGCGTCCGCCCCGGCCTGCGCCGCGACGGCAGCAGCGACCAGCCCTTCGACGAGGGGGGCATCGGCCAGCAGCACGGCGGAGGGATCCGCCACAAACTCCACCGCGGACTCGGCCGTCATCACGGCCGACCCCAGATCCGTCAGGACGACGATTCCGTCGCCGTTCGCGTCCGCCGCCTCTTCCAGCGCGGCCATGACCCGCTCGAGGCTTGTGCCGATCCGGCCGTCGTCGGTGCCGCCGGCGGGGAGGATCAGGACGTCGGGAGCCATCTGGGCGGCCAGCTCGACGGCGCCGTCGGCGATCTTTTCACTGTGGGATACGACGACGAGCTTTACCGTCATTCCGCTGCCCCGACAGCGGCGCGCAGGATCAGGGCGCTGGACACGGCGCCCGGGTCCCGGTGCCCGATACTCCGCTCGCCCAGATAGCTGGCGCGTCCCTTGCGGGCGAGCATCGGGTCGGTAGAGACTGCCCCGGCTTCGGCTGCCTCCGCCGCGGCCGCCAGGACTTTGTGCACATCGCTGTCGCCGGCGGCGGCAGCGGCAGCGTCGACTGCCGGGGTCCAGGCATCAACCATCGTCTTGTCGCCGGATTCAGCCTTGCCCCGGGCCACGATTCCGTCCCTGGCGGCCTGAAACGCCGAGGCGAGGGTGGCGGCGTCGATGTCGGCGGCCTCGCCCAGGGCCGTGGCAGCCCGGAGAAAGGCCGTGCCGTAGAGGGGTCCGGCCGCCCCACCAACCTTGGACATAAGCGTCATGGCGGTCAGCTTGAGCGCCGCCCCGGCCGTTTCCGGTGGCGTCTCGGCGATCTTGAGCATCACCGCTTTGAAGCCGCGGTCCATGTTCTCGCCGTGGTCCGAATCGCCGATCGGCCTGTCCAGTTCGATGAGTTCCTCGCGGTGCTCGGCCATTGCCTGGGCTGAGAGCGTCAGCCACCGCACGGCCCAGTCGACGTCCAGCCCCACGGTCAGACGCCCCAGCGGAAGGCCGGGGTGTGGACGGGGGCGTCCCAGAGCGCCGTCATCTCGTCGTCGAGGCGCAGGACGGTAAGCGAGCAGCCCTGCATTTCGAGCGAGGTGATGTAGTTGCCGACCAGCGAGCGGGCCACCGTGATGCCCTTTTCGGCCAGCTGTTGCGCGGCGCGGCGGTAGACGATGTAGAGCTCACTCTGCGGGGTGCCGCCCATGCCGTTGACGAACAGGAGCACATTGTCCCCGGACGCCAGCCCCAGATCGCTGAGGACCGGTTCCAGCAGGCGGTCGGTGATGCCGTCAGCGTTCTCCATTGGAATCCGGTGCCGCCCGGGCTCGCCGTGGATGCCGATGCCGATCTCGATTTCGTTTTCCTCGAGCACAAAGCTCGGCGACCCGGCATGCGGGACGGTGCAGGCAGTCAACGCGACGCCCATGCTGCGCACGTTCTGGTTGACGCGGTCTCCGATCGCGGCGACGGCGTCCAGGCTGTCACCGCGTTCGGCGGCGGCACCGGCGATCTTCTCCACCAGGACCGTTCCGCCGACGCCGCGTCGTCCGGCGGTGTAGAGCGAGTCCTGCACCGCGACGTCGTCGTTGACCAGCACCGTGCGGACCTGCACCCCCTCTGCCTCGGCCAGTTCGCCGGCCGTCTCAAAGTTCAGGACGTCGCCCGTGTAGTTCTTCACGATGTGCACGACGCCGGCACCTGAGTTGACGGCGAGAGTGGCGGGAAGGATCTGGTCTGGTGTCGGCGAGGTGAAAACGGCGCCCGGCACGGCGGCGTCGAGCATTCCCATGCCGACGTAGCCGCCATGCAGCGGCTCATGGCCACTGCCGCCGCCGGAGACCAGTCCGACTTTCCCTGCCACCGGCGCGTCTTTGCGCACAATGTACTTCGGGTCCGCAAAGACGGTCACGAGGTCGGCATGGGCAAGCCCGAAACCCTCCACTGACTCGTCAACCACTGCGCGGGGATCATTGATGAGCTTCTTCATGGCTGTGCTCCCTGGATGGTGTCCTGGCTTGCTTGCTCACCCTACTACCGGGGCCCTGCCAGCGGTAGGCTCCAAATTCCCGACTTCAGCAGCGGAAACAGGGTTCCGTGCCGGGACAGCCCGAAGCGGGATCCGCGGCTGTGGACGTCAGCTTCCGGTGTCCGCCGACAACGGGAAATTCGGCCAGGCATCGCTGCCGAGCCAGGAGAACGGCGGCGCGGCATGCCGCCCCCGATTGACCCCGGCCGCCGGGCCGGGGCCCGCGGCCGGTCCCGGGTGCGGACCGGGCCCCGGATCCTCTTCCGCCGCTTCCCCGGCGTCCGGGTCCGCGGTGCGGCGCACCGCAGCCGCGCCGGTGAGAGTCATTTGGAATGCGGAGAAATCGGGAAAAATGGCGCGCTCGTGCAATTTCTTGCCTCCGGAAGTCGGGTGGTCCACCCCCTGGACCGGAAACAGTTTATCCATCAATTTTACTGATGGGAAGACCTCGGCCCGGCCGCCCGGCGCAAAGCGTTGCATTACAGGGTTTTGATCATCCGGGTATTGCCGAGCGTATTGGGCTTTACCCGGGCGAGGTCGAGGAATTCGGCAACACCCTCGTCATGGGAGCGCAGCAGTTCCGAATACACCGCGGGGTCGACGGCGGTCTGGTCGGCCATCACGTCGAAGCCGTGCCTTTTGAAAAAGTCCACCTCGAAGGTCAGGCAGAACACTCGGGAGACGCCGAGCGCCCTGGCGTCCTCCAGCAGGCGCTCCACCAGCAGGTGGCCCACGCCCTTACCCCGCCAGGCGTCCGAGGTCGCGAGCGTGCGCACCTCGGCGAGGTCCTCCCACATAACGTGCAGAGCGCCGCAGCCGACCACTTCACCGTCAGGCGCTTCGGCGATCCGGAACTCCTGGAGGCTCTCGTAATACGCCACGGTTTCCTTGGCCATCAGGATCCGTTGGTCGGCCAGTGGCGCCACGAGCGTCTTGATCGCCCCGACATCGCTGGTGCGGGCAAGGCGGATGCGGATTGTCTCAGTCACAGCCCAATCCTACGGGGCGCCCTCTGGACGAGTTTTGCCTCCCTCGGCGGCGGGGCTACTCAGAGACCCAGCTCGGCGGGCACCGGCAGATCCTTGTCCAGCAGGTTCCTGGCGAGGAAGTGCTCTACGACGCCGTACCAGACCTTGGCGTGTTGGGGCTGCAGGATCCAGTGGTTTTCGTCCGGGAAGTAGAGGAAGCGGTGGTCGGTTTCGCCGTTCTCGTCGGCGGCGAGCCGGGACTTGGACAGCAACTCATACCAAAGGCGCAGGCCCTCGCCGATCGGGACGCGGTAGTCCTTGTCGCCATGGATGACGAGCATCGGAGTGCTGATGTTCTCGACGTGCAGGTGCGGGGAGTTCGCCAGCGCCATCTCGGCCGTCATCTCCTTGAGCCAGTACTGCGCGGCGTCGGTGGTGGGGCCGAACTGATCCAGCGCCCAAAGACTGGCGTGGGTGACAATCGCCTTGAAGCGGTCCGTGTGGCCGGCCACCCAGTTGGCCATGTAGCCTCCGAAAGACCCGCCCATGGCGGCGGTTCGGGTCTCGTCGATGTCCGGCCGCTGTACGGCGGCGTCGGTGATGGCCATCAGGTCAGTGAACGGCGCCTTGCCCCAGCCGCCCCAGCCGCGCTGGATGTGCTGCTGGCCGTAGCCGGTGGACAGCGCCGGGTCCGGCAGCAGCACGGCGTACCCCCGGGCCACCAGCAGCCACGGGTTCCAGCGCCAGGTCCAGGCGTTCCAGGATCCGAGCGGGCCGCCGTGGATCCAAAGCAACAGTGGCGCCGGGCTGCCCGCCGAGGCACCTTCCGGAAGTGCCAGGTACGCCGGCACTCGGGTACCGTCTGCCGCCGTCGTCTCCACACGCTCCAGCGAGCCTTTGTAGTGCGGGCGTTCGGCGGGGGCCGGGAGCCGGACGACGTCGCCGCCGGGGATACTGATCCGCACGGCTTCGGCCGGGAATTCATAGGAGCTGCGCAGCGCGTAGGCGTTGTGGCCGTCCGGGGAGACCACAACGTCGGTATATGCGGCGGAATCGGCGGTCAGCCGGGTGACCCGGCCGGCTCCGCCGCCGCCGTCGCCGGGCAGGGTGATCCTGAAGACCGGCGAGGCGCCGTCCTCATCGGCGGTGACGAGCAGGCCAGATCCGTCCGGCAGCCAGGCGGCGGGGCGCGGCCAGCGGTCCCAGCCGTGCACGAGCGGGGTCAGCGCCGCTTCGCCGCCCGCCTCGGGTCCGGACGCACCGCCGGCGAGGTCGAGCAGGTGCAGCCTGAGCCGAGGGGCCTGCTCCGGAGTGCCGTCGCTCTCGCTGAGCACCACGAGGGTCCTGTTGTCGGGGCTGACCGGGCCCGGGAAGTAGTTCATTCCCTCGGTGTCCAGCAGCACGGTGCGGGTGCCGCTGGCGACATCGATCGCGACCAGGACAGAGCGTGAATCCGCGTGCGCGAGCGGCTTGACGAAACTGCTGTAAATGGTCCGGCCATCCGGGCTGACGACTGACTCGGCATCCCGAAGTCCGGCACCGGCGTCGGGCGTGAGGTTCCGGAGCTTCAGCGGCGGCGCGGCGTCGACCGTTGCCGGCTTGCCGGGCTCCTTTTCCGCACCCGGTTCGACCGCGAAGAGCCGCGGCTGGGCGGGCCCCAGATCAGCGTCCCAGTAGCGGACGGGATAGCCGCTGTGCAGGATGGCGGCGACTTTGTTGTCCTTGCGCGTTTTGCGGCGTTCCTCATCGCTTTCCTCATCCGTGGCACCCGCCAGCACGGCGGCGTTGACGAAGAGGGCGCCGGTCTCCTTGGCGGCCAGGAGCGCGCTGACTCCCCCGGCCCGGGTCAGCACCACCCGGGCCTCGCCGCCGTCCGCGGGCAGCATCCACAGGGCGTTGACGGGATCCGCGTCGGGCGTTTCCGGGTCGGGGCGGGCGGAACTGAAGTAGAGGTCGCCGCCGGCGGCAAACACGGCCCCGGCCTCGCCCTTGGCGCTGCGGGTGATCCGGCGGGCCTGCTTGTGCCCCTCCGGATCCAGCTCCCACAGGGCGGTGCCGTATTCGGTGCCCTTGGCGTTCAGCGTGGCCACGGTGGTGACCAGCCGCCGGCCGTCGGGGCTCAACACCAGACCGCTGACCTTCGGGATGGCGAGGTAGTGGTCCAGGCCGTGGAAGGATGTCTCGGGTTTTTCGCTCAGGGTCGCTGAATCGGTGGAAGCCATGCACCGATTCAACACCTCCTGTGCCTCGCGTCACATCAATTTCACTCATAGTGAAACACTGCTTTCACACCCCGCGCGGCGGCTCCGCGGGGGGCCGTGCAGCGCTGCCGGCCGCGGGCACGCAAAAGGCCCCGCCTCCATTTCCGGAAAGCGGGGCCTTTGGCTTGATTGCCTAGACGCTCGGAGCGATCTCCGGGATGCGCGGCTTGGCGTTGCCGGCGAAGGTGAACTTGGCGTCGTCGCCTTCGCCGTCCACATCCACTACAACGATGTCGCCGGCGTGGATTTCGCCGAAGAGGATCTTCTCGGAGAGCTGGTCCTCGATCTCGCGCTGGATGGTCCGGCGCAGCGGCCGGGCACCCATCGCGGGGTCGTACCCGCGGGTTGCCAGCAGGACCTTGGCGGCGGTCGTGAGCTCGATGCCCATGTCCTTGTCCTTGAGCCGCTTCTCCAACCGGCCGACGAACATGTCCACGATCTCGATGATCTCGTCCTGGGTCAGCTGCGGGAAGACCACAACATCGTCAACGCGGTTCAGGAACTCGGGACGGAAGTGCTGCTTGAGTTCCTCCGTGACCCGGGCCCGCATCCGGTTGTACCCGGTCTGCGTGTCCGTGCCGGACTGGAAGCCGGTGGCAACGCTCTTGGAGATGTCCCGGGTGCCGAGGTTGGTGGTCATGATGATCACGGTGTTCTTGAAGTCCACCACGCGGCCCTGGGAGTCGGTCAGCCGGCCGTCTTCCAGGATCTGCAGCAGCGAGTTGAAAAGATCGGCGTGCGCCTTCTCCACTTCGTCGAACAGGACCACGGAGAACGGACGACGGCGGACCTTCTCGGTCAGCTGCCCGCCTTCCTCGTAGCCCACGTAGCCCGGAGGGGCACCGAAGAGACGCGACACCGTGTGCTTCTCCGAGTACTCGGACATGTCCAGGGTGATCAGGGCATCTTCCTCACCGAACAGGAATTCGGCCAGGGCCTTGGCGAGCTCGGTCTTGCCGACACCGGTGGGGCCGGCGAAGATGAACGAACCGCCCGGACGCTTCGGGTCCTTCAGGCCTGCCCGGGTGCGCCGGATCGCCTGGGACAGGGACCTGATGGCCTCGTCCTGGCCGACCACGCGCTTGTGCAGCTCGTCTTCCATCTTCAGCAGTCGCGAGGACTCTTCCTCGGTCAGCTTGAAGACCGGGATGCCGGTGGAGTTCGCCAGCACCTCGGCGATCAGGTCCTCATCCACCTCGGAGATGTCGTCCATGCCGCCGGTCTTCCACTGGCGTTCCTTCTCGGCGCGCTCGGCAATGAGCTTCTGCTCCTTGTCGCGCAACGAGGCGGCGCCTTCGAAGTCCTGCGCGTCAATCGCGGATTCCTTCTCCAGCTTCATGGCGGCGATTTTCTCGTCCATGACCTTGAGCTCCGGCGGGGCGGTCATCCGGCGGATGCGCAGCCGTGCGCCGGCTTCGTCAATCAGGTCGATGGCCTTGTCCGGCAGGAAGCGGTCCGAGATGTAGCGCTCGGAGAGGCTCGCCGCCGAGGCGAGGGCGCCGTCGGTGATGGTGACGCGGTGGTGCGCCTCGTACCGGTCGCGGAGGCCCTTGAGGATCTCGATCGCGTGGGCGACAGAGGGCTCCTTGACCTGGATCGGCTGGAACCGGCGTTCCAGCGCGGCGTCCTTCTCGATGTGCTTGCGGTACTCGTCCAGCGTGGTGGCACCGATGGTCTGGAGCTCGCCGCGGGCCAGCATGGGCTTCAGGATCGACGCCGCATCGATGGCTCCCTCGGCGGCACCGGCACCAACCAGGGTGTGGATCTCGTCGATGAAGAGGATGATGTCGCCGCGGGTGCGGATTTCCTTGAGGACCTTCTTGAGGCGCTCTTCGAAGTCACCGCGGTAGCGGGAGCCGGCCACGAGGGACCCGAGGTCCAGCGTGTACAGCTGCTTATCCTTGATGGTCTCCGGAACGTCGCCGCGGACAATCGCCTGGGCGAGGCCTTCGACGACGGCGGTCTTGCCGACGCCGGGCTCGCCGATCAGCACGGGGTTGTTCTTCGTGCGGCGGGAAAGGACCTGCATCACGCGTTCCATTTCGGATTCGCGCCCGATGACCGGGTCCAGCTTGTTCTCCCGGGCAGCCTGGGTCAGGTTGCGGCCGAACTGGTCCAGGACGACGGAACCGGCAGGGGTTCCTTCGGCCTGGCCTGGGCCAACGCCTGCACCGGTGGTTTCCTTGCCCTGGTAGCCCGACAGCAGCTGGATGACCTGCTGGCGGACACGGTTGAGGTCCGCACCGAGCTTGACCAGCACCTGCGCGGCAACGCCTTCACCCTCGCGGATGAGGCCGAGCAGGATGTGCTCGGTGCCGATGTAGTTGTGGCCCAGCTGCAAGGCCTCGCGGAGCGAGAGTTCCAAAACCTTCTTGGCGCGGGGGGTGAAGGGGATGTGTCCGGACGGGGCCTGTTGGCCCTGCCCGATGATCTCCTGTACCTGTTCGCGGACGCCGTCGAGCGAAATGCTCAAGGACTCAAGGGCTTTGGCTGCAACACCTTCACCTTCATGGATCAGACCCAAGAGGATGTGTTCGGTACCGATGTAATTGTGGTTCAGCATGCGTGCCTCTTCTTGGGCAAGCACAACTACGCGACGGGCACGGTCCGTAAATCGCTCAAACATTTCGCCACACTCCTAGCTACGACGTACTTTGATGCTACGTGGCCGGGTTCAAGATTTGGGGCTTGTTCGCCACAGGGGAAACCGGGACGCCGCCGCCGCGTCACATCATGGTCACATCAGGGGGCGAACGAGGGCCGGGCGGGCACCTGCGACACCCGTCGGCCGGGCTGCTGCGACACGCGGCGGCCGGGCTGCTCCGACTGCCAGCCGGGACGCCCGCCACAAGGCCCCGGCCGGAACAACAAAGCCCCCGCCGGAAAGCGGGGGCTTTTGTCAGGGTATTGCGCCCCTGCGCCTAAGGCGCAGGGTGCGTGGCTTGACGGCTAGGAATTCGCCTTTTGGTAGGCTTCCTGAATTTCAGCCTGGATACGGCCCCTGCTGTTTACCGCATAACCGTTATCACGGGCCCACTGCCGGATCTGGGCGGAGTCCTGGTTCCGGCCGGATGAAATCTTCGTGCGGGTCGGGCGGCCGCTTGAGGTTTTGCGCGCGTGGGCTACAAACCGTTCGACCGCAGAGCGGAACTCCGCGGCATTGTCGGACGACAGGTCGATTTCGTAACTGACGCCGTCGAGGCCAAACCGGACGGTCTCGTCCGCGGATCCCCCGTCGAGATCATCAACGAGGATGATTTTCACTTTCTGTGCCATATGACTCTCTTTCCAAAAGGATGAGTATTTACGAAAAGCTGGATCTGTCTGCTTAAAGTATCCTCTGCTTTATGGCAACGAGTCAAAGTGAAAGAGATTTTCCAAAGGAAAACCCAAGGTGGGGAATATCCGGCTATTAGTTCAGCCCGTTGGAATGGCCGTCGTTGCGGTGGATATCGGGCGTCTGGGCTTTTTGGTCCGCTTCCGCCTGGGCACGCGCTTCGGCCTGGCGCTCGGATTTGTCCGCATTGAAAATCGATTTCATGGCGAACCAGAAAATCAGGCCGACCACAACGGAGGGAAGCAATACGGCGATGTACTCCATGGTCAGTGTCCTTCGGGCTTCAGCAGCGGGAACAGGATGGTCTCGCGGATACCGGCGCCGGTAAAGAGCATGACCAGCCGGTCGATGCCCAGGCCGATCCCGCCCATCGGCGGGGCTCCGTACTCCAGGGCGCGGAGGAAGTCCTCGTCCAGCTGCATCGCCTCGACGTCGCCGGCGGCGGAGCGGCGTGACTGCTCGGTGAGCCGCTCGCGCTGGATCACCGGGTCAATCAGCTCGGAGAAGGCCGTGCCGCGTTCCATGCCTCCGATGATGAGGTCCCACGCTTCGATCAGCCGGCCGTCCTCGCGGTGCGGGCGCGCCAGCGGCTGGGCCGACGGCGGGTAGTCATAGACGAAGGTCGGGTTCAGCAGCGTTGGTTCGACCAGCTCACCGAAGAGTTCCACCACGAGCTTCTCGGCATCCCAGTTGGCGTCGACCTTGATCTCGTACTTGGCGGCGAGCGCCAGCAGCTCCGAAACCGGTGTCTCCGGGGTGACTTCCTGACCCACGCTCTCGGACAGTCCCGGGTACACGGCCAGCCAGGCCCAGTCGCCGTCGAGGTTGATCTCCCCGGCCTCGGTGTGCAGGACGCGGCCCACACCGGCCGCGTCGGCGGCGTCGAGGATGAGTTCCTTGATCCGGTCGGCCATGACGAACTGGTCGGCCCAGGCCTCGTAGCTTTCCAGGGTGGTGAATTCCGGGCTGTGGGTGGAGTCCACACCTTCATTGCGGAAAACCCGGCCCATGTCGTAGACGCGGTCGATGCCGCCGACGACGGTTCGCTTGAGGTACAGCTCGGTGGCGATCCGCAGGGTCATTCTCTGGTCGAACGCGTTCATGTGCGTCTCGAAGGGGCGGGCCGTGGCGCCGCCGTGGACCAGTTGCAGCATCGGGGTTTCCACCTCGACGTAGCCCTGGCGGTGCAGGGTCTCGCGGATGGAACGGGTGATGGCGGCACGGGTGTAGACCATTTCGCGTGCTTCGTCCCGGACGATGAGGTCCACGTAGCGCTGGCGGACGCGGGTTTCCTCGTTGAGTCCGGCGTGCAGCACCGGGAGCGGGCGCAGCGCCTTGGAGGCCATGGACCAGGATTCGGCCATAACGGAGAGCTCGCCGCGCCGCGAGGAGATGACTTCGCCCTTCACGAACACGTGGTCGCCGAGGTCCACGAGGGCCTTCCAGTCGGCGAGCGCGTCCTCTCCGATGTTGGCCAGGCTCAGCATCACCTGCAGCCGGACGGCTTTGCCGTCGGCGCCGCCCTCCTGGAGCGTGGCGAAGCAGAGCTTGCCGGTGTTGCGGATGAACACGATGCGGCCGGTCACGCCGACGACGTCGCCGGTGGTTTCGTCTGCCTGGAGGTGTGCGTACTTCTCCCGGATTTCACCCAGTGAGTGTGTGCGCTCCACGCCCACCGGGTACGCCTCGATGCCGCGCTCGATCAGCTTGGCGCGCTTCTCCATACGGATGCGCGTCTGCTCGCTGGCGTCGTGCGAGTCGGCGGCGGTGTTCGGTGCGGAGGTGTTTTGGGAAGTCACAATCCCCAAGTTTACCGGGGTTTCTGCCGGAGCAGGTCCCGCGCAGCTCTGGCCATTGCGGAATAGACTCAGGCTGTGGACACGCGGACCATCAGCACCGACGACGGCGAGGGCCACCTCGTGCTGCATTCCTTCCGCCCGGCCGCCGGGCCGGGGCTGGCGGCCGGGCAGGCGACGGGACAGGCGCCCGGGCCGGGAATTGTCGTCGTGCACGGCACCATGATCACCGACGCCCTGTACCGCCCATTCGCGCGGAACGTCAGCCGACTGTTGGGCCGCCCGGTGCATTGCTACAACCGGCGCGGGCGCGACGGGTCCTCCCCGCAACCGGCCGGCTACTCAGTGGCCACGGAGATCGGCGATCTGGCTGCGGTGATGCGGGAAACAGGATCAAGCGACGTGGTGGCGCACAGCTACGGCGGCTTCGTGGCCCTGCAGGCGGCACTGACGCTACCGATCCGCAGGATGGTGACCTATGACGCGGCCGTGTCCCTCTCCGGGAACCTCACCCACCGCTGGCGTCCCGAGCTGGAGCGTTCGGTTGCCGCCGGGCAGCTCGACGACGCGTGGGCGCACCTGGTCCAGGGCATTGAGGTGGGCGGGCCGGTATCCAAGCTCCCGCTGGGCGCGCTGCGGATGCTCAGCATCCTCTCCGCACGGACCAACATGGGCGCCGAGATGCGCAATCTGCTGCCCACCGCCGTCTCAGAGATGCGGGCAGTGCTGGACGCGGACGCCGAACTGGACACCTTCGCGGCCGTGACCATCCCGGTGCTGATGCTCAGCGGCGCCTGGAGCCCGCAGTATTTCACCGAAACCGGCCGGCAACTCGCCGCCGCCGTCCCTTCCATCGAGTTTGCCGTGCTGCCAGGGCAGCTCCATGAAAGCCCGCTCCGGCCCGGAATCCGGCTGCCCCGGGCCGCCGCGCGGTTCCTCCTGGCCGGCGAAGGGAGCCTGCGGCCCCTCCCGGCGCGCAGGCGCAGGCTCAAGCTGGGCCGCTGAGGGGCGCGCCTTTACAATCGGTGGGCGACCCCTTCGAAAGGACCCCCTTGGCCAAGCTCTACTTCCGCTACGGCGCGATGAATTCCGGCAAGTCAACGGGACTGCTGCAGGCCGCCTTCAACTACGAGGAACGCGGCCAGCGGGTCCTGCTGGCCAAGCCGGACGTGGACACCAAGGGCGACGCCGACGTTGTGTCCCGCCTGGGCATGACCCGCTCGGTCGACTTCCTGGTCCCGGCCGGCGCATCGGCCCGCGGGCTGTTCACCGCCCACGCCCACGGGGACGACCCGGATGCCCTGCTCGAGCACGTGGACACGCAACCGGTCGCCTGCCTGCTGGTGGACGAGGCCCAGTTCCTCGAACCGGCCCAGGTGGACGACCTGTTCCGGATCGCGGTCCAGGACAACGTTCCGGTGCTGGCCTACGGCATCCGCACGGACTTCCGCACCCGGGCCTTCCCTGGATCCCTGCGGCTCCTGGAGATCGCGCACACCCTTGAGGAGCTGAAGACCATCTGCCGGTGCGGCCGGAAGGCCATCTTCAACACGCGCCGGGCCGGGGACCAGGTTGTCTTCGACGGGGACCAGGTCGCGATCGACGGCCAGGACGTCTGGTACGAATCGCTCTGCGGCGCCTGCTACCTCGAGGTCTCCGGCGGGCGGCTGGGGAACCGGCCGCCGGCCGCCGTGGAACCTACTGCGCCGTAACTGCAGCCTCGGCTAGGCTCGGAGCATGACCCGCGAGAACATCAGAACCCCCGATGGTGGAACGATCGAGCTTTTCAGCACGGGTGCCGAGCTTGCCTCCGCGGGCTCCGGCGTCGTCGTGGTTCCGGCCTCAATGGTGACCGCCGCCGACTACACCCGCTTCGCCCAGAAGCTCAGCGCGTCCCTGGGACGTCCGGTGCACACGTTCAACCGGCGCGGCCGCGGCTCCTCCTCGCCTCAGCCGGAGGACTACACCCTCGAGGTGGACATCAAAGACCTCGACGCGGTGATGAAGCACTCCGCCAGCACGGACGTCTTCGGGCACAGCTTCGGCGGCGCGGTGGCACTGCACGCCGCCCGGACCCTGCCGGTGGAGCGCCTCGCCGTGTACGACCCGGCCGTCTCCGTGAACCACAGCGTCACCGCTGACTGGACCACCGAGTATGAGAAGGCGACGGCGGCAGGTGATGACGACCGCGCCCTCGCCGTGCTGCTCCGGGGCCTGGAGACGGGCAGCGCCCTGTCCCGGATGCCGCTGTCCATGCTGACCCTGGCGAACAAGCTGGCGGCCGGAACGCCGATCGGCAAGCAGATGCGCGAACTGATGAAGACCGGCGTCCGGGAGATCAAAGCCATCATCGCCGCGGACATGCCGGCCGAGCCGTTCCTGGAACTGCCGCTGGAGACGCTGATTGTCGTTGGCGAGAAGAGCCCGGCGTACTTCGGTGTGGCCTGCGCCCAGATCCACGAGGTGCTCTCCGGCTCCAGCTACACGATCCTGCCGGGGATGGGGCACGACGGCGTCAACAAGGCACCGGACAAGCTCATCTCCGCGCTCAGCGAGTTCTTCGCCAGCTAGTGGCCAGCCTCCACTGCCGCCGTCTTGCGCATCATGGCGGCCAGTACAACGGCGGCCACGGCAATGACCGATGCCGTGAGGAACGCCGCGTGCATGCCGGCGACCATTCCGGCACCGGCTGACACGACGGCGTAGATCGAGACGAGCAGCGCCGTTCCGGCGGCCCCGGCCACTTGCTGCAGCGTGCTCATGATCGCCGAGCCGTGTGAATACAGGTGCGGGGGCAGCGGGTTCAGCCCGGTCGTGAACGCCGGCGTAAAGATCAGGGCCAGCCCCAGGCTCAGGCCCACGTGCAGCGCCACGATCCACGCCACCGACGTGCCCTCGTCGAGCCGGGAGAACTGGAACAGGGCCACGACCAGCAGTGACGAGCCGGTCACCGTCAGCGGCAGCGGCCCGACCTTGTCAAACAGCCGCCCAATGAACGGGCCGAGCAGGCCCATCGCGAGGCCGCCGGGCAGCAGGGCCAGTCCTGTCTCCAGCGACGTCAGCCCGCGGATTTCCTGCAGGTACAACGGCAGGAGAATCACCGCGCCGAACAGGGCAATCATGGCCACAACGAGCAGCAGCACAGACACCGTGAACATCCGGAAGGTGAACGCACGGAGGTCCAGCAGGGGCGCGTCGGACTTCTGCAGCCGCAACTGCCGGAGAACAAACGCGACCATGGCAACGACACCCACCGCAAGGGCTGTGACGGCCGGCGCGCCGGGACCGCCCTGGCCGCCGATCTGGCTCAGCCCGTAGACCAGGCCGCCGAACGCAGGCACCGTGAGCAGCACGGACAGCACGTCCAGCCGGGTCTTTTCCTTTTCGCCGATGTTGGTCAGGAACCGGGCTCCGATGGCGAAGGCCGCCACCGCGATCGGCAGGACAAAGACGAACATAAAGCGCCAGGAGAAGTGCTCAAGGATCAGGCCGGAAACGGTGGGTCCCATGGCCGGTGCCACCGAGATCGCAATGCTGACGTTGCCCATCACGAAGCCGCGGCGTGACACCGGGACCAGGGTGAGGATGGTCGTCATCAGCAACGGGAGCATGATGGCCGTGCCGGCGGCCTGGACGATCCGGGCCAGCAGGAGGATTTCGAACCCCGGAGCCAGCGCCGCGAGCAGCGTGCCGCCGGAAAACAGGCCCATGGCCAGCATAAAGACAGCGCGGGTGGACAACCGCTGCAGGATGAAGCCCGTCGTGGGGATCACCACGGCCATCGTCAGCATAAAACCGGTGGACAACCACTGCACAGTAGGGGCCGTGACCCCGAGGTCGACCATCAGCCGCTGGAGCGCGACGTTCATGATGGTTTCGTTCAGGATGACGACGAAGGTGGCCACCAGCAGGGTGGCGATCACGGTGACCGATTCCCGGGACATCTTCACCGGCGGCGCGGCAGCCTCGGCGGCGATCTGGGCCTGAGCGGGATCGCCGGGGGACTGCGAAGAGACGTCTGTAGACATGGGGGTTCCCTCAGGGAGTTTTGAAATGGGGTCTGCGAGCGTCGTCGCTACATCAGGTGCCAACCTGCCATGCGCCACAGTAATTCCCGGCTCGGCTGAATATCTTCGCCGGCTGCTGCGTCAGGAGTCCAGCGGGACGTTATCGATCAGCCGGATCGGGCCGACCTTGGCCGCGACCAGCACCAGGCCCTCGCCGCGGAACGGGGTTTCCCGGCAGTTCTCGGCCAGCGGCTCGAGGGTGCCGGGATCAACTACGTCGAAGTAGTCCAGTTCCACGAGCGGCTGGGACTCGATGAGCGCCCGCGCGGAGTCCAGGTCAAGCGGCAGGTGGGCGTTGGCCCGTTCCTCAACCAGCCGCAGCGCCCGCGACAGCACCAGGGCGGCCTCGCGTTCCTCGGCGGAGAGGAAGCGGTTGCGGCTGGACAGCGCCAGGCCGTCCGGGGACCGGACGATCGGCACCGGCACGATTTCCACCGAGAAGTTCAGATCCGCCACCATGCGCTGGACCAGGGTCAGTTGCTGGGCGTCCTTCTGGCCGAAATACGCCCGGTACGCCGGCAGCTCCGCGCCCAAAGCCGCGCCGGGCGTTCCGTAGTGCAGCAGCTTGGCCACGACGGTCAGGGCACCGTCGAAGTGCCCGGGCCGCGAGGCCCCCTCCCACTTCCCGGCCATCGGTCCCGCGCTGATCCGCACGCGGGGCTCCCCGCCGGGGTACACCTCGTCCACGTCGGGGGCGAACACCAGGTCCACCCCCACGGCGTCCAGCAGCGCCAGGTCCGCCTCCAGCGTCCGCGGGTACCGTTCGAGGTCCACGGCCTCGCCAAACTGCAGCGGGTTCACGAAAATGCTCACGACGACCACGTCGTTCTGCTCGACGGCGGTGCGCGCCAGCTCGGCGTGGCCCTCATGCAGGGCGCCCATCGTGGGCACCAGACCCTGCGAGGAGCCGCCCTTCGCCTGGAGCAGGCGGGCGCTTTCCGCCCTGAGCTGGGCGGCCGTGGTCACGAGTTGGATCGCCACGTTATGGGCCTTCCTTAAGGTTGTTGGCATCGCCGTCCGGGCCCTCGAGCGCCTGCGCGACGCCGTCGAGTTGCTCCGGCTTCAGCAGTCCCCGGCGTCCTGCCCGGCGGGCCGTCGCCCGGGCCATGGCCAGGTACGCCTCCAGAATATCGCCCCCCGAGCCGCCGTCGTGCTCCCGCAGCGAGTCGGCGTGCGCGGCCACGGTGCCGACATCGCCGCGCGCCACGGGCCCGGTCAGGGCCGCTTCGCCCGAGGCGAGTGCGTTCTCCAGGGTGGCGCGCAGCAGTGGTCCCAGCATGCGTTCGGGGGCTTCGACGCCGACCTCCCGGAGCAGCTGCGAGGACTGCGCCACCAAGGTGACGAGGTGGTTGGAGCCATGCGCGAGGGCAGCGTGGTAAAGCGTGCGGTCGGCCTCGGCGATCGCGACCGGCTCGGCACCCATCTCCACCACGAGGGCCTGTGCGATGGGCAGCATCGCGGCGTCCGCCGTGACGCCAAAGGTGCAGTCCAGCAGCCGGGTGAGGTCCAGGCTCATCCCGGTGAAGGTCATCGCCGGGTGCAGCGCCAGCGGGATGGCGCCGGCGGCCCGGACCGGATGCAGGATCCCGACGCCGAAACGTCCGGAGGTGTGCGCCACGAGCTGTCCCGGCTGCCAGGCGCCGAGCTTCGCCAGTCCGTCGACGAGCGGGCCCAGCGCGTCGTCCGGGACGGCGAGGAGCACCAGTTCGGCCCGCTCGACGATGTCCGGCACGTCCAGCACCGGGACACCGGGGAGCAGGGCGTCCGCGCGTTCGCGGCTGGCGTCCGAGACGGCGGAGACCCCGATGATGGCGTGCTCCGCGCCGCGCAGCGCCGCCCCCAGGACGGCGCCGACCTTGCCGGCGCCGATGATTCCGATGCCGAGTCGTCCTGGTTTAGCCATGCTGCCGGTTGTCCTGCCTGTTGGGTTCTTCGGTGCGGGTGGGTTCAGCCTCGAGTGCCCGGACCTGGTCGAGCCAGTGCTCGCTGGTCTGGCGTTTGCGCGCGGCGCGGGCGCGGGCCGCCTGCGCGTCCAGCAGGGCACGCCCCTCGTCCAGGCCAGCCTGGATCAGCCGCGGGGACACCGGTCCGGCGGTGGTGTGCAGCACCAGGTCCACCACCCGGAAGCGCCGGGCCAGGGGTCCCTGCTCCAGCGACATCGATTGGGTGCGCTGGTGCGGGACCAGCACGAGGTGCCGCCACCAGCGGCCCGAGCGGATCAGCAGTGCCGTGTCCGTGGCCATGAAGCCGTTGCGCCGCCAGCCCAGCGGCGCCAGCAGCCGGGCGCGCCGCGGAGTGGTGACGAAGCCGCCGTCGTCCGTCCCGGGAACCGCCGGGACCTCCGAAATGACCGCATCCGCCGGGAATACGCCCGGGCCGGCGAGGCCGTTGACGCCGGCGCTGAAGACCCGCGCCGGGTCTGGAGTGCCGGGATCCGGCAGGACCAGCGAGAGCACCGTGAGCACGTCCGGGAAGGTCCCCACGGGCAGGAGCGTGGTCCGGGAGGAGCCGCCGTCGCTTCCCACGGCGCCGTAGCCGGCCACATTGACCTGGATCCGGTACCAGCCGAAGATCCGCCACAGCGGCGGCTGGCTGACGCGCAACGCCTGGATCCTGCCCGGCGGCAGCGTCTGCGCCTGGGTGTCCAGCAGGCCGTAGCGCAGTCTGATGCCGTCCGGGGAAATGGCGGCAGTGAAGTTGTATCCCTTGTTGAACATCGACCAGTAGGCGGCCAGCAGGGCGAGCACGGCGGGGATCAGATAGAGGTAGAAAGCGCGGTTCTCGGTGACGGCGGACAGCACCACGGAGGCTATGGCGCCCAGCACCACACCGACGCTCTGCTCGCTCAGGATCAGGGATCCGGCCAGGCGCCGCGGCGGGACGGTGAGCACGGCGTGTTCGGGCGCCTCAGCGGCGGCCTCCCCCGGGTGTTCGGGGTCCGGCACCACGCCGGCGGCGCGGGCCAGGATCGCGGCCCGGAGCTGCCGCGCTTCGTCCATGCGGAGGTAGGCGAGCCGCACCGCGGATTCGCCGGCGTCGGCCACCTCGAATTTGAGCTCGGCCAGCCCGAAGATCCGGGCCAGCAGCGGCTGCACGATGTCGATCGCCTGGACCCGGTCCAGCCGGGCTTGCCGCTGCTGTTTGAAGAGGAAACCGGTGTTGAGCCGGACGTACCCCTCCGCCACCTGGTAGCGGGTGTAGTACCAGCTGAGGATGTAGCCGAGCACGGTGAGCAGCAGCAGTATGCCGCCGCCGAGCAGCAGCCACGGCGCCCGGCCCGCGAGCTGGTCATCCACGAGGGGGCCGCCCCGGAGCACCCGTTCGAAGCTGTCGCGGAAGAAGAAGAATCCGAGGGCAGCCAGTGCCACCCAGCCACGCACGAAGGGTGAGGCCGGGTGCACGCGCAGCCACGCGCCGTCGGGGGTTCCCGCCGCGGCGCCGGCGGACGCCTCGGGGGCCGCGTCCGGCTTCACTGGGCTCCCTTAACGGAGGTCCTCACATCGACCCCGTCACAGTCCGGCCAGCCGGGCTTCACCGCGGGCGGCGAGCTGCTCGCGGAGCCGGGCCCCTTCGGCGGCCGGCAGCCCCGGGATCTCCGCCTGGGTCCCGGCAGAGGCGGTGTGCAGTTTCAGCGTGCACAGGCCCAGGCCGCGTTCCACCGGTCCGGCGCCGATATCCACGTACTGCATGCGCCCGTAGGGGACCACGAGGGTGCGCTGGAAAAAGATGCCGCGGCGGATGAGCAGGTCATCCTCGCGTTCGGCGTAGCCGATGGCCCGCACCTGGCGGGGAATGAGCAGGAGCCGCCACAGGGCCAGGACCAGCATCACGGCCGGGATGGCGACGGCCAGCCAGAGCGGGAACCACTCCCACCAGCCGCCGGCGACCAGCAGCAGGGGAATGCACAGCAGCGCGACGACGATGAGGTTCGCCAGCGCCCAGCCGGCGATCCGCACCGTCACGTACTTCGGCGAGACGCGCAGCCAGGTGATGCCCGGGGGATCAATCGCCTCGGTACGCATATTCGCCTTCCGACTTGGGCTTGCGTTTTTCCTGGGGGCCGGGAGCCGCGTCGCCCTCGCTGTCCTCCGGGGGTATCCGGCAGAACCGTTCCACCATCAGTCCAACCACAATCATCACGAGTCCGCCGCCGGCCATGGCCAGGGCCTGCCAGGCCAGAGTCTGGTCGCTGCGCAGGTTCCAGAGCCGCAGCTGGTCAATGAAGATCCCGGCATGCCAGCCCAGCAGCACGCTGCCCGTGTAGGCGCAGGACTGGGCGAGGACGAGGGTCCAGGCGGCCAGGAAGGGGTTGAGCATCTTCTTTTTGCTGCCGTTCCGCCAGCGGCGCACCCGGATGCCCAGCACGAGCGTGAGCACAACGATCACGCCCATCGTGATGAGTCCGTTGAGCGGCAGCACCGGGGTGTTCAGGCTGTATCGGGTGGTGAGCACGGCCGCGAGCCAGCCGAGGATCCCCACGGCCACACCGATCACCAGCAGTGTCACGGGGCTGGTCAGCTTCATCACTCCACCGCCCCGGCCACACCGTGGAGGTTTTCGAAGCCGTCGAAGGGGACGATGTCGGCGAAATCGGCGGCCTTCGCGGCGAGCTCGCCGACGCGTTCGCCGTTCAGCTCGGCAGCAGGGTCAATCAGCGACCACGGGTAGAGCACGAACGCCCGCCCCGCGGCCCGCGGGTGGGGAAGGGTAAGCTCCGGGTCGGAACTCGCCAGCTCCCCGTAGGTGATGATGTCGACGTCGAGGGTGCGCGGGCCCCAGCGGACGTCGCGGACCCGGAGGTGCTTTTGTTCCACCGCGTTGCAGTGCCGCAGCAGCTCAGTGGGCGTGAGGGTGGTCTCCACGGCGATCACCATGTTGAGGAAGTCCGGCTGGCCGGCCGGCCCACCGACGGCTTTCGTCTGGACGATCGGCGAGATGGCCAGGAGCCGGACCTCGGGCGGGTCGACGATGTCCGCGACGGCCGCCGAGAGCGTGTCGCTGCGCGCCCCGAGGTTGCTGCCGAGGGCGAGCACTGCCCGGGTGTAGTTCATGGCTGTTCCGGTCGGGTCCGCCGGACGCTGACGGAGACGTCGCCGAACTCCACTTCGATCGGAGCCTTGGGTTTGTGCACGGTAATGTCCACCGCGGCGACGGGGAACTTGCGCAGCACGTCCTCGGCAATCCGAACGGCCAAGGCCTCGATCAGGTTCAGCGGCTCGCCGATGATCCAGCTCCGGATGCATTCAGCCACTTCCCCGTAGTGCGCGGTGTCCTGCACGTCGTCGGAGGCGGCGGCGCGGTCGAAATCCAGGTGCAGCACGGCGTCGACCACGAACGGTTGCCCGTCGCGCCGCTCGAAATCAAGCACTCCGTGATGGCCGACGGCGGTGACGCCGCTCAGCGTGATCTGATCCATGGTGGCCTGCCGGATCAGTGCCGGTCCGGCGCGGCGGCCGGCGGCTTCGCCGGGGCCATGCGGGCGGCCACCTTGACGGCGTCGAGGCTGGGGCCAACGTCGTGCACACGGACCGCCCAGGCGCCGCGGAAGGCGCTGATCGCGGTCACGGCGGCGGTGGCGGCGTCGCGTTCGGCCGGCGCGGCGGCTTTGCCTGCCACGGTCAGGAGGCTGCCCAGGAAGCGCTTGCGGGAGCCTGCCACCAGCACCCTGTGCCCCATCCCCTGCAGGACGTCCAGGTGGCGCAGCAGCTCCCAGTTCTGTTCCTCGTTCTTCGAGAAGCCCAGTCCCGGATCCACGATGATCTGTTCCGGGGCGACACCGGCCGCGTACAGCTTGTCGCGGACGCCGGCCAGTTCCGCTGCCACGTCGTCAGCGATGTTTTTGTACGCGGTCAGGGAGTCCATCGTGCTGGCGTTGCCGCGGCGGTGCGTCAGGACATACGGCGCCTTGCTGCGGGCCGCGAGTTCAGCCATTTCCGGTTCGATGCTCAGTCCGGAGACGTCGTTGATGATCGCGGCCCCGGCTTCCAGCGCCGCGGCGGCGGTGGCGGCGTGTGTGGTGTCGATGCTGACCAGGGCGCCGGCCTTGACCAGCGCCTCGATCACGGGCAGCACCCGTTTCAGTTCCTCTTCGACGCTGACTTCGACGGCTCCCGGGCGGGTGGATTCGCCGCCGACGTCGATGATGTCCGCGCCGGCGTAGAACATCCGGAGCCCGGCGGCGATGGCGGTGTCGGCAGTGGCGTGCTGGCCGCCGTCGCTGAAGGAGTCCGGGGTAACGTTCAGGATCCCCATCACCAGCGTCCGGTCGGTGGGGAGATCCGTGAATTTCGCCGCCGGGCGGGGCTTGCGCAGGACGGGCAGGGGCGAGGTCGCGGGTCCGGTTCCGGGGGCTGCAGCCAGGGAGTCCATAGTCTGTGTAGTTACCTTCCGATGATGAGGCTCATGGCTTCGGCACGGGTGGCCGGGTCATGGAGTTGCCCGCGTACCGCGCTGGTGACGGTCCTGGCGCCGGGCTTGCGGATGCCGCGCATGGACATGCAGAGGTGTTCGCATTCGACGACGACGATTGCGCCACGCGGCTTGAGATGGGTGACGAGGGCCTCGACGATCTGGGTGGTCAGGCGTTCCTGGACCTGCGGGCGCTTGGCGAACATGTCCACGAGCCGGGCCAGTTTGCTCAGCCCGGTGACCTTGCCGTCATGCGAGGGAATGTAGCCGACGTGCGCCACCCCGTGGAACGGCACCAGGTGATGCTCGCAGGTCGAGTAGAACGGGATGTCCTTGACCAGGACCAATTCCTCGTGGTCCAGGTCGAAGGTGGTGGCCAGGATTTCCGCTGGATCGTGGTGCAGTCCGGCGAACATCTCCGTGTAGGCCTTGGCGACCCGCTTCGGGGTGTCCAGAAGGCCGCCGCGGTCCGGGTCCTCCCCGATCGCCAGCAGGATCTCGCGGACCGCCGCCTCGATCCGGGGGCGGTCCACTTTGGCGCCGTGGTGTTTGGCGGATCCCCCCGCCGCCGCGGGATCGGCGGTGGGGGGAGCGTCGTCGTCGTCGAAGAAAGAAGTCACGGAAGAAGCTTAGCCGGGATGGCCATCAGGCCCGATATCCGTCGCACCGCCCTGAAAGGACTCCTGTCCGACAACACCCTGGGCGTGCGGTGGCATGGCGTCCAGCGGTTCTTCGAGTCGGGCCTCCGTGGCTTCTTCCTGGGCCTCGCGTTCAGCCCTCTCCCGGCGGGATTCCACCGGGCCGGCCGACTGGATCGGGCGGGTCTCCTTGGACAGCCAGACGTCGCGGAAATCGCGCTTCCGGATGTTGGTGAAGATCTGCGCGATCTCGGCCTGGTTCAGCGTTTCACGTTCGAGCAGCTCCAGGGCCAGTTCGTCCAGGACCTCCCGGTTTTCGATCAGGATGGCGTAGGCCTCGTCATGCGCGCCGTCGATCAGGCGGCGGACTTCCTCATCGACGATATAGGCGATCTGGTCCGAGTAGTTGCGCTCGTGGCCGGCATCGCGGCCCAGGAAAGGCTCGCCGCCGCCCTGGCCGAGGCGGACGGCGCCGACGCGCTCGCTCATGCCGAACTCGGTGACCATCTTGCGGGCGATGCTGGTGGCCTTCTCGATGTCGTTGGACGCGCCCGTCGACGGATCGTGGAAGACGAGTTCCTCAGCCACACGGCCGCCCATGGCGTAGGCCATCTGGTCGAGGAGTTCGTTGCGGGTAACGGAGTACTTGTCGTTCTCCGGGACCACCATGGTGTAGCCCAGGGCGCGGCCGCGGGGCAGGATGGTGATCTTGGTGACCGGCGCCGAATTCCGCAGGGCCGCCGCCACCAGGGCGTGGCCGCCCTCGTGGTAGGCGGTGATCTTGCGCTCGTGTTCCTTCATGACGCGGCTGCGCTTCTGCGGGCCGGCCATAACGCGGTCGATCGCCTCGTCGAGGGCGCGGTCGTCGATCAGGTTGGCGTTGGAGCGGGCGGTCAGGAGCGCGGCCTCGTTCAGGACGTTGGCCAGGTCCGCGCCGGTGTAGCCGGGGGTCTTCTTGCCGACGGCTTTCAGGTCTACGCCGGGAGCCATCGGCTTGCCCTTGGCGTGGACCTTCAGGATCTGTTCGCGGCCGATCAGGTCGGGGGCCTCGACGGAGATCTGCCGGTCGAAGCGGCCCGGGCGGAGCAGGGCCGGGTCCAGCACGTCCGGGCGGTTGGTCGCCGCGATCAGGATGACGTTGGTCTTGACGTCGAAGCCGTCCATTTCAACCAGCAGCTGGTTGAGGGTCTGCTCGCGTTCGTCGTTGCCGCCGCCGATGCCGGCGCCGCGGTGACGGCCCACGGCGTCGATCTCGTCCACGAAGATGATCGCCGGGGCGTTCGCCTTGGCCTGTTCGAAAAGGTCGCGGACACGGGAAGCGCCCACACCGACGAACATTTCCACGAAGTCGGAACCGGAGATCGAGAAGAACGGTACGCCGGCTTCGCCGGCGACGGCGCGGGCCAGCAGGGTCTTGCCGGTGCCGGGAGGGCCGTAGAGCAACACGCCCTTGGGGATCTTGGCGCCCACGGCCTGGAACTTCGCCGGTTCCTGCAGGAATTCCTTGATTTCTTCGAGTTCCTCGACGGCCTCGTCGGATCCGGCGACGTCGCCGAACGTGACCTGGGGCATGTCCTTGTTGACGAGCTTGGCCTTGGACTTTCCGAACTGCATGACCTTGGAGCCGCCGCCCTGCATCCGGGAGAGCAGGAACCAGAAGAGGACGCCGAGGAGGAGGACCGGGATCAGGAGGGAGAACAGCCCGGCGAACCAGTTGTTCTCGACCGGCTGGTCGGTGTAGCCGCTCGGGGGCTTGGAATCGGTGACGGCATTGACCACGTCCGCGGCGCGGGCGTTGACGTAGTAGAACTGGATGTTCTTGCCTTTGTCCTGGCCGTCAACCTGCAGGTTTTCCTTCAGGACCAGGTCCACGCGGTTCTCCGCGTCGAAGATTTTTGCCTGTTCGACCTTGCCGCCATCGGCCAGCAGCGCGAGGCCCTTGTCCGTGTCGACGCGGGCTGAGCCGGCCGGGGAGAGGGTGGCAAAGGCCAGCAGGAGCATGCCTACAACAACGACAATCCAGATCCCCGGGCCCTTGAAGAAACTCTTAGCTTTCATCTGTTCGGGGCAGGCCCCGTCCCTCCTGGTAGTGCTGCACGGCGACCGATCTGCGCGCGTGTGGTGCTGCATCAGCTTCTAGCTATACACCGTCGCAGTAACTCACGCACGGTGTAGCCCAAAAGTTCCCTGAGGGCGTAGCGGGGCAGGGCGGGACCGGCCCAGAGCCGGACCTGCCCGGTGGCCGCAGCTACTCGTAGACGTGCGGTGCCAGGGTGCCAACGAAGTCCAGGTTGCGGTACTTCTCGGCGTAGTCCAGGCCGTAGCCAACGACGAACTCGTTGGGGATGTCATAGCCGACGTACTTGACGTCGATCTGGACCTTGGTGGCCGTGGGCTTGCGGAACGCGGTGCAGATTTCCACCGAGGCCGTGCCGCGTGATTCCAGGTTGGTCTTGAGCCAGGACAGCGTCAGGCCGGAGTCGATGATGTCCTCGACGATCAGCACGTCCTTGCCCATGAGGTCGGTGTCGAGGTCCTTCAGGATGCGGACCACGCCGGAGGACTGGGTGCCGGACCCGTATGACGAGACAGCCATCCAGTCCATCGAGACGTGGCTGTGCAGGGCGCGGGCGAGGTCTGCCATGACCATTACGGCGCCCTTGAGCACGCCGACAATCAGCAGTTCACGGCCTTCGTAGTCCTTGTCGATCTGGGCCGCGAGTTCGGTGATCCGTGCCTGGATCTGCTCCTTGGAGTACAGAACGTGCTTGAGATCTGCCTGGACGTCGTTTGAATCCACCAATAACTCCTGTGTAGATGCGGGGGGCGACTATATTTGGGGCGGTTTTTGAGGCCGGAATACAAGCTTCCCACAGCGGGCCGCTTCGCGGGGCACACCGTCGGGGCCAGACTTCGCTTCGGCGAGGAGCTGCGCGAGGGAGAGCCGGTAGACGCTGACCCCGCCGGGGAGCTCGACGGGGCCCGCCGAACCCTGCCGGCGAAGCAGTGCCTCCGCGGCCAGCAGGCGCTGGTAACTGGGCTGCTGGCCCCCGACGGCGGCGGCGGCCTTCGCGATGACCCGGAACCTCACGGCCGGCGCCAGTTCGCGCAGCGCTTCCTCCGGGAGGCTCACCGTGGCACCGGACAGCTCGCTCAGCCGGACAAAGGTGTCATTGGCCACGTCGTCGAGGTAGTCGGCGTCAAGCTGCAGGATGGCGGCCGTCCGTGCCAGCGATTCGGCCACCCCCGGACCGAGCTTGGCTTCCAGCAGGGGCAGCACTTCGACGCGGGTCCTGGACCGCGCAAACGAAGGGTCCGCGTTGCTCGGATCGTGCCAGGGTTCCAGGTCCTCGGCCTCGCAGATCGCCAGGGTGTCCGCGCGCCGCAACGCCAGGAACGGCCGCAGCAGGCGTCCGCGGGCGGGCCGCATGCCGGCAAGGGAACGGGTTCCGGAGCCGCGCGCGAGCCCCAGCAGTACCTGTTCGGCCTGGTCATCCAGGGTGTGGCCGAGCAGGATGGCCTCGGCGCCGGTGTCGTCGGCCGCGGCCGCCAGGGCGTCGTGGCGGGCATCCCGGGCCGCAGCCTCCGGCCCCATCCCGGTGGGAGCGACGTCGACAGCCCGGATCTGTACGGGCGAGAGCCCCAGTTCCCGCAGCGTCAGCGCTGTCGCGGCCGCGACGTCGGCTGAACCGGGCTGCAGCTGGTGGTCCACGACGACGGCGCCCACGGCTACCCGGTGTCCGTCCACGTGTCCGCGGCGGGCGAAGTAGGCGGCAACGGCAGCGAGGGCCAGCGAGTCAGGTCCGCCGCTGCAGGCGACCAGGACCCGCTCCGGGTAGCCGGCAGCGGCGAGGGCATCCTGCAGCATTTTCCGCGCCGTGCCGACCACGGGCACCAGCCGGCCGGGCCGGCGTCGTCCGCTGGATTCGGGGCGGGCGCTGGATGCGGGGCGGGACGTCACGGAAACTAGTGCCCCATCCGTTCGAGCCAAAGCTTTGAGTCGTGAATTTCGGTCTCGCTCGGCAGGTGATCGGCTGATTCCCAGACCTTGTTGAAGCCGTCCATTCCGGCCACGTCCACGACTTCGCGGACGAATTTGGAGCCGTCGCTGTACTGCCGCATCTTGGCGTCCAGGCCCAGCAGGCTGCGGATGAACTTCTCGATCACGCCGCGGTCCTTGGCCCGGGAGTTGAAGCGCTGCCGGATGGTCTTCACGGACGGCACGATGCTGGAGTCGACGGCGTCCATCACCACGTTGGCGTGCCCTTCGAGCAGGCTCATCAGCGCGGTCAGGCGTGAAATCGCGGCCTTTTCCTCGGGGTTCTGCAGCAGGTCGAGGATGGCTCCCCGGCTGGGTGCACTACCGGACGCGGTGCGGTCCTTGAGCGATTTCGCGGCGGCCGAGGCCCGTTCCATCAGGGAGTCGACATTGCCGAGCAGCTGACCGCTGAGGTTGTCGATCTCGTCCAGCATGTGGTGCCGGAGCCACGGTGCGGCGGCGAACTGCACGCGGTGGGTCTGTTCGTGGAGACAGACCCAGAGCCGAAAATCCTCGGGCTCGACGTTGATTTCCCGCTCGACGGCGATGATGTTGGGTGCGACGAGGAGCAGGCGCCCGCCGGCGGGGGCGGTGGAGTTCTCGGCGAGGGCGGAGAAGGGGTCGTACTGGCCCAGGACCTTGCTGGACAGGAAGGCGAGGATGGCACCGAGCTGGCTGCCTGTGATGGCGCCGCTCACGCTGGCCGCTCCGGGACTCAGGGTGCCGCGGCGGCCCTCGAGCATTTTTTCCATCGCCGGTTTGAGCATCACGGCGAAGCTCTGGGTGTTGGCCTTGGACCAGGAGGCGCGGTCCACAACCAGGACCGAGGAATCGCGCAGCTCGCGTGCGGCATCCAGGCCGGTGATGTTGTGGACGTGCGGCACGGAAATGTCCGCCATCCGCCGCAGGTTCTCCACGGCGGCGCCGATCTCCGCCGATCCCAGGGTGGGCCCGGCCGGCGTCAGCCGGGCGGCGGTGGAAGCGGCAAGCTCCCAGTTGATGAGGGCTTGGGCTTGGGCTGATGTCTCGCTGGCAGAGGACTCCATAGGCTCCATCAGATCACAGCAGCCTGATATTCCGCCTTAAATTCGTCGGCCGGCGGACGGGCCGCAACTGTCCGCGGCACGGCAGCCGGAGATATCAGCGGCAGCCGCAGCCGGCGAGTACGGAGGCCGTGCGGTCCAGTGCGGTCCGGTTTGCGGCCCCCGGGGTCAGGCCGTTGCCGATGAAGGAAAACACCAGCAGCCGGCCATCGGCGTCCACCACATAACCGCTGAGGGCGATCACCGTGTTCAGTGTGCCCGTCTTGGCCCGCACCAGCCCCGCACCGCGGGCCGTGGCCGCGTCCGTGTACCGGTCCCCCAGGGTTCCGGTCAGGCCGGCGATGGGGAACCCGGCCAGGCCGGCGCGCAGCCGCGGATCCGTTCCCGAGGTGATGGCCCGGACCACGTGTACGAGCTGCCGGGCGGAGACCTGGTTGGCGAGGGCCAGCCCGGAGACATCGGCGGCGCGCAGCGTGGCGGCCGGCATGTTCAGTTCCTCGAGCTGCTGCAGTACGCCCGCGACGGCGCCCTCGTTGCTGCCGGCCTTGCCGACCGCGAGCGCCGCCATCCGGCCGATCGCTTCGGTGAGGTAGTTGTCCGAGGTGCGCAGCAGCAGGTCAACCTGCTGGCCCACCGTGGCGGACTGGACCTCGGCCAGGACCCGGGCGCCGGCCGCGTCCGGCGCGGCGCCGGCGGGAACCCGGGTGACGCCCGGCGTCACCGTCAGCCCGGCCGGAGCGGCCGCGGCGGAAAGTGCGGCCGCGAATGCCTCGGCAGCGCTCATCGCGGCGTCCTGCGGGCGGGGACCGGTGGTGGTGGCCGGGTCGAAGCGGGCCGAGTTCAGTGCCAGCGGGAACAGTGGCGCCACCTCGCCGGCCGCAACATCCTCCGGGTTCCAAGCCGGGTTCAGCGCGGGGCCGGTGAACAGGGAGTCGTCCAGCAGCACCGTCAGCGGGACGGAGACGCCGTCGTCCGCCAGCGCACGGATGGTTGACTGTGCCAGGCTGGCCAGCCCGGCACGGCCCAGCACGGCGCCGGGGAGCGACTCCCCGGCGCCGAGGAGCACGTCGCCGCCGCCGGTCAGGATGACGGCCCCGGGGACGGAGCCTGCCACTGCCCGGGTGCTGAAGCGGCGCTCCGGTCCGAGGGCGTGCAGGGCCGCGGCGGCCGTGAGGAGCTTCATATTGGAGGCCGGGACGCGGGCCGCGTCGCCGGAACGGTCGAAGAGAACCTCCCCCGTGATGGCGTCCTGCACCACTCCGGTGAAGCTCCCGGCGCCGTCGGCCTTGAGGGTTTCGTTAAGTTGGGCGGCCAGGTGCCCGGGTTCCGGGACCGGAGCGGTGGCAGTAAGCGGTTCGAGGCCGTCCGTGGTGCCGGGCGCGCCGTCGCGGGGCGCCAGTGTGCCGGGGATCTGGTGCCAGGCGGGGGCGGCCGGTGCGGGGTTGGCAGCAGAGCCGGGGCCCAGGAAGGCCGGGGCGACCGCGAAGCCGGCGGGGAGGGCGAGCGCGACGACCAGCAGGGTCTGGAGCAGCAGTGGCAGGCCCCGCCGCAGCGGCCCGGGCACCGGGTTCGCGCCGGGGAGGCTCGTTCTGTTCATGCTGCCGTTGGTCCTTTAGTCCTGAAATGTCCCCACTAGTTCCTGAAACCAGCGCCTGTCGCTATATCCTCAATAGTAGTCGGCGGCACCGGCAGGCTTTTGTGTGTGCCGCGCACCCCTGAAAACCGCGCCCCCCCTGAATTCGTCAAGGAGCAGTCCATGAAGCATGACGTGACCATCGAGATCCCCAAGGGATCACGAGTCAAGTACGAAGTCGACCACGAAACGGGCCGCGTCCGCCTGGACCGCGTCCTGTTCACCTCCATGCAGTACCCGACGCACTACGGTTACTTCGAGAACACGCTGGGCGAGGACGGCGACCCGCTGGACGCCCTGGTGCTGCTGCAGGACTTTGACCTGCACCCCGGCGTCATCGTTGAGTCCCGCCCCATCGGCGTGTTCAACATGACTGACGACGGCGGCGGCGACGCCAAGGTGCTCTGCGTGCCGGTCGACGCCCGCTTCGACCACATCAACGAGATCAGCGACGTCAGCGACTTCCTGATCAAGGAAATCGAGCATTTCTTCACCCGTTACAAGGACCTGGAACCGGGCAAGTGGGTCAAGGCCGAGGGCTGGGGCGACCGCGCCGCTGCCGAGGCCGAGCTCGAGGCCTCCATCAAGCGTTACGTTCCGCACACGCACTAACGCCCCCAACTTCAACGCGGGGTCACCTGCCGCCCATCCGGACGACGGATATGGGCTGTACGTGACTCCGCGTTGCTGTTTAAGGGCCGACGGCGGTTGTCGGTGGCGGGTCAGGATTGTGTGAAATCGTTGACCCATGAATGTTGCACCGGCCTTTTATCCTCCGTGCGGTCCGATCACCGGATGGCGGGACGGCGACGTCGTCCGCGCCACGGGGATCCCCTACGCCAGCGCGGAACGGTTCCAGCCTCCGGCGAGTGCGCCCGACAGGACCGGCGTCCTCGCGGCCACGTCCCTTTCCCCGGCCTGCCCGCAGGGTCCGGTGCCGTTCCTGGATGACATCCTGGGCACCCGCTACGGCGAACTCCCCGGCAGTGAGGACTGCCAGCGGCTCTCGATCACCATGCCGGCCGGCCTCGACGACGACGAGCGGATCCCGGTGATGGTGTGGCTCCACGGCGGGTCCTACACGTCCGGCTCCGGTGACCTGGCGATCTTCGATCCCAAGGCCCTCGTCGCGGAAAACCGGGTCATAGTCGTGTCCGTGACGTACCGGCTTGGCCTGTTCGGCTACCTCGCGACGGGCACCGGCCGGCCGGCGAACCTGGGCCTGCTTGACCAGCTTGAGGCGTTCCGCTGGGTGCAGCGCAATATCGGCGCCTTCGGCGGGGATCCGGGAAACGTCACGGCCTTCGGGCAGTCCGCCGGAGGGGACGCCGTCGCCCACCTCATGGCCACGCCGGAAGCCCCCGCCCTCTTCCAGCGCGCCATCATTCAAAGCGCGCCGCTGGGCATCACCCGGGGCCGGGCCAAGATGAGCACAGCCATGGGAATCGCCGCGGAAACTGTCACTGAAGACACCCCAGCCATGGACGTTGTTGCCATCGAGGAACAGGTGTCGCAGGTGGCCCGGAAGTACGGGCTGATCGCGGCCATGCCGTTCGGCACCCAGTACGGACACGCCCCGCTGCCGCCGGAATCCGGCATCGAGGACGCGTGGAACGCCACCGCCTCCGGGATCGAGGTACTGATCGGACACACCTCCGAAGAGGCCCGGATGTTCCTGCCCCGCAACCGGGCCGTCAGCCGGCTCGGCAAGGTCCCTGTGCTCGGGCCCGCTGTCCTGAGGGCCGTCAGCTGGGCAGTGACCGAGGCCGTATACGGCCGGTCCGCCAGGAAATTCGCCCGGCGGCACGCCCGGGCGGGCGGCACGGCCTACAGCTACGTCCTGTCCTGGGCCGCGCCGGGAAACTTTTACGGGGCGGCGCACACCGTGGACCTGCCGCTGCTGTTCGGAGACCAAAAAACCTGGGCCGGAGCGGGACTGCTCGCGGGCGCATCCTGGCAGGAAATCGACGCGCAGGGCCGGGCCCTCCGCGCCGTCTGGGCCCGCTTCGCCTCCGGGGAGGGCCTGGCTGGCCAAGGCGGGCTTCCCGGCGCCCTTCGCTACCACTCGGTCTGAGTCGGATGAGCGGTTGATGGCAGTGCTTCTGATCACCGGCCCGGGCGGACCGCGGTGAGGACGGTCGGCGTCGACCTCGCCGCGGCCAGCAGGAAGACCGCGGCCGCAGTCATCGATTGGGGCCACGGCACCGCGCGCCTGGCGCACCTGGCACTCGACGTTGGCGACGAGGAGATCGTAAGGCTCTTCGGCTCCAGCGACATGACCGGGATTGACTGCCCGGTGGGCTGGCCGGACGCCTTCCTCCCCTTTATCGCCGGGCACTCGGCCTTTGCCGCGTACCCCGTGCTGGACCATGACGGGATCGAGGGCCGCCGGCGGCTGGCCTACCGGGACACCGACCGGTTCGTCACCGCCCGGACCGGGCTGATCCCGCTCAGCGTCTCCGCTGACCGGCTGGCCCACCCGGCGATGCGTTGCGCCGTTATCCAGGCGAAGATCGCGCTGGAGCACGGGCCGCAGGCGCGTGACGGCAGCGGCCGTCTCGCCGAGGTCTATCCTGCGGCGTCGCTGAAATCCTGGGGCCTGCTGTCCCGCGGCTACAAGGGCCGCCGCGGCGCGGAAACGGAGCGGCTGGCCCTGCTTCTTGGCGGGCTGAAGCAGGCAGCACCCTGGCTGGATCTGGCCGGGTTCGATGACCGGCTGGCGCGCTCGGATGACATGTTCGACGCGCTGATCGCCTCCCTTACCGCGCGGGCGGTGGCTGTGGGCGCGTCTGTCCGTCCCGACGCCGGCCAGGCCCCGGCCGCCCGGAGCGAAGGCTGGATCCATCTGCCCACCGGCGGGCTGGACGAGCTCAACGGCATCAAGCGGCAGCCGTTCTAGTTCCGGCCCAGGGTCCAGCCGCTGATTTCCTTCGAGTCCTCGCCGTGGTCCCGGGTCTGGTTATGGGCGCTGATCCGGCTGTCCTGCAGCGTCTGCCGCAGCAGCGAGTGCTTCTCCGCCAGGCCCGGGACCCGGTCGATCGCGTCGATGGCGAGCTGGAAGCGGTCGATCCCGTTGAGCATGGCCATATCGAAGGCCGTGGTGGTGGTGCCCTCCTCTTTGTAGCCGCGGACGTGCAGCCCGTCCTGGTTGGTCCGCCGGTACGCCAGCCGGTGGATCAGGGACGGATAGCCGTGGTACGCGAAGATGATGGGTTTGTCCGCCGTGAAGATCCCGTCAAAGTCCCGGGACGTCAGGCCGTGCGGGTGCTCGCTGGCGTCCTGGAGCCTCATCAGGTCCACCACGTTCACCACCCGGATCTTCAGCCCCGGCACACCGGCCTTCAGCAGTTCAGCCGCGGCGACCGTCTCCACGGTGGGCACGTCTCCGGCGCAGGCCAGCACGACGTCGGGCTCCTCGCCCGGGACTTCGGATCCGGCGAATTCCCAGATTCCCAGGCCGCGCCGGCAGTGGTGCGCGGCCTCGGCGGGTCCCAGCCAGGTCGGCGAGGGCTGCTTCCCGCTGACCACGATGTTGACGTAGTCCCGTGAGGCGAGGCAGTGCTCCATGACTGAGAGCAGGGTGTTCGCGTCCGGGGGCAGGTAGACCCGGATGACCTCGGCTTTCTTGTTCACGGCGTGGTCGATGAAGCCGGGATCCTGGTGCGAGAAGCCGTTGTGGTCCTGCTGCCAGACGTGCGAGGACAGCAGGTAGTTGAGCGAGGCGACCGGCCGGCGCCAGGCCAGCCGGCGGTGTACTTTGAGCCACTTGGCGTGCTGGTTGAACATGGAATCCACAATGTGGATAAACGCCTCATAGCAGCTGAAGACGCCGTGCCGACCGGTCAGCAGGTACCCCTCCAGCCAGCCCTGGCACAGGTGTTCGCTGAGGACCTCCATGACCCGGCCGGCGCGGGCAAGATGCTCGTCGACTTCCTCGATCCGGTACTGCCACACCTTGTCGGTGACCGCATAGACGTCCTGCAGGCGGTTCGATGCCGTCTCGTCCGGGCCGAACAGCCGGAACGTCTCCGGGTTCCGGCTGATCACGTCGCGAAGCCAGGACCCCAGCGTGATCATGGCGCTGACCCGCTCGACTCCGGGCCGGGCGACCTCCACAGCATGGTCCCGGTACGCCGGCAGCCTGAGGTCCCGCAGCAGGACGCCGCCATTCGCGTACGGGGTGGAGCTCATCCTGAGGTCCCCCGCGGGGGCATTCGCCGCGACGTCCGGCCGCAGGCGCCCGGCGTCGTCGAAGAGCTCGCCGGGCCGATACGATTCCAGCCACTCCCCCAGCTGCGCCAGATGCTCCGGGTTGATGCGCACTTCGGACAGCGGCACCTGATGGCTCCGCCAGGTGCCTTCCACCTGCAATCCGTCGACGGCCCTGGGCCCGGTCCAGCCCTTCGGCGAACGCAGCACGATAACGGGCCAGCGTGCGGCCGGTGCGTCGCCGGCGTCCTGTCCGGCCGCGCCGCTCCGGCGGACGGACTGGATGTCCCGGATCTCGTTGAGGCAGTCGTCCAGCACGGCGGCGAAGTCACGGTGCGCGGCGGCAGTCTCATCCGGATGGCCCACGGTTACGAAGTGCGGCTCGTGGCCGTAGCCGCGGAGCAGCTGCTCCAGCTGGGATTCGGGCATCCGGGCCAGGATCGTGGGGTTGGCGATTTTGTAGCCGTTCAGGTGCAGAACGGGCAGCACCGCACCGTCATGCACGGGGTCCAGGAAGTTGTGGGAGTGCCAGCTCGCCGCCAGCGGCCCCGTTTCGGCCTCGCCGTCGCCGATCACGACGACGGTGATGAGGTCCGGATTGTCGAAGACGGAGCCGTACGCGTGCGCCAGGGAGTAGCCGAGCTCGCCGCCCTCGCTGATGGAACCCGGGGTTTCCGGGGCGGCGTGGCTGGGGATCCCGCCCGGGTAGGAGAACTGCCGGAAGAGTTCAGCCATGCCCTCTTCGTCGTCGCCGACATTACTGTAAATCTCGGAGTAGGTGCCCTCGAGCCAGGCGTTCGCCACGACGGCCGGCCCGCCGTGGCCGGGTCCGGCAATGAACAGCATGCTCTGGCTGTCCCTGCGGATGACCCGGTTCAGATGGGCGTAGACGAAGTTCAGTCCGGGCGTAGTGCCCCAATGGCCCAGCAGCCTGGACTTGGTGTTGCCGGCGCCCAGGGGTTCCCGCAGCAGCGGGTTGGAGCGCAGGTAGATCTGACCCACGGACAGGTAATTTGCGGCCTGCCACCAGCGGTCCACGAGCTCCAGTTCGGCGTCGGTGTTCAGCTCGCTGGTCAATGGATTCCTCGCTTTACGGGGCCCGGGCGGTACGCACGCTCCATCGCAACACGTCCCCGGACCGGGCACAAGCCCCCGGGCCGTGTGTCCGGGGGCGGCTCCTGCCTGCCCCGTACCACCGGGTAGTGTGGTCCCAGAATGTTCACGCTGACCATCAACCAAACCGACAGCCGGCGCGACGGCGACTGCGTGCCGCAGCTCCTCAAGGACCTGCGGCACATTCCGGCGCGCCTCGATTTCGACCGCTCGGTGGAAGACGAGGTCCAGGGCATTGTGGACCGTCCCGAGCAGGCCGTCGAAGCCGCGCTGATCGCACTGCGGACCGGCAGCTGGTACGTCGGCATCGGCGTCGGTCCGGTCAATGAGCCTTTGCCGAACCAGATCAAGGACGCTTCAGGGCACGGGCTGATTTATGCCCGCCGGGCCGTCGACAGGCTGCGCAACGGCAAGGACCGGATTCCGGTTGCCGTTGAGGGCCCGCTGGCCGACCTCGCCGCGGAGTCCGAGGCCGTGCTGCGGCTGCTGGGGCACATCGTGCACGACCGCAGCCCCGCGGAATGGCGGGTGCTCGATCTGCTGACCCCCGGCGTCCGCGGGCAGCAGAAGGCGGTGGCCAGGGAGCTCGGAATCACCACCCAGGCGGTCAGCAAAGCGGTGGCGCGTGCGCAGTGGAATGAGGAACACGCGGCGCGGCCCGGCGCGGCCAGGCTGCTGGGCCTGATTCTCGAGGTGCGCTGACCGCTGGGCCGCACTGGCCGCGGCCCAGTTGGCCGCGCCCTGCGTGGTTAGAGCAGCAGGCTGCGCAGCACGTGGGCGGCGCCGTCGTCGTAGACGGAGTGCGTGACCTCGTTCGCGGCGGCGATGACTTCCTCGGGTGCCTGGCCCATGGCCACCCCGCGGAAGGCCCAGCCGAGCATCTCGATGTCATTGCGGCCGTCGCCGACGGCGATCGTACGGTGCGCCTCGACCTCCAGCCGGCCGCGGAGGTGCTCCAGGGCGCTGGCCTTGGTCACGCCGGCGGCCGCGATGTCCAGCCACGCCGTCCAGCCCACCGAGTAGGTCACCCCGGCCAAGCCGATGTGCCGGATGGCGTTGTTGAACTCCTCGGGGGTGTTCTCGGTGCTGAACACGACCACGCGCACAGCGGTGGCGGCCAGCATGGTCTGGAAGTCGACGCCGATTGCCTCCACCCCGAAGCTCGCGTCCTGGAAGCGCTCGGTGGAGAGGAAGTTCCCGTCCTCATCCTCCAGCGCGTACTTTGCCGAGGGCAGCCGCTTGCGCAGTGCCCGGAGGGCGGGACCCGGGTCGAAGGTCGCCTTGTGCACAATCTCGTAACCGTCGGCGAGGCTGGAGTCGAGGCGCAGCGTGACGCCGCCGTTGGAGCACACGGCATAGCCGTTTTCGATCCCGATGTGTTCAATGATGGGCAGCGTCGCGTTGAGTGAGCGGCCGGTTGCTATCGTGACGTGGTGGCCTGCCGCCACAACGTCGCGGGCGGCTTCGCGGACGGGAACGGACATGTGCCCGTCGTGGTCGACAAGGGTGCCGTCGACGTCGAGCGCAACCATCAGCTTGTGGCCGTTGCTGGTCGGGATATTCTCGTTGTTGTCTCGCCGGTCATCGTTGCCGGCGACTGAGGTTTCAGTCAATGTAGTCATCCCCCAAGTAGAGCAGACGCCCCCGGCAGCCGCTAGGACGCAGGCCACAGCGCACGGTGAAACCCGCGTGAACAGCTGTCGACGCCCATAACGGCCGCCGGAGATCAGATGACCGGGAAGACCGTCATCCCGCCGAGGTATTTCTGCAGGGCCTTCGGGATGTTCACGGAGCCGTCCGGGTTCTGGTGGTGCTCCAGGATGGCCACGATCCAGCGGGTGGTGGCCAGCGTGCCGTTGAGCGTGGCGACGGCGCGGGTGCCCTTGGGCGCCCCCTCCGCGTTCAGCACGCGTTCGCGGATGTTGAGCCGGCGCGCCTGGAAGGTCGTGCAGTTGGATGTCGAGGTCAGTTCCCGGTACGCGCCCTGCGTCGGGACCCAGGCCTCGCAGTCGAACTTGCGGGCGGCGGAGTTGCCGAGGTCGCCGGCAGCGGTGTCGATCACCCGGTAGGGCAGCTCGCACTTGGCCAGCATCTCCTCTTCCCAGGCCAGCAGCCGGGCGTGTTCGGCTGCGGCCTCCTCGACCGTTGTATAGATGAACATTTCCACTTTGTTGAACTGGTGGACCCGGATGATGCCCCGGGTGTCCTTGCCGTGCGAACCGGCCTCGCGGCGGTAGCAGGAGCTCTGCCCGGCGTAGCGGATCGGGCCGGCCGAGAAGTCGAGGATCTCGTCGGCGTGGTAGCCGGCGAGGGCCACTTCCGAGGTGCCCACGAGGTAGAGGTCGTCCTCGGCGAGGCGGTAGATCTCGGCGTCGTGCTTAACGTCGAATCCGGTTCCCTGCATGGTCTCGGGGCGCACCAGCGTCGGGGTGATCATCGGCACGAAACCGGCGTCGATCGCCTGCTCCATGGCCATCTGCAGCAGCGCCATTTCCAGCCTGGCCCCGGCGCCACGCAGGAAGTAGAAACGTGAGCCGGACACCTTGGCGCCGCGCTCCATGTCGATGGCCCCGATCAATTCACCGATCTCCAAGTGGTCCTTGGGCTCAAAATCTGTGAATTCGCGGGGCGAGCCGACGGTCTTGACCACGATGTAGTCGTCCTCGCCGCCCGCAGGGACGCCATCCTCGATGAGGTTGGGGATGCCGCGCAGCAGTTCCTCGTGGGCGGCCTGTACGACGTCGGCCTCCGCGGAGGCGGACTTGACCTCGCCCGCGAGGGCTTTGACCTCCGCCAGCAGGGCCTGCTTCTCCTCGCCCTTGGCTTGCGCCACCTTCTTGCCGAAGGCATTCTGCTCGGCCCTGAGGTTTTCGAAGCGGATCAGGGCCGCACGCCGGGCCGAGTCCGCGGCGATGATCGCGTCCACCACGGATTCGTCGGCGCCGCGGGCGCGCTGGCTGGCCCGGAACTTGTCCGGATTTTCGCTGAGGTCTTTTACGTCGATCACCTGACAAGAGTATCCAATCCGACCACCATTCCCGGGCAATCAGGGCCCCGGCCGCCGGCGGGATAGTGTTGGAGCACAATGAGCGACTGGCCGCTTTACCTCGTCATCGCTGGAGTCGTGGCGTTTGCCGTCTCCAGCTGGTGGGGAGTGCGCAAGCTCAGGGCGCGGCACACGCGCAGCGCCGTGTGGGAGGAAACGCACAGTCCGGGCCTGGGCCAGCAAAAGGTGGCCGTGGTGATGAACCCGATCAAGTCCAGGTCCGATGAAGCCCGCGCGGTGATTGAAGGTGAGTGCGCCGCGGCTGGCTGGGTGCCGCCGCGGTTTTTCGACACCACGGCCGCGGACCCCGGATTCTCCCAGGCGCTGGCCGCCGTCGAATACGGCGCCGACGTCGTCCTCGTCGGGGGCGGTGACGGCACGGTGAGGGTCGTGGCCGACATTCTCGCCGGCACGGACGTTGCCATGGGCCTGATTCCGCTCGGCACCGGCAACCTGCTGGCACGGAACATCCACCTGGATGTCGGTGACCTGCCCGGAAATGTCCAGACGGCCCTGTTCGGCCACCAGCGTTTTATCGATACGGCCCGGATGAAGGTGGAGAATTCCCGCACGAACGCGGCCGAGGAGCATACTTTCCTGGTTATTGCCGGCATCGGCATGGACGCTGAGGTGGTGGGCGACACCAACGACGGCCTCAAAAAAGCTGTGGGCTGGCTGGCCTACACCGAGGCGGGCGTGCGGCACCTCCCCGGCCGCCGCAAGAAGGTGTCCATCTCGCTGGACGACCAGCCGGAACAGAGCCGGAAGATCCGCAGCGTACTGTTCGCGAACTGCGGCCTGATCCCCGGCGGCATCGATTTCATCCCGCAGGCAATGATCGACGACGGGATGCTGGACGTTGTGGTGATGAGCCCGCGCAGCGCGATCGGCTGGCTGGCGATGTACTGGAAGATCGTGCTGAAGCACAAGCGAAACCTGCCGGTGATGACGTATTACCGTTCCGGCAAAATCACTATCCGCTGTGCGGAGCCGATGCCCACACAGGTCGACGGGGATCCGACCGGATCGGCCACGAAGGTCACCGTGCAGGTTGCTCCCGGCTCGCTGCTCGTCCGGGTCAAGGACGACGCCGAGGGAGATTAGGCGCTGGCTTCCTTCTTGGCGTCGGCGGCCTTCTTCGCTTCCGCGGCGGCCTTGGCGGCGCGCGCTTCGGACTGCTCGCGGATCATGGCCTGCTCCTCTTCGAAGCGCAGCCGATCTGCACGGTCGGCGTCGTCGCCGTCCCAGTCCTGGTTGTCAGCGGTCGGTTTGGGATTCACGATCATTCCCTGGCCGTCATTTTCAAGGCTGGTGTCTGCCATGACCTGCTCCCTCGATAGAGGACTTCCCCAATATGGATCAGGCAAGCATACGCACAGTTTCATAGGGGCGGAAGTGCCGGAAGTGGCATTTGTCTACGCTGTGGGCGAAGCCTTGGACGTATATTCCGGCACCACAGATGCCCCGGACAGAATGTCTTTGACCCAGGCATGTGCTGCCCGGAATGCCTGGTCCGAAGTGTGCGGCTCCACGACGGTCCGGTGCCCGTCGGCTCGGGCGTAGGAACCCACGAATCGGGTCGCCGGGCTGATCCGGTGCAGGCCGGCCAGGGCGTCTGCCATACGGGCGTCGGCCACATGGCCGTCGGCGTCGATACTGAAGAAGTAGTGGCCCAGGTATTGCCCGGTGGGCCGCGACTCGATCCGGCTGAGGTTCACCCCGCGGGTGGCGAACTGGTCAAGAATCTCCATCAGGGCACCGGGCCGGTCTTCCGGCAGCGGGACCACCACGGTGGTCTTGTCCGAGCCGGTGGGCTCCGGCAGCTCGCCGGGCCGGCCGACGAGCACGAACCGGGTGACTGCACCGGGGTTGTCGCCGATGTTCTCGGCCAGCACCGTGAGTCCGGGCTGCTCGGTGGCCACAATCGGGGCGCAGATCGCCGCGTCGTAGTGCACGTCGCCCTCCAGCAGTCCCATGGCCGCCGCGGCCGTCGAGGAACCGGGGATGTATTCTGCATTCGGAATATTATGGTCGGCCCAGAGCCGGCATTGTGCCCAGGCGTGGCTGTGGGTGGAGATCCGGCGGATGTCCTCGATCCGGGTTCCGGGCCGGGCCACCAGCACGAAGCTGATCGGTACCAGGGCCTCACGGAGGATCCGCAGTTCCTTTCCTGTGGCGATCGCATCCAGGGTGGCGGAGACACCGCCCTCCACGGAGTTCTCGATCGGCACCATGGCCGCGTCCGCCGAGCCGTCACGGACCTTGTCCAGCGCCGTGTTGACGTTGGACGACGGAATGCGGATGGCTGCCGCCGCATCGGGAACCTGTAACAGGGCCGCCTCGGTGAAGGTGCCCGCAGGTCCGAGGAAGGTGTACGTGACGGGTGATGCGGGCATCGGCGATTCTTTCTTCAACTACAGGATGACGGGCTTGAGTCCGTTGTCGGACACCAGCGGCATTCCGGTTTCCAGCCACTGGTCCATGCCGCCGGCTACGTTCAGGGCGGAATATCCCTGACCGGAGAGCCACTGGGCAGCGCGGAAGGAGCGGCCCCCGGTGCGGCAGATAACGTAGAGGTCCTCGTCCGGGTCGAGTTCCTCCAGCCGGGCCGGGAGCTGGTCCAGCGGGATGTGCAGTGCCCCGGCGGCGTGGCCTGCGACCCACTCGTAGTCTTCCCGGACGTCGAGGATCTTGGCCCGTTCAGGGATGTCGGACACGGTTACGGTGTCAAAGTCGCTCATGGTCGTCCCTTCCGCAGAATGAATGGTCTGCCTCCAGCGTATCGCCAGCCGGATCCGGACGCCCTCACCCGGCAGCAGGTTACGCTTCTGGCATGGCGCAAAGGAGAACCACGGCAGCGGCCCGGCATGCGGTTCCGGCGGCTCCCCGCTCCCCCACCCGCGGGACATGCCCTCCCCCCGGCGCCACGGCTGGGCACAAACCCACCAGGTCCACCCGCCCGCGCCAGCACTGGGCATGTCCCCGGGAGCGAGCGGCCGGAGAACCACCGGGGCCGCGCTACCTTGGCTGAGATTCATGAGCTCTCCGCCGTGGAGCTGCGCAACGCCCTGCGCTCCGGCGAACTCTCCTCACAGCAGGCCACGGAGCATTTTCTGGACCGCATCGGCGCCGAAAACCGGCACCTCGGCGCCTTTATCACCGTCACCGCGGAGCAGGCCGTGCTGGATGCGGCGGCAGCGGACGAGTCCCGCGCCCGGGCGATACGGGCCGGGACCGGGCTGGCGCCGTTGCACGGCATGCCGGTGGCCTTCAAGGACCTGACGGACGTCGCCGGCGTCGCGACCACGCACGGCAGCGCCGCCCTGGACCATAAGCCGGCCCCGGCAGACAGCGCCATCGTGGCGACTCTCAAGAGTGCGGGCGTGGTCTCGCTGGGCAAAACCCAGGTCCCGGAGTTCGGCCTGACGGCGTACAGCGAGAACCGAATCGCGCCGCCCTCACGGAACCCGCACGCCCTGAGCCGCAGCTCGGGAGGATCCTCCGGCGGCAGCGCCGCGGCCGTGGCCGCCGGACTCGTGCCCGTCGCCCCCGGCTCCGATGGCGGCGGTTCGGTCCGCATTCCGGCTGCCGCCTGCGGACTGGTGGGCCTGAAACCCGGCCGCGGGCTGGTTCCCGCTGGTGAGAGCTCCGGCGATCCCGCCGGTCTGGTCGTGTCCGGGCCGCTGGCCCGCTCCGCGGCGGACGCTGCCCTGCTGCTCGATGCCATGGTGCCCGGCCCGGCCGACAAGTCCGGGATTCGGGTTCCCGGCTACCTTGAAACCGCGGCACAGGACCCGCCCAGGCTGCGGATCGGGGTGAGCCTGGACAGCCCGTGGCAGGCGGTTTTCCCGTTCACGCCGGACCCCGAGGCCCTCGATGCCCTGGCCGAAGGCATCCGGCGGTTGGAGGCAGCCGGGCACGAAACATCGGACGCCTCAATCCGCTACGACAACCGCTACCCTGCCGCGTTCACCACTGCCTGGACTGCCGCCGTCGGGGATGCCCGGATCGTTCCCCAGCGCGAGGCCCTCCTGACCCCGCTGACACGGACGTTCCGGCGCCGCGCGCAGCAGCGCGGACCGGCGCAACTCGCAGAGTCGCTCGGGTTCCTGCGCCAGTTCCGGCGGGACACCATTGCCCAGTACGCCGGCTGGGATGTGATGATGACGCCCGCGCTGGCACAGACGCCCCGGCCGGTGGGCTGGTTCACGGGGGCCGCCCACGGTGACGGTTACTGGCCCGCGGCCGAATGGACGGGGGACGCCGACGGCGACTACCGCAAGCAGTGCGAATATGCGCCCTGGTCGTCCATGGTGAACGTCTGCGGGCTGCCCGCGATCAGCGTTCCGGTGCACTGGACCGGCGGCGCCCGGGAGGCCGGGCTGCCGATGGGCATCCAGCTGATCGGGCCGCTGGGCTCCGAGGCACTGCTGCTGCAGCTGGCAACCCAGCTGGGCTGCTAGCCCCACGACCCGCGGGCGGTGGGTGATTTCACCGGCCGGTGCGGCTACGGTTTAGCTGAGCAAGGTCTGGACTGGACATGTCCAGTTTGAAAACTCCCACCCGAGAGGGATCAATGAAGATCACCGGTGCAGTACTTGAGGAAATCGGCTGCCCCCGCCCCTACGCGGACTCGAAGCCCATCAGCATCGCCGAGCTGGAGCTGGCGGGCCCCGGACCCACCGAGATCCTGGTGCGGATCGAGGCCGCCGGAATCTGCCATTCGGACCTGAGTGTTGTGGACGGCAACCGGGTGCGTCCGGTCCCGATGCTGCTGGGGCATGAGGCTGCCGGACGCGTCGTCGAGGTCGGCGCGGACGTCACGGACCTGGCGCCGGGCCAGCGTGTCGTGATGTCCTTTCTGCCGCGCTGTGAACAGTGCGCGAACTGCGCCGAAGACGGACGGCTCCCCTGCACCGCGGGCTCGAAGAGCAACGGTGATGGCACCCTGCTCCACGGATCCATGCGTCTGGACCGCAGCGGCGAAAAGATCTTTCACCATCTGGGCGTCTCCGGCTTCGCCACCCATGCCGTGGTGGACCGCGCCTCGGCCGTCCCGGTCGGTGATGACATCCCCGCGGACGTCGCCGCTGTCCTCGGCTGCGCCGTGTTGACCGGCGGCGGCGCCGTCCTGAATGCGGCCCGGCCCCGGCCGGAGGACAGCATCATGATCGTGGGTCTCGGTGGCGTCGGCATGGCCGCGCTGATCACGGCGATCTCCCAGGGTGTGTCGCGGATCGTTGCCGTGGACACGCTGGACGAAAAACTTGAGCATGCCCGCCGGCTGGGAGCCCACGAAACATACACCCCGCAGCAGGTTCTGGAGCAGGGCGTCAAGGCCAGGTACGTCATCGAATGCGCCGGGAACCCGCGCGCCTTCGAAACCGCGTTCACCGCGACGGCGGCGGGCGGCACAACAGTCACCGCGGGCCTGCCGCACCCGGACGCCCGCGCCCAAATCTCCCCGCTGACCGTCACGGCCGAGGCCCGGACAATCGTCGGCAGCTACCTTGGTTCCGCGGTGCCGTCCCGGGACATCCCGAAGTATGCCCAGCTCTGGCGCGAGGGAAAACTGCCGGTAGAGGAGCTGATCACGGCGCGGATCGCCCTGGCGGACATCAACGAGGCAATGGACCAGCTCGCCGACGGCAAGGCCGTGCGCCAGGTCATAATGTTCGACGCCGGTTAGCCCGCGCCGCCCCCCCCCCGGTTGCGCTATCACGTATAGCTGCCATTCCGCGTCCATAGCAACATCTAGTGACAGCGCAACGGGGGGAAACCGGGGCCCGGGGGGGTGAAACCGGGGCAAAACACCAGGCGATTTGGCTTGCCCCGCGGCGCCGCGAATGTGACAATCCCGCGTCACACTGTCAGCATTAAGAAAATGAGCACTACTCATTTATCCAATCCCCCCGTTACAACGCCGGGCGATACGTCCTTTTTTGGCCACCCAAAGATGCTGGCCAGCCTGTTCTCCGTGGAGATGTGGGAGCGCTTCTCCTTCTACGGCATGCAGGGGATCCTGCTCTACTACATGTACTTCACAGCCGCTGAGGGCGGCCTGGGGATAGAGCAGGGCCTGGCCGCGGGCCTCGTCGGCGCCTATGGCGGCGGCGTCTACCTCTCCACCATCCTTGGCGCCTGGCTCGCGGACCGGGTCTTCGGCTCCGAAAAGGTGCTCTTCGGCTCCGCCATCCTGATCATGGCCGGCCACATTGGCCTCGCCTTGGTGCCGGGCATTCCCGGCCTGATCGCGGGCCTGGTGCTGGTCGGCGTCGGCTCCGGCGGCCTGAAGGCCAATGCCACCGCGCTGGTCGGAAGCCTCTACCGGGAGAAGGACGAACGCCGCGACGCCGGATTCTCCATCTTCTACATGGGCATCAACGCGGGCGCGCTGATCGGTCCGCTCGTCACCGGCTGGCTGCAGGAAAGCCACGGGTTCCACTGGGGCTTCGGCGCCGCCGCCGTCGGCATGGCCGTCGGCCTGGCCGTCTATGCGCGGGGCCGCAAGAACCTGCCCGAGGAAGCGCACCGGGTGCACAACCCGCTGCCCGCCGCCGAGCGCAGCAAGTATGGCCTGCGCTTCGCCGCCATCGCCGCCGTGATCGCCGTGCTGCTGGCCACCGGCATCGTGAATGCCGAAAATCTCGCCATGTCCATGGCCTATGCGGCCATCGGCGCATCCGTGCTCTACTTCGCCCTGATCTTCAGCAGCAAGAAGGTCAACGGGACCGAACGCCGCCGGGTGGCCGCCTTCATCCCGCTGTACATCGCCTCGGCCGCGTTCTGGGCGCTGTTCCAGCAGCAGTTCACCTTCATCGCGGTGTACTCGGAGGAGAAACTGGACCGGAACCTGTTCGGCTGGGAAATGCCGGCCGCCTGGGTCCAGTCCATTAACCCGGTGTTCATCATCATTTTCGCCGGCGTCATGGCCGCCCTCTGGACCCGGCTGGGCCGCAGGCAGCCCGGGTCGGCGCTCAAATTCTCAGTCGGCCTCTTTGTGATGGGCCTGGCGTTCCTGGCCTTCATCCCGCTGGCCGGGGACGGCAAGACTCCGCTGCTGGCGCTGGTGGGGATCCTGTTCCTGTTCACCCTCGCGGAACTGTTCCTGTCCCCCATCGGCCTGTCCGTCACCACGAAACTGGCTCCGAAGGCGTTCCACACCCAGATGGTGGCGCTGTTCTTCCTCTCGGTGTCGCTGGGCACCACCCTGGCGGGCATGCTGTCCGGCCTGTACAACCCCGACGACGAGCTGCCATACTTCATTGGCATCGGCGGCACCGCCATGCTGCTGGCCGTGGGTCTGGTCGCGGCCTCGCCGGCGATCAGGAAGCTCATGGGCGGCGTCCGCTGAGCCGATGAGTCCGGGGCACCGCGCACCGCGTGAGTACCGCGTCCACGCCACCGCTGCAGGCGAGGAGTCCGACGTCGAACTCCTGCCGCGTGTGGGGCGGGAGCGGCGGGGAGCAGGATCAGCGGCGCACGGGTTCCGGGGTTCCCGGCAAGTCGAGTTCAGCCGCTGTGCGCGGACCTGCTGGCCCGCTGGCCGGAGAGCCTAGGCCCCGTAGTACATTCGGCCGGAGGTGCCAATGGCCAGCCCGAGCGCGATGACCATGATCGCCAGTACAGTCAGCGCGATCCCGACGTAGCCCAACACCAGGCCGGCAATAGCCATGCCCCTGCCCGACGGCTCGCGCTTGAGGGCCATGTGCCCGAGGATGACCGCCGCGAGCTGCGGCAGGAGGAAGAAGCCCAGCCCCAGGAAGGTGGCGACGCCGCAGCACAGGCTGGCGATACTGAGGCCCTTGGGCTCCGGTGGCACACCGTAATAGCTCGGCTGCCCGTAGGCGTTGAACGGGCTGCCCGGCTGGCCATACGGCGCCGGCGCGCCATATGGCTGCTGCGCGGGGGGTTGCTGCCCATAGGGCTGCTGGCCGAACGGCTGCTGGGGGGCGGCGCCATGAGGCGTGCCGTACGGATCAGTGGGCTGGCTGTAGTCCGGAGCCTGCTGGCCGAACTGCTCCCCGGAGTGCCCCGGGGCCCGGTTCGGCTGCTGACCGTAGCCCGGCTGTTCCAACTTCGAGGTGGCAGGCAGCGTCGGCGGTGCCGGGATGTCGGAGTCCTGCGAAGGAACGTGCGACGGCGGCTGGTAGCCCTCCGGCGTCCCGTCGTGCTCGGGTTTCGGCTGGTCAGTCATGGTTTCCCCCTACTGGATGTCTCTGGATTTCAGCCTACCGCCGTCCCGTTGCGCTGCGCAGGATATTTCCGCGTCACAGGGGCCGTAAATCATGTTGCCTTCCACGCAGGTCTGGCATGCTGGTGCCATGGCTAGCCGCGCGGGCACTGTTGCCCAATCCCAAGACCTTGTTGATCTCACTGCGCTCCTGGATGCGTACTATGACCTTGCCCCGGATCTGGGTGACCCCGGGCAACGGGTGGCCTTCGGCACCTCCGGGCACCGGGGGTCGAGCCTGAAGGCGTCCTTCAACGAACCCCACATCCTCGCCATCACGCAGGCGATCGTGGAGTACCGCGCCGGCCAGGGCATCACCGGCCCGCTGTACCTTGCCAAGGACACGCACGCGCTGAGCGAGCCGGCCCAGAACTCCGCTCTTGAGGTGCTCGCGGCCAACGGCGTCAACGTGCTGATCGACGCCCGCCATGGCTACACCCCCACGCCGTCGCTCAGTCATGCCATCCTGACGCACAATAACAACTCGCCCGCCGGGGCTCCGCAGGCCGACGGCATCGTGGTGACCCCCAGCCACAACCCGCCCGGCGACGGCGGCTTCAAGTACAACCCCCCGCACGGCGGACCCGCTGACACCGACGCCACCGGGTGGATCGCCAACCGCGCCAACGAGCTCCTGGAAAACGGCCTGCGCGGCGTCAAGCGGATTCCCATCGCCGAGGCCCTCAGCGCCGGCACCACGGGGAAGTTCGACTTCCTCAGCAGCTACGTGGACGACCTCCCCTCGGTCCTGGACCTCAATGCGATCCGCGAGGCCGGCGTCCGGATCGGCGCGGACCCGATGGGCGGCGCGTCGGTGGACTACTGGGGCGAGATCGGGGAGCGCCACCACCTGAACCTCACCGTGGTCAACCCCACCGTCGATCCGCAGTGGGCCTTTATGACCCTCGACTGGGACGAGAAGATCCGGATGGACTGCTCCTCGCCGTCGGCGATGGCCTCCCTGATCAACCGCATGTCCGACGGTGCCAAATTCGACGTCGCCACCGGCAACGATGCCGACGCCGACCGCCACGGGATCGTTACTCCGGACGGCGGGCTGATGAACCCGAACCACTACCTCGCCGTCGCAATCGACTACCTCTACCGGCACCGGACCGGCTGGAACCCGCAGTCGGTGATCGGCAAGACCCTCGTGTCCTCCTCGATCATCGACCGCGTGGCCGCAAGCCTGGGCCGCAAACTCGTGGAGGTTCCCGTGGGCTTCAAGTGGTTCGTCCCCGGGCTGCTCTCCGGCGAAGGAGCCTTCGGCGGAGAGGAATCCGCCGGCGCCTCCTTTAACAAGATGGACGGCAGCGTCTGGACCACCGACAAAGACGGCATCCTGCTGGCCCTGCTGGCCTCGGAGATCACGGCGGTCACGGGCAAGTCACCGTCGCAGCTGTACAAGGGCCTCACCGACCAGTTCGGCGACCCGGTCTACGCCCGGATCGACGCAGCGGCCACCCGGGAGCAAAAAGCGGCCCTGGGCAAGCTCTCATCGTCGGACGTCACGGCCACCGAACTGGCGGGCGAAACGATCACGGCCAAACTGACCGAAGCGCCGGGCAACGGCGCGGCGATCGGCGGCCTCAAGGTGGTCACCGAGAACGCCTGGTTCGCGGCCCGGCCCTCCGGCACCGAGGACGTCTACAAGATCTACGCCGAGTCCTTCAAAGGGGCCGAGCACCTCAAGCAGGTCCAGGCTGAGGCAAAGGCGCTGGTGGACGGGGTCATTTCCTAACCGCCCCCCGGGCGACCAGGCCCGGGACGCCCGGCCGCGGGCTCCGGTTGCCGTGGCCCCTGGCCGCCCTGGCGGGCCGCTCAGGCAGAGTCTTCCTCCAGGCTGCCGGCGAGCACCGAGCGGTCCCGGCCCAGGGTCTTGGCACGGTAGAGGGCGGCGTCCGCGGACGCGATCAGTGCGTCAAGGTCCAGCCTGCCGGGCGCGGTCGAGGTGATGCCGTAGCTGGACGTGGGCAGCCGCGGGATCACCGGCGACGACGAGGCGTGCAGCCGGCCGCTGATATCCGCGGCGATTTCCCCGGCCCTTTCCGGCGTCACGCCCGGCAGGAGCATAATGAACTCTTCGCCGCCGTACCTGCCCACGAGATCGGTGGAACGGACCGTGGCCGTGCAGGCATCCGCGAACGCCTGCAGGGCAATGTCACCGGCCGAGTGGCCGTACTCGTCGTTGATGGCCTTGAAATGGTCCAGGTCCGCCAGAATCAGCGACGCAGGGGTCCGGCCCCGGTTGAGGCGGCGCAGTTCGTCCTTCGCGAGGTCCAGGAATGCCGTGCGGTTCAGCAGCCCGGTGAGGCCGTCCTCCGTCGCACGGGCCCGGAGGTCCCTGGTCTGCTGCTCGTAGCTCAGCTCCGCCATCGTGAAGGATGCCACCACCATGATCACGGTGGAAAAGACCGTCATAGTCACCGAGCCGAAGACGGACTGGAACAGTTGTCCATCCTGGCCCTCCGCCAGAAAGACGGCGAAGCGGCCCACGTAGAACGCGGCCAGGATGCCGGAACCCACCGCCAGCGTGAGGTGCACCCGCGAAAATTGCCGGTCCAGCAGGATCAGTTCCCGGCAGCCGAGTCCGATCAGCAGGCCCATAAAGCCCAGATAGGCGGGCGCACCGGACCACACATTGGTGGCCGGATGGTCCAGCAACGAGGCTAAGGCGGTGATCGCCGGGCCGGCCGCGAGGTACCAGAGATTGGGAACCGCGGTCCGCAAGGACCGTGCCCCCGCCCAGATACTGGCCGCCCCTGCCACGAGAAGCACGTTCCCGAGCGGATTGGCCCAGATCTGGTGGGGCGTGCCGTCCAGCAGATACGCCGCATTGCCGGACAGGAACAGCAGCAGCGCCAGGCACCACCAGCCGCTATAGGCCGAGCGTGTCCGGCGGAACGTGATGAAGTAGAAGAGCAGCAGCAGGGTCAGATCGACCACCGCCAGGGCGACACGCAGGGTTGCGGTGTCAAGCATCATGTAGTGGCCCCCCGGTCCGCTCGCAATTGCCCGATTTGCGTCGACTCCGCGCCGCAGGTGACCTTAGTATTGCACCCTGCGGGCTCAATATGTGACCACCGTCTCCGAAGTGTCCCGCCGGGGCCCGGGGCCTATGGCAACAGACTCTGAGGTGAGGGCCCCGGGACCCTGTGGCTGGGCCCCGATGCGGACTAAACTGGGAGTGGCCCCGGATGCGGCCTTGCGTTCAACCGCAGAATTGCGTCCCGAGTGCCTCCGGCCTGTCCCCCATGGTGCCGGAGGCACCTCCGCGTCAGTCCAGCGCCGGGCCACCTCCGAGTCAGCCCGTTGCGGTCAGACCGTGCGGACGACGTCCTCGTAAGCGAATTTCGGCTTCGCCGCACCCCAGGCATCGGCAGCGGGCTGGCCGATGTTGACCACGAGGAAGCTCTTCTGGTCGCCTTCCGGGAAGAATGCCTCGTCAATAGCGGTGAAGTCAGCGCCCGTCATGGGTCCGGCGGCGAAGCCCAGGGACCGGACAGCGAGGATGAAGTAACCGGCCTGCAGGTGCGCGTTGTTGTTGCCGGTGGCCGCGGCGAGAGCCGGAGCGGCGTCGTACATGGCCTTGGGCGCGTTGTACTCGGGCAAGAAGTTGTCCCACTGCTCCTGCCAGGAGGTGTCATAGCTGAGCACCGCAACGAGCGGCGCGGTGGCCGTCTTGGCGCGGTTTCCGTTGGCGAGGGTTTCGACCAAAGCGGCGCGGGCTTCCGCGGACCGCACATACGTCACGCGCAGCGGCTGCGAGTTGAATGCGGTCGGCCCGAACTTGGTGAGTTCGTAGATGGCCCGGGCCTGCTCGTCGGTGACTTCGCCGGTGAAGGTGTTGGCAGTGCGTGCCTCGGCAAAGATGGCGTCTACTGCGGCGGCGTCGATTACTGCTTCGTCATGGGCGATGGTCATTGGGCATCCCTTTCGCTGGTCGTGCCCGCCCGGACGGCGGCCACTCGCTACTGCTAATTGTTGCAACTTCAAGCTATGCCGCCTGATTCCCGCAACGCCCCGTGACGTCCGGCATAGCGGCGCCCCCCGGCGACCCTTGCCGCAAACACCGGCGCGGTAAAGTTGCTCCGGAAGATTCCTTCCCGCCCCGCCACACATTCTCTGAAAGGCTCCGGCAATGAGCACGCTCGGTACCAAATGGAAGCTCCACGGCAACGGCAAGTCGATCCGCCCTGGCGAGGTCGTGAAGCCGGATGAGCGCCTTGCCTGGCCGCTGACCCTTGGCGTCGGGATGCAGCACGTTGTCGCCATGTTCGGGGCCACCTTCCTCGTCCCGATCATCACGGGCATGCCGCCGGCCACGACACTCTTCTTTTCAGGCATCGGCACCCTGCTGTTCCTGGTCATCACCAAGGGCCAGGTGCCGAGCTACCTCGGTTCCAGCTTCGCGTTCATCGCCCCGATCATGGCCTCGCAGCAGCAGTACGGCGTCGCCGGTGCGCTCGGCGGCGTGGTGCTGGCCGGCGTCGGGCTGGCGATCATCGGCGCGGTGGTGCAGAAGTTCGGCGCCGGCTGGATCAACCGCCTGATGCCGCCCATCGTGACCGGCGCGATCGTGGGACTGATCGGCTTCAACCTCGCGCCCGCAGCGAAGATCAACTTCGACGCCGCCCCGGTCACGGCACTGATCACCCTGGCCACGATCATCGTGGTCAGCGTCTTCTTCCGTGGCATCCTCGGCCGGCTGAGCATCCTGGTCGGTGTCCTGGCGGGTTACGTTGTGGCCACGATCCGCGGCGAAGTGGACTTTTCCAAGATGGACTCCGCCGCCTGGGTGGGGTTGCCGTTCTTCCAGGCCCCCCAGTTCCACCTCGGCGTCGTTGGCCTTTTCGTGCCGGTGGTGCTGGTGCTGGTGGCGGAGAACATCGGCCATGTGAAGTCTGTGTCCGCCATGACCGGACAGAACCTCGACGGCGTCTCCGGGCGCGCGCTCATGGCCGACGGCGCTGCCACGGTGCTGGCCGGCATGGGCGGCGGTTCCGGGACCACGACCTACGCGGAAAACATCGGTGTGATGGCCGCCACCAAGGTCTATTCGACGGCGGCCTACTGGGTGGCCGGCATCTTCGCTGTGGTGCTGAGCTTCTCGCCGAAATTCGGCGAACTGATCGCCACCGTCCCGGCCGGCGTGCTGGGCGGCGCGGCGACGATGCTCTACGGCATGATCGGCGTCCTGGGCGTCAAGATCTGGGTCCAGAACAAGGTGAATTTCTCCAACCCGATCAACCTGACGACGGCCGCCGTGGCGCTGATCGTTGGCATCGCCGACTACACCTGGACCGTCGGCGACCTGAAGTTTACGGGCATCGCCCTCGGCTCGGCCGCGGCCCTGGTGATCTACCACGGCATGACGGCAATCGCGAAGGCCCGCGGCACGGTCACCGAGCCGGAGACGGAAGGCGCCCTGGCCGCTGCCACGGCCGCTGTGAAGCGCACTCCGAAGAAGCGCCGCTAGGCCCCCGCCGGCGTCAGCGAGCCGCAGCCGAAAGGCCGGGACCCGACACCATACGGTGCACGGATCCCGGCCTCTTTGTTCGGTGTTCGCGGTCCGGTGCCCGGCCTAGCCGGCGTCGAAGGCTTCCTCATCGTCGCGGTCTTTGGGGGCCTTGACCTCGGGCAAGTCAGTTCCGGATCCGTCGGGCAGACCGGCCGCGTCCTGTCCGGGCTCCGAAGAAAACGGCCGCCCGGCTGCGGGCTCCTCGGTGTTTGACTCGTCCATCTCTGCCTCCGCGGACGGCATGGCCACGCCTGAGTTCTCCGCCGCGTCGGCGTCGAACCCGGGGGCTGTGCTGGCGTTTTCCGAACTCATTTGTTCCTCCGTTCCTCCGAAGCGTCCTGCTCCGGGTTCTCCTGCACTGTCTTGGTCTTCAGCGCCGAACTGGCTCAGGTCAGGGGCGCCGGCCGGGTAGGTCTCCCCGTCCGGGCTGTCCTGGCTGAGCCCCGCGGCGTCGAAGGCTTCTTCCTCGCGGGGCTGGGCAAACTTCTTCGTGTCGCCGGCGGGCATTTCCTGCTCCGCCGTCGGCGTTCCGTAGCCGCCTGCCTCTTCGATGGGATCCTGTTGCTGGCCCTCAGTCATAGTGCTCCTTCCATGCTGGAAATTCGAACTGTGTGAATTGGATCGACGGGGCGGTGCGGCTCAGAGACCCTTGCCGCCCGTGACCGGAACTACCGCGCCGGAGATGTAGGACCCGTGGTCGGAGGCCAGCAGGACGTACGCCGGGGCGAGTTCCGCGGGCTGCCCCGCGCGTTGCAGCGGGGTGTCCTGGCCGAAGGTCGGCAACTTGTCCGGCCACTCGGTCGCGGGGATCAGTGGTGTCCAGATGGGGCCGGGAGCCACGGCGTTAACGCGGATCCCCTGCGGCCCGAGGTCCTGCGCCAAGGCCTTGGTGAAGGCGACCTGAGCCGCCTTGGTCATCGCGTAGTCGATGAGCTGCGGCGAGGGGTTGAAGGCCTGGATGGACGCCGTCGTGATGATCGACGCGCCCGCTTTAAGGTGCGGCACGGCCGCCCGCGCAGTCCAGAGCAGTGAGTAGAGGTTGGTCTGGAAGACCCGGTCGAACTCCTCGGTGGGCAGGGACTCAAAGCTGTCGCGGTTCTTCTGATAGGCGGCGTTCAGCACCACGACATCCAGCCGGCCGAACTCGGCGAGCGTGTCGTCCACAATCCTGGTGGCGAACTCTTCACTGCGCCCGTCGCCGGCGATCAGCAGCGCCCTGCGCCCGGTCTTGCGGACCCACGCGGCGGTGTCCTGCGCGTCGGCTTCCTCCTCCGGCAGGTAGGAGATGGCGACGTCGGCGCCCTCGCGGGCGAAGGCAATGGCCACGGCCTTGCCGATTCCGGAGTCCCCGCCGGTAATCAATGCGGCTTTGCCTTGGAGGGCACGGCTGCCTTCGTAGCTCTCCTCGCCGTGGTCCGGCTGGGGTTCCATGGGCGCGGTCAGGCCGGGCTGTTCCTGCACCTGCTCAGGGAACGGCCCGGAGTAGTAACCGCCCCGCGGGTCGTGCGGCTGGTCCGGCTGTTTGCGTGAATCACTCATAGTCCACCTACCCAATGTGTCGGTTTTCCAAGGGCATCTTCCCCGGCCGCATGCGCCGGCCGTGCCGTCGAAGCTGTCCCCGTGACGTAAACAGTTCCACCCTACCGGAAATTCATCAGCAGACTTAGTACCTGCTTGTATTTCGCAAAGCTCAAGCCTAGGTTGAGTGTTAACTGCCCCCGCAGTTTGATCCGCAGTCACCCCGGAGGCGAACAGTGTCCACCCCAGAGCCGGAGTCAGCGCCACCCGAGTCCGCGCGATCCGAGCCCGCTCCACAGGTTTCCGGATCGGACCAGCGAACCGAGTCGGCTATTGAAAAACTGGACCGCAACTGGATGGAACTGCTGCAGGAGCTGCGGGTGCTGCAGACCGGCGTGCAGATCCTGGCGGGCTTCCTGCTGACACTGCCGTTCCAGGCGCGGTTCGAAACCTTGGACGATTTCCAGACCACTCTCTACCTGGCCAACGTGGCGCTGGCCGCCCTCACCACGTCCCTGATCCTGCTCCCCGTCAGCGTCCACCGTCGCCTGTTCCGCCTGCATCTCAGGGCGGCCCTCGTGTCCAGCGCGGACAGGATCGCAAAGGTCGCCCTTGCCGGCATCGGGCTCCTCAGCGTCGGGACGTCCGCACTGGTTTTCGACGTCACGGCGGGCCGCGTGGCGGGGCTGACTGCAGGGGCGGTGCTGCTGGCGGTTCTGCTCATCCTGCTCGTCTACGTGCCGAGCAGGCTCCGCCGCCAGGCCGTCGAAGGGAGCTGACATGGCGAACGCCGCGAGCCGGCAGCGCAAAGCACGGCCCGGAAATGAGAGTGGGTGGGTCAAGGAACACGGCCTGCTACTGGCCAACATCGGCCTGTTCCTCGTTTTCTTCGGCGGAATGATCCTGAGCGGAGCCGCCGCCTACAGCGAGGACCAGCTGTCCCATGGCGAGCCGGCCGTGACGGCGCTGCAGTACCTGGGCACCGGGGCGTTCCTCGAGGCGACCTTCGAGAATTGGGAGTCCGAGTTCCTGCAGATGGGCATGTACGTCATCCTGACGGTGTTCCTGTTCCAGAAAGGATCCTCGGAGTCCAAGCCGATGGGCCGCGTTGCCCCGCAGGATAAGGATCCCCGGGACGCGCCGCTGAAGGAAGCCACCCCGTGGCCCGTGCGGCGCGGCGGCTGGATCCTCAAGCTCTATGAACACTCGCTGTCGATCATGTTCCTGCTGCTGTTCGTGGCGTCCATGGCGCTCCACGCGATCGGCGGCAGCGAGGAATACAGTTCCGAGCAGCAGAGCCACGGTCAGGCGCCCGTGACCGTCCTCGAGTATCTCGCGACGAGCCGCTTCTGGTTTGAGTCCTTCCAGAACTGGCAAAGCGAATTCCTGGCCGTGGCCGTCCTCGTTGGCGCTTCGGTGTACCTGCGCGAGCGAGGCTCCCCCGAATCCAAGCCGGTCGCGGAGCCGCACTATCAGACGGGCGCCTGAGCGCTCAGGCCCCCTCGAGCACCTGGCTGGTGGCCCATGCGAGGTACTTCGCGGCGTTAGCGACGGCGTCGTCCGGGCTGCCGGCCAAATCCAGCAGTTGCGCCGCGGCCACCACACCGTGACTGGCGAGCTCTTCCGGGCTGACCAGGATCCGACCCGCGACCACAATCACGGGAATTCCAAGGCCCAGCGCCGCATCCGCGAGCGCAATCGGCGCCTTGCCGGCCAGCGACTGGGAATCAACGGAGCCCTCGCCGGTGATTACGAGGTCCGCCTGCGCGAGCTTGCCAGCCAGCCCGGTGAGCCCGGCGACAAGCTCGAAGCCGCTTTCCAGCGTTGCGTTGCTGAGGGCCAGGAACGACGCCGGGAATCCGCCGGCGGCCCCGGCCCCGGGAACATTGACGTCCCGTCCGGTGGACTGCCGCAGCACTGAGGCCCAGTTGCGGAGTCCGGCGTCGAGCAGCTCCACGGCGTCCTCGTCCGCGCCCTTCTGCGGGCCGAACACGCGGGCTGCGCCATCCCTGCCAAAGAGCGGGTTCTGCACGTCGACGGCGATCCGGAAGGTCACGGCGCCCAGCCGCGGATCAAGGCCGCTGACGTCGAGCTGCGCCACGTCAGCGAGCGAGCCGCCGCCGAGCGGCACCACGTTGCCCGCGGCGTCGAGCGGCTTGAGGCCCAGCGCGCGCAAGGCGCCGCTGCCGCCGTCGCTCATTGCCGAGCCGCCCAGGCCCAGCACGATCTCCGTCGCTCCGGCGTCGAGGGCGGCCGCGATCAGCTGGCCGCAGCCGTAGCTGTGGGCCCGCAGGGCGTTGGCCGGGGTGGGATCCATGTGCGCCAGGCCGGAAGCCTGCGCGGTTTCAATCACTGCCGTGGCCCCGCCGAAGGCGTCCTGGCGGATAGCCCACGCGGCGCCCAGCGGCGCCAGGATCGGTCCGACAACGGCGTTCAGCCGCTCCTCGTATCCCGCGGCGACGGCCGCCTCGAGGGTCCCTTCGCCGCCGTCGGCCACCGGAAACTGGATGGCCTCGGCGTCGGGATAAACGCGGAGGGCACCTTCGGCGATGGCGGAGGCGGCTTCGGCAGCGGTCAGGGAACCTTTGAATTTATCCGGGGCGATCAGAATGCGCATGCTTCCATCCTGCCAGCCCCGGGCCCCTCCCGACGTCGGACCACCGGCGACAGGCCATGGCGTCGGGAGTAACGTGGCAGCCACACAGCTTCGTCCCGGACCCAGGGGGTAACGGTGAAGGAAAACGGAGGGACCCGTGAGGGCATGACCGGTCGGCCCGCCAGGAACAGCCCGCCCGGCATGACCGAGCTGTTGCTTGTCCGGCATGGCGAAAGCCAGGGGAATGTGGCCGCCACGACGGCGCACCAGTCCGGGGCGCACGCCATCAATGTTCCGGCCCGCGACGCCGACGTCGAGCTGTCCGGAGCCGGGCGGGAGCAGTCGCTGGCCCTCGGCCGCCTGCTCGCCGGTTTCCCGGCGGACCGGCGGGCGGCCGTCTGGTCCTCGCCCTATCTACGGGCCCGCCAGACGGTGGAACTGGCCATCCACACCGGAGGCGGGCAGACGCAGCCCCTGCTGGATGAGCGGCTGCGTGACCGTGAGCTCGGCATCCTGGACATGCTCACCTCCGCCGGTGTCGAGGCGAGACTCCCGCAGGAAGCGGAGCGCCGGCGCTGGCTGGGCAAGTTCTACTACCGTCCGCCCGGCGGCGAGTCGTGGGCGGACGTCGTACTGCGGTTGCGCACCCTGCTGGCCGACCTCGATCGCCTGCACCCCGGCCAGCGCGTGCTGCTGGTGTGCCACGACGCCGTCATCCTGCTGTTCCGCTACATCCTGGAAGGGCTGACGGAGCGGGAGCTGCTGGACATCGCTGCGAGTTCCGCGATTCTCAATGCCTCAGTGAGCCGCTTCGTCCGGCCGGGCGGTACCGGTCCGTGGCAATTGGAGAGTTTCAACATGGCAGACCACCTGATGAGCGAGGGGGTCCCGGTGACCGAACACGCGGGAGATACCAATGTCCACCCGCGGTGACGTTGCTACTCCTGAGCCCGCACGCGAGCCTGTCCGGCCGGAGGCCGTCACAACGTCGCTGTTGCGTGACTGGCCGCTGCCCGGCGGCGGCTTGGGCAAGGATGACCGGGGATCGGTTCTGGTGATCGGCGGAGCGCGGATGACGCCGGGGGCCGCACTGCTGGCCGGGGTGGCGGCGCTGCGCGCCGGCGGGGGTCAGCTGTGCCAGCCGCCGCGCTGCTGCAGGACTTCCTTGAGCAGGTCCGCGCGGTCGGTGACGATCCCGTCCACGCCAAGGTCCAGCAGCCGGTGCATTTCCGCGGGATCGTTGACCGTCCAGACGTGAACCTGCAGCCCGTGCCGGTGGGCGCGCCGGACGAAGCCGGGCGTCACCACGGTCACAGCACCGTACTTGACCGGGACCTGCAGGGCGTCGACGCCCCGGAGCGCACGTCCCGCCGTGAGGCGGAGCAGGGGCGCCGGGAGAACCGGGCCCAGCAGGACAAAGAGGGCGTTGGACACGATTCCGGCCGAGCTCGCAACGGGGCGGCTCAGCTGTTTCAGCACGGCCCGGCGCCGGCGGTCCGAGAAGCTGGCAATCAGTACGCGGTCATGCAGGCCGAAGCGTTCGATCGCCGCGGCCAGGGCGTCCACCGAGTTCCAGTCCTTGATGTCGAGGTTCAGCCGGACGTCCGGGAAGGCGGCGGCGAGCTCCTCGAACAGCGGGATGGGCTCCGCGCCGCCGATTCGCGCCCGCGCCACGGTCTCCGCCGGAAGCTCCGCGATCCGGCCGCGGCCGTCGGTGACCCGGTCCAGGGTTTCATCGTGGAACAGCAGCAGGACGCCGTCGGCGGTGGTGTGCACATCCGTCTCCAGATGCCGGAACCCCAGCTCGACGGCGGCGCGGAACGCCGCCATGGAGTTCTCCAGTCCGTCCCGGGAGAAGCCCCGGTGGGCCATCGCCACGGGATGTACCGGGCCGTCACCGGTGGCAAAGTAGGGGTGCGGGGTGCTCACTCCTGAAGCCTATCGGAGCCCCGGACTGCGGACGGGACCTGTTAAACAGACGCAGTCCGGTCGGGGAGCCCTGGATCAGTTCGCGGGCGGAAGGATCTCCACGCCGTCGCTGCAGTGCAAAAGCGTGCGGCCACGCCCGCCGTCGAGATGCACCCAGACGGCGGTATGGTCTGCCGTGACGGCGTCCACCAGGCCTTCGGTTTCGTAGCCGGGCGCCAGCCTGACGCTGACCCGGTCTCCCTGCTGCAGACTCTTCCAGTGCGCGTCCGGCGTGACCCGGCGCAGGGGGGTCTCGTCCGTCTTTTCCGTGCGGTACTTGGCCATGATTTCCCCACCATCAGTCAGCTGCTAGGTCGTGAAATTTCAGCCTAGGGCGCGATGGTGAACATTAGTTGACCTTCAGCTGGAAGTCCGGTGTGTCTGCGCAGGACAGCCGTCCTGCGCCGTTTCATGCGGAACCGGCGGCAAAATGGGAGCCTGCCCTGACGTGACTGCTGGCCGGACGGTCAGGCGGCACGGCAGCTCAGGGCAGCCGGACGCCCAGGGCTGCGAGCTTGGCCTCAAGGATCTGGGCGACGCCGTCGTCGTCGAAGTGCGGCGCCTGCTGCCCGGCGGCGAGGATGGCCTCGGGGTGGCCGCTGGCCATCGCATAGCCGTCACCGGCCCAGCGCAGCATCTCGATGTCGTTGGGCATGTCCCCGAAGGCCACCACATCGGCGGAGTCGACGCCCAGCGCGGCCGCGTATTCGGCGAGGGTGACAGCCTTGTTGACGCCGGGCAGGGAGAGTTCCAGGAGCGCGATGTTCGGCGCGGAGTGGGTTGCCGCGGCGAGGTGGGCGACGGCCGGAGTGACTTCGGCCAGGAAATCGTCGGCCGAGCCCTCCCGGACCACGGCGAGGAACTTCACCACGGAATCCGCCGCCGTGAGGGTGGTGTGGAGCGGCGCCGGGGTGTACTCGGCGAGCAGCCTGCTGGAGCCGTTCTCGATGAACCCGGGTTCCAGGTGGAAGCCGGTCAGGGTCTCGGCGGCGAAGAGTGCGGCCGGGCGAAGCCGCTGGATGATGCGGCGGGCCTCGAAGACGGCGTCGAGCTGCAGGGCCCGGGCGGAGACCATCCGGTCCGCCTCAAGGTCCCAGACAACGGCGCCGTTGGAGCAGATGACGGTGCCGGTGTGGCCAAGCTGCTCCTGGAGGGGGTGCAGCCAGCGCGGCGGGCGTCCCGTGACGAAGACCAGTTCGATGCCCGCTTCCCGGCAGGCGTGGAAGGCACGGACGGTACGGTCACTGATCTTGCCGTCGTGGCCGAGGATCGTTCCGTCAATGTCACTTGCTACCAGCCGCATACTGCCAGTCTACGTTGGCGGTGCCGGGCCGGCTTCCGGTGCCGCCCCTCCCCGCCGACCCTCCCCGGCCCTCCCCGGCCGCTCCGACGTCGAATTCGTGGGAAACGTGCCCCGTCGCCGGAACGTCGGTATATATCAAGCTGTTTGTGACAGCTGGGTGGTTTCTTTGTGGTTGATGCCGGGGGCGCCGGGCACGGTGGGCCTGCGGCGGCAGCGGGGGCGGGGCGGGCGGCGGGCGGACCGGGCTTAGTGCCGTTCGTAGATGCCGGTCAGGCTCGCTTTGGCCAGGGTGTGCGGGGCGAGGTGAGCTTCGAGCTGCGCCGGGCGGGCTCCGGCGTCGAGACCAGAGTGCGCGACGTCGAGGGCGCGGACCGTGACGATGTACCGGTGCGGGCCGTGCCCCTTGGGCGGGGCCGCCCCCAGATAGCCGGTGGTGCCGCCGTCGTTCTTCAGCTGGAAGGCACCCGGCGGCAGCTGACCGGCCTGGCGCGCCCCCGCCCCGGCCGGCAGGGACGTGACGTCCGCCGGGAGGTCGAGCACGACCCAGTGCCAGAACCCGCCGCGGCCGGGGGCGTCCGGGTCGAACACGGTGACGGCGTAGCTTAACGTCCCGGCCGGGGCGCCGCTCCAGCTCAGCTGCGGGGACTGGTCCTTGGCCCCCGCACCGGTGGAGGCGCCGCGCTGGGCCGCCGGCAGGGTCTGGCCGTCCTGGAATGACTCACTGCTGACGCGGAAGGAAGGGGCATCGTGGTGTGTCATGGCTGCCTTTCAGTTGCTGGGGAGTTCTGCACTTTCGGGGCCGCTGCCCGCGGTTTCGCCGGTGTGCGGGGCCTGTGAGTCCAGTTCCATCCGGTTCAGTTCCACGCGGGTGGGCGGGTTCGCGCCGGGCCGGGACACGGTGACCGCGGCGGCCCAGGCGGCATGGGCGAGGAGTTCACGGAGGCTTTCGGGGGACAGTTCGCGCAGATCCTTGCGGTTCTGCGCACCGGCCAGGCCCAGGTCCACGACGGCGGACAGCAGCGCCGCCATAAAGGAGTCCCCGGCTCCGACGGTGTCCGCCACTTTCACGGATGGTGCGGGGAAATGCGCCTCCCCGGCGGCGTTCACGCCCCAGGGGCCGTGGGCGCCGCGGGTGACCACCACCATGGCCGGGCCTTCCGAGCCGGCGAGCGAAAGCCAGCGCCGGGCCGAATCCAGTGGATCCACTCCGGGGTACAACCACGCCAGGTCCTCGTCCGAGGCCTTGACCACGTCGGCCAGGGTGACGAACTTTTCCGCCTGCCGGCGGGCGTAGTCCACGTCGGTGATGATGCTGGGCCTGCAGTTGGGGTCGAAGCTGATGGTCGCCATGGGATGGGCGTGTTCGACGGCGTTGAGCACCTCGGCGGCCCCGGGAGCCAGCATGGTGGCGATCGATCCGGTGTGCAGCAGCGTCGTTGCCTGCAGCATGAACGGCAGCCGGGCCGCGAGCCCGGGCAGCTCCCAGGCGAGCTCGAACGTGTAGCTCGCGGCGCCGTCGTCGTCGACCAGCGCCGTGGCCACGGACGTGGGGAGCCCGTCCGGGCCCACCGGGAGCAGCACCGAACTGGACTTCAGGTGGGCCGCCACCGATTCGCCGTAGGCGTCGCGGCCGTAGCGGCCGATGAACTGCACCGGATGGTCCAGCCGGGCCAGTCCGACGGCAACGTTGAGGGGACTGCCGCCGACGTGGGCCTGGATACCGGAGGAACTCTGGACCACATCAACCAGGCCCTCGCCAATAACTGTGAGCATGCTCATACTCTGCCAGAGAACACGGTCCGGCGCCCGTGTGATTCGGGACGTGGTGCCTGGTTCAGGCCGGGGCGGCTGTGCCGAGCCGGGCGCTGTCCACCGGAATTCCGGCGGGTCCGGCGTCGGCGAATTTGGCGTCGACGTGGACCACATCCCTGCCGGCGCGCTGCAGCAGGCTCGCAGCGATGCCGGCCCGGTAGCCGGATGTGCAGTGCACCCACAGCTTCCCTTCGGCGATGGAATCCAGCCGCCGCAGCAGTTCATGCAGCGGGACGTTGACCGCCCCGGCCACCCGCGCGACGGCGTACTCGTCGGCCCGACGCACGTCGACGACGGTGTCCCCCGGACCGCGGCCCGCGAGCATCCCGTCCCAGCCCACGCGGGGATAGGAGGCGAGCGCGGCGCGGGGCGCCAGGGCGTGCGGGTCCGTCCCAAGGGCGGCGGCCGGGGCTTCGATGCCGATCCGGGATAGGTCGCGGATCGCGTTGTCCACGTCGTCGCGGGACCCCACGAGCGTCAGCTGTTCGCCCCAGGGCAGGATCCAGCCCAGGTAGGTGCTGAAACTCGTGCCGTATTCGAAGCTCACACTGCCCAGCAGGTGGTTGCTGGCAAAGGCCACGCGGCGGCGCAGGTCCACCACCCATTCCCCTTCCTTAAGGCGCCGCGTCAGTTCCCCGGGATCGAGCGATTCCGGTACGGCCAGGTCCGCGGGACCGGGGCCGGCGGCGTTGGTGACGCCCATGTGGGCGTAGTAGGAAGGATAGGCCGTGAGGTTGGCGATGAGTTCCTGGACGAAGTGGTCCTCGTCCGGGTCCATCAGGGCGTGGTTGCTGGTGAGCTCGTCACCAATGGTGGACGATCCGGCGCGGCTGGCCGGACCGGAGGAGCAGAAGGATCCGAAACCGTGGGTCGGGAACAACCCGGCGCCCGGCGCGGCCTCCCGGACGAGGCGGCGCACGGAGGCGTACTGCTCATGTGTGAGGCCCAGCGTGTCTCCGGCGCCGACGAGGTCCGTGCGGCCGACCGAGCCATAGAGCAGGCTTCCGCCGGAGAAGACCGCCTGCTGCCCGCCGTCGTCCACGATGAACGACAGATGGGTGTGGGTGTGGCCCGGCGTGGCGACTGCCTTGACCGTCAGCGCGCCGACCCGGACGGTCTGCCCGTCCGTGATCGGCTGCCGCGCGAACTTCACCTGATCCGCGGCGTTCACTAGGTAGCTGGCGCCGTGCGCCCTCGCCAGTTCGAGCCCGCCGCTGAGGTAGTCGTTGTGGATGTGGGTCTCGGCGACGTGCGTGATCGTCACCCCGGCCTCGCGGGCGGCCGCCTCGACGCGGTCCGTGTCCCGCTGCGGGTCAACGACGAGCGCCACGGAGGCGTCATGGACGAGGTAGCTGCGGTCCCCGAGTTGCGTGGTCTCGAAAACGATGACGTCCATGGTTTCCTCCTGGCCTGCCCGGCCGGCCACAACCTTCCGGAAGGGTGCCGCCTGCGTCCCTTCAATCATCAAACCCCCCAGGGTATGAGCGCAAGCCTGCTTTCGCGGCCGGAGCCCGCGTAGCATTCGGACCTACCCGGCGGTGCCGTCCTGTTGGTACACGTCCGGGATTCCGTCATGGTCCGAGTCGACTTTCTCCTCTTCTTCGGCCTGCCGGTACTGCCGGTTCCGGCCCGTCAGCACAAGCGTTGCGAGCAGGGCTGCCAGCGCGGAGGCGGCGAGGATGCCCACCTTGGCGTGATCGTCGTGGAGGCTGCCGTGGCCGAAGCTCAGCTCGGCCACCAGGAGCGAGACGGTGAAGCCGATTCCTGCCAGCAGGGAGACTCCAAAGACGTCGATCCACTTGAAACTGCTGTCCAGCCGGGCCTTCGTGACTTTCGTGAGCAGCCAGGTGGTGCCCATGATGCCGATCGGCTTGCCGAGGACCAGCGCCATGATGATGCCGACCGCCACCGGGCCGGTCAGCGCGGATCCGAGTCCCGCTGCTCCGCCGACAGCCACACCCGCGGAGAAGAACGCGAAGATCGGCACGGCGACGCCGGCCGAGATCGGGCGGAACCGGTGCTCGAAAATCTCCGCGAGGCCAGGTCCGGCCGCCGGGCCGCCGCTGGCCTGGGAGCGCAGGACGGGGATCGCGACCCCGAGCAGTACGCCTGCCACCGTCGCGTGGATGCCCGAGGCATGGACCAGGGCCCAGGTGACCGCCCCCAGCGGCAGGAGAATTAGCCACGCGGCTGCGGCGTTGATCTTGAAAAAGCGCCGGTATTTATGCGCCAGGTAGGTGTAAAGGGCCAGCGGAATGATCGCCAGCAGCAGCGGTAGCGGCTGGAGGTCGCTGGTGTAGAAGACGGCGATGATGGTGATGGCGATCAGGTCGTCCACCACGGCCAGGGTCAGCAGGAAGATCCGCAGGGCGCTGGGAAGGTGCGAGCCGATGATGGCCAGGACGGCGACGGCGAAGGCGATGTCGGTGGCGGTGGGGATGGCCCAGCCGCGCAGGGTCTCCGGGCTCGCGAGGTTGACGAGGGTGTAGATCATGGCAGGGATGACGACGCCACCGACGGCCGCAGCGACCGGAACGATCGATTTGTCCAGCTGCCGCAGGTCGCCGGCGACGAACTCACGCTTGAGTTCGAGTCCCACGAGGAAAAAGAAAATCGCCAGCAGCCCGTCGGCCGCCCAGGCGCCCAGACTCAATTCCAGGTGCCACGGTTCGTAGCCGATTTTGAAGTCCCTCAGGGCGAAGTAGCTTTCGGATGCCGGTGAGTTGGCCCAGATTAGGGCGATCACCGCAGCGGCAACAAGGAGGGCGCCGCCGACGGTCTCCTTGCGGAGGATTTCGCCGATCCGGAGGGATTCGGCGTAACTGCCGCGGCCGAAGATGGTCGGACGGGGCCTGGCGGGAGTAGGCGTGGGGCTCATGCGGGACGTCCTAAAAGTTGGCTCGACTGAACTATGCCGACCAGACTTCCCGGCGCACCTGCACGCCAGTCTAGTGGGTCAGGACATCGTGCTGAACCGTTCGGCCTTGGTTTTGCTGCCTTGGACGATGATCTGGTCGTCGTCGTAAAGCACCGTCTGAACCGTGGTGTGGCCCCAGACGCCGCCGGGTCGCTTGACGGCGACGATGGTGATGCCGTACTTGTCCCTTAGGCCGAGCACGCCCAGGGGCCGGTCGCGGGCGACGGCCGGTGGGCTGGTCCGGATCATGACGAAGTCGTCCTCGAACTCCACGTAATCAAGAATCGAACCGAGGACAAGATGCGCCACTCGCTTGCCCATGTCGTGTTCCGGCCGGATGACGTGCTCGACGCCGAGCTGGCCAAGGATCTCGGCGTGCGGCTCACTGATGGCCTTCGCCCAGATCTGGGGGTGCTGGAATTTCAGGAGCCGGGACGTTGTGAGGATGCTGGCTTCGATATCCGAGCCGATCCCGACCACTGCGCGGTCGAATTCATGGACCGAGAGCTGGCGCAGCACCTCTTCCCTGGTCGAGTCGGCCCGGACCACATGGGTCAGGAGCCCGTTGAAGGACTGGACGATTTCCTCGTTGGCGTCGATGCCGAGCACCTCGGTGCCCTGAGCCTCCAACTCCAGGGCCAGCGAGCCGCCAAAGCGGCCCAGCCCGATGACCACCACGGAGGACGCCTTTGCGCTGGCGGACGCGGAGTGGGCCGAGAAGATATTCCTAGCCAATGAGTGGCCTTTCCTTGGGGTACTCGTAGAGCATGGGTCGTTCGCGCAGGGCCAGGGCCGCGCCGAGCGTCACCGGACCGAGCCTCCCGACGAACATCAGCAGGATCAGCACGAGCTGACCCTGGGGAGGGATCGCGGCGGTGATGCCCGTGGACAGGCCGACCGTGGCGAAGGCGGAAATGACCTCGAAGAGGATCCGCTCCTGCCCGAAGTCGGTGATCAGCATCAGGAACATCGTCGAGCCGGTGACCAGGGCAATCGCCAGGAGCACCACGGTAATGGCCTGGCGGTGCACGGCGCGGGACAGTCGCTTGCCGAAGATGTTGACGGCGGTTCCACCCTGAAGCTCGGTGCTGAGGATGAAGAACAGCACCGCGAACGTGGTGATCTTCAGGCCGCCGGCTGTACCGGCCGGGCCGCCACCGATGAACATCAGGATGTCCATGCCCAGCCAGGACACCGGGTTCATCTGGGCAATGTCGATGCTGTTGAACCCCGCCGTACGGGTAATGACGGACTGGAAAAAGCCGGCCAGCACGCGCTCGGCAGGATGTAGTCCGCCGAGGGTTGCCGGGTTGGTCCATTCGACGACGGTGAGGAACACGGCCCCGCCGGCGAGGAGGATCGCAGAGCCGACGATCACGAGTTTCGTGTTCATGCTCCAATGGATCGGACGCCGGTACTGCCTGCCCAGTTCGAAGAGGACCGGGAAGCCGAGGCCGCCGATGATCACGGCGGCGGCGATCGGCAGACAGATCCAGGGGTCGCCGACGAACCCGATCAGATTGTCCGAATACAGCGCAAAGCCTGCGTTGTTAAAGGATGAGATGGAGTGAAACACCCCGTGCCAGACCGCCTCGCCCGGCGGATAGCCGTACCCGGCCATGAACCGGATCGCGAGAATCAGCGCCAGCGCAGCTTCGACCACGAGGCTGATGAGCAGAACTCCAATCAGCACGCGGCGGACGTCACCGAAACCGCTCTTGGTCTCCGCGGCGGCGGAGATCCTGGACCTCAGGCCTAGCCGGCGCGCGGTCAGGACCCCGAGCAGCGTGCCAAAGGACATCACGCCGAAGCCGCCGATCTGGATCAGGACCAGGATGACCACCTGGCCAAAACCGCTCCAGAAAACCGGTGTGTCCACGGTAATCAGCCCCGTTACGCAGACGGCGGACGTGGCGGTGAACAGCGCCTCCAGCAGGCTGGCCCCTCCCCCGCTGGACGTGGCCACCGGAAGCAACAGCAGCCCGGTGCCCGCGGCGACTGCACCGGCGAAGCCCAGGACGATCACCTGGGCGGGGTGCCGCGGCGCGAACGTCCGGAAGAACCTGGCGAAGCCCGCTGCCAGGGCGCGCATAACCGCGGGAACTTCGACTTGCATAGGGGTCACGCTACCATCGGGCGGCGGCTGCCCCTGAGGGGTTCAGCCAAGCAGGGTTTGCACGAGTTCGCGGCACTTCCGGTACGCGGCGGTCTTGGGATCGATCAAGGCGAAATGGTCGCCCGGAACTTTGAGGAGTTGGACGGGGGCGCCGGCAGACTTGGCCGCCGCGGCGTAGGAGTCGGACTGGCTAACGGGGACTGTGTCATCGTCCGTGCCGTGGACGGCATAGACAGGGATTCTCAGCGGTACAGCGCTCATCGGGTCCGCATATTTATGCCGTTTCGGGTATTTCTCGGAGGATCCGCCGAGCAGGTTGCTGACAGCTCCGTTGCTCAGGTTCAGCCGTTCGGCTTCCGCGAGGTTGAGCAACCCGGACTGGCTGACGACGCCGGTGAGGTGCACCGCGCCGTCGTCGTTCCTCCGGAGCAGCTGGCGGTCCGCGTCCGGGGCGCCGAGCTCGGCGAGGCGGCTTCGTCCCGCAGCCCAGACCGCAAGGTGCCCGCCGGCCGAGTGGCCCAGCGCCACCACCCGCTCCAGACCGATCCCGTGGTCGCCGGAAATGTCGCCGAGCTTGTCGATGCCGGCCAGCACATCCGAGAAAGTCTGGGGCCAGCCGCCGCCGTTGCCGGCACGTCGGTACTCCAGGTTCCAGGCGGCCATACCGTGCGCGGCGAGGTCCTTCGCCAGTGGTTCGCCGAGTTCCGCGCCGTACTGCGAGCGCCAGTAGCCGCCGTGGATCACCACGACCACACCCTGGGTTGCGGCTGTCTCCGGCAGGAAAAGCTCCCCCCACTGGCTGGGGTCATCGCCGTAGCTGTACCTATGCCGCTCCACTGTGTCCTCCTCGGGGCCCGGTGAACAGGCGGCGGAGACTGCCCCAAGAGTCACCGCCGCTGCGGCCGTGATCACAGCGCGACGCCGCACATCAGCCTTCTGCCGAGCCTACCTTGAGCGCTGCGCGGCGGGGTGCAAGGCCACCGCGGGGGTGTCAGCCCAGCCGCCGTCGTACCCCGGCCGTAAGCTGGACGTATGGCGAGCAACTGGGAGCGACTGGACCCGAACCTGCGCGAATCCGTGCAGGAAAACGTGGAACTCTACGAGCGGGTGCGTCCTGCCTTGAAGCTGGTCACCCGCGAGGTCCTGCTGACGCTGCGGACCATGCTCAAGGGAACGGAAGTGACGCCGCTGTTTGTCACGGGCCGCACCAAAACGGTCGAATCCTTCCGGGAGAAGATCTCCCGGACGGAGGAGCCGCTGGAACCGGGCGGGCCGCCGGTGCTGAAGTTCCCGGATCCGTTCCGCACCCTGAACGACATGGTGGGCATCCGGGTGATCACGAAGCTGCCGGCGGAAAACGCGATGGTGGCCAACCTGATCAAGCGCCAGCGCCAGCTCTTCGACTGCCGTGGAGACCGCGAGAAGGACATCGGCTCGATCGAGTCGGGCACCTACGGCTATTCCAGCCGCCACCTGATCCTGCGGACCATCCAGAACGAGGCCGTTAAGGAGTACCAGCAGACGTTCAACCCTGAGATCCCGCCGAACGGCAGCTACTTCTTCGAATGCCAGATCCGTACTGTTTTTGCGCACGCCTGGAGCGAGATCGAGCACGACATCCGCTTCAAGGCCGAGGACCCGCGCGCCTGGACCCCGCACTTCGACCGCCAGTTCACCGCCACCGCCGCCATGCTGGAAACCGTGGAGGGGGCGTTCGCTGACCTGCACGAACGCTATGAGGAGGTCCGCAGCTTCTGGGACATGGACGGCGAAGGCGCCGCGCAGCTGACCCCGAACCGGATCCGCGACGTCTGGCGCACCCTCCTGCCGCACGTTGACCGCAAGGTCGACGACGACTGGGGCTGGGCCGCGGAGCTGATGGCCGCCCACGGCCTCAACCAGACCATGCAGCTGGCCGGGCTGCTCAGCGCCAACCGGATTACCGAGGTCCGCCGCGCCCTGGACCACCGCTACTCCCCCGGCCCGGACCGGCTCCTCGATGACCTGCTGCTCTGGCAGTACGGCACCACACACATCGACCTCACCGCCGAACCAGCCGACACCGTCCCGCACCCGCGGCGCGACAGCCTCCTGCGGCGGCTCAAGCAGATCGAGCGCTACCGCCTGACGCAGGGGTAGGGCGCCCGTCCTAAAGCCCCGCGGGCTCCAGTCGTTCCTCGAGCACTTCCGCGGATGAGTCCCCGGACTGGACCAGCCGCACCCGGTACGCGGCTTTGCCTGGCGTTTCCGTGACCGCTTCGACCAGTTCGGTCCCGCGGTAGAGCAGGCCCACGCCGTCGTCGGTGCAGTGGGTCTCGCCCAAGGTCCCGTCGGCGACAAGGCGGTGAACGAGCGGGCGGCGGGCGGCTTCGGAGTCGTAATGGACCCCGTTGTCGTAGGGAAGCAGTCCCAGTCCATTGCCCACAGCGCGGAGTTCGGGCCCGAACGAATCGGTGGTCCCGCCGTTGAACCAGCAGATCGAGCCGGCCGAGACGCCGGCAAGCACCACCCCTGCTTCCCAGACTCGCCGGAAGATAGAGTCCAGCCCATGGGCGCGCCAGACGGCGAGGAGGTTGACGACGGAACCGCCGTTGACCCAGACAACATCCTGGCCAAGCAGGTATTCCTCGGCGTTGGCGACATTGGGCATGGTGAACAGGTTCAGATGCGTGAGCTGAAAGCGGGCGAGGTTCGCCGCCTCGCTGATCTCGTTGTTGAACCACCGCTGATCGCCGCTGGCGGTTCCAACGTGGGCGACCCTGGGTGCCCGCCCGATCACACCGGACAAGTCCACCGCGTGATGGACCAGCTTGTTGAATTCCAGGCGCGTCCGCGTCCCCGGCTTGTAGCCCCCGGAGGTCGCAAGGATGGTCGGACTTTCGGCAGCCATAAAGATGTTCTCCTGGGTTGGCGACAGCGATCTTGGAGTCGAGCGTACCGAAGGGCGCATCGTCGCGCGTCCTGGTCAGGCGAACCGTGCCAGCGGGTTCTGCAGCCGGCCGGACATCTGCAGTCCGCCGGACGGGTCGGTCAGGTCCAGCATCTGCTGGTTGTTGCGCAGCTGCAGCCGGTTAAGGCAGGACAGCGGGAAGTCCTGGGCGAACAGCTCATGACGGGCAAACTGCTCCGCAAGCTCGGGGTGCTCGCCCTGGTAGCTCCGGAGGACGGACGCGGCGGTCCGCCAGAATTCCTCGCCGCTGAGCGTGCCGTCTTCCTCCAGTACTGCGCTGAGGAACCGGAAGATGCAGTCAAAGACGTCGGTGAAGATGGCCAGGACCTTCTCCTCGTCGGGGATCTCAGCCTCGATCCGGGCCACCTCTTCGGGCAGCTCCAGGCGGTCACCCATGACGACGATCTCCTCGGCGATGTCCTTCATGATGGCACTGACCGGGACGCCGTTTTCCAGGATCAGGATGACGTTTTCACCGTGCGGCATAAAGGCCAGCTCGTAGGCATAGAGGCAGTGGACGAGCGGGACAAGGTAGGCCTCGAAGTACCGGCGCAGCCAGTCCGCAGGATCCAGCCCGGACCGCTCGATCAGCGCGGACACCATCGGTTTTCCCGCGGCGTCGACGTGCAGCAGGGACGCCATGGTGGCCAGTTGTTGCCCGTCAGCCAGCAGCGGCAGCGGGCTTTCCCGCCACAGCGCGGACAGCATCTTCCGGTACGGCGACTCTTTGGCCGCAGCGGCCTCGTAGTAGCCGTTGTGGTAGCCGATGGCGGCGACCTCGCGGATCAGTTTCAGTCCGCGGCCCTGCAGGGTGGCGTCGCTGAGAATCAGGTTGTGGAGCCAGTCGTTGATGGCGGGGGTGGCCCTCATGTACTGCGGCGACAGTCCCCGCATGAAGCCCATGTTCAGCACGGACATGGCCGTTTTGACGTAGCACTTCTCCGGCGAGACCGTGTTGAAAAACGTCCGGATTGACTGCTGCGCCTGGTAGCTGTCCGCCCCGATCCCGAGGTGCACAATATGCTGCTGCGCCAGTTCGGCGGCAAACGTCACCGAGAGCTTGTTGTCCCATTGCCACGGGTGGACCGGCATCAGGAAGTAGTCCGCCGGGTCCAGGCTCAGGGCACTGAGCTCGGCGTCGAAGGACGCGACGGCGGAGGTCCCCAGCTCTGCGTCGAGGTGGTCGCGGTACCCGATGCCCTCGGCGGACGTGAAGACGGCCTTGCTCCGGTGCACCGCGACCCATTCCAGCTGCACGGGAGCGCCGGCCTCCGGGGCGAAGGCACGGTAGTCCGCGATCCCGAAGCCCAGCCGGCCGTTGTTGGCCACGAAGCAGGGATGGCCTTCCGTCATGCTGAGTTCGATGGTTTGGAAATCAATGGCGGTGTCTGCCCCGCCGGTCACACCCGCCGCGAGTTCCGCGGCAGAGGGCTGACCCCGCCACTGTTTGTACGCGTGGCTGGAGAGTGTGCTGCTGATTTCCTCAAGGTAGACCGGGAGCATCTCCGCGCGGATTCCGAGCGTGTCCCGGAACTCGGTGATGAAGCGCAGGGCATCAAGCTCGGTGCCCTGCCCCGCCGGACATGCCCATTCCTCAGCCCCGGGCGTGGGCATGTCGGGATATGCCCCCGTTTTGAGGCGGCGGATGGACATGTTCTCGATGGACCAGTGGTCGAGCTCCAGTTTCCGGGCCGAAAACCAGTACTCCACGGAACCGTCGTCGCTGGTGACGCGGTACTGGGCGGGTTCCCGGGCATCCGTCACGAGTTCGGGCGCCAGGATCCGTTCGTGCGAGAACTCGGCGAGTGCCTTGCGGATCAGGTGCCGGTTGGCGGCGGCCCAGCGTTCCGGGGTCAGGTGTGCGGTCGCGTTTCCGGCGGTCAGGACGGATTCAAGGTCGGCGATGGTCATAGAGGTGCTCCCTGGCGGGTCGGCGGCAAATGAAGGGCAATGCGGGCGGCGTGGAAGGCTTCCCGGGTGCAGAAACTGAGCAGGGCCCGTTTCGCGGGCAGGGCCACCTCGCCGGCAGGCAGGAAACCCAGCCGGGCGTTGAGGAGGTGGATTTTCGTGTTGCGGGCGTCGGGTTCCACAACGATGCGTGTCACGCCCGGATCGGCGAACAGCCGCTCCAGGACGGCGTCCATCACCGTCGTGGTGTAGCCGGGCCGGGGCGGACCGGCCGGCGGGGCGACCAGCAGGTGCATCCCGAGGTCACCGGGCCGGACGGCATACACGCCGGCCAGCGGCGATGATTCCGGAAGGTACGCCTCCGCCAGGAAGGCGGGAACGCCGTCGTCGAGGCCCAGTAGCGCGTGGTGGTGGCCGCTGGACTGGATCCTCGAGTACTCCTCCACGACGTCCTCAACGGTGCTGCCCAGCATGTCCCAGAAAGTGGCGTACGGCTGCGTCACCCACGAGTGGAGGAGCGGCGCGTCGGCCACCGGGTCCAGGCTGCGGAAGCTGAAGCTCATGCCGGCACCCCCGCCGCTTGGCGGACGCCGCCGTGCATGGGACGCTGCCGCGAAGGGCCCGGCGGCGGGCCGAACTGCTGGAACGCGATGCTCCGCTCCACCGGGTAGTCCTCCTGGCCGGTGATTTCGCGCAGGATGCAGGAGTTTCGGTACGCGGCCATGCCCAGGTCCGGGGTAACGAAGCCGTGGGTGTGCAGTTCGGCGTTCTGGACGAAGATCTCGCCGGGTTCGACGCCGGTGCTGTAATTGCGGTCCACGGCGAACCTGCCGCTGCTGTCCCGTTCGATCCGGTGCTGCACGCCGGCCAGGAACTCTGGCTCGCGGTAGCTGTAGCCGGTGGCAAGCACCACGGCTTCGGTCTCCAGCGCAAAGTCGGCGCCCGTTTCCTCGTGCCGCAGCTGCAGGGTGTGCGACGCTGACGCCGGGTCCCAGGCCGCGCCGGTGAGCGCCGAGTGGGTCATCAGCTGGGTGTCCACCATGCCGGCGAGGCTCTTGGTGTAAAGCAGGTCGTAGATCGCGTCGATCAGCTCGGCGTTGATGCCTTTGTAGAGGTTCTTCTGGCTCTTGACCAGGCTCTCGCGCTGTTCCTGGGGAAGGGCGTGGAAGTAGTCCACGTATTCCGGCGACGTCATCTCCAGCGTCAGCTTGGTGTATTCGAGCGGGAAGAACCGACCGGAGCGGGTGACCCAGTTCAGTCGGTAGCCGTGGACGTCGATCTCCTGCAGCAGTTCGTAGTAGATTTCGGCGGCGCTCTGGCCGCTGCCGATGATTGTGACGCTCCGTCGCCGCTGCAGTTCGTCTTTCCGCAGCAGGTACTCGGCGTTGTGGAGGACCAGTCCGCCGTCGTCTACAATCCCGTTGCAGGCCGCCGGAACATGGGGCGAGGTGCCGGTGCCCAGCACCAGCCGCCGCGCGTGCAGCACCCCGGGGCCGTCCGGACCGTCCACGGCGAGCCGGTACACGCCGCCGTCGTAGTTGATCTCCCGGACGTCCGTGCCGAACCGGACCGAATCCAGCTGGCCCGCCACCCACTGGCAGTACTGGTTGTACTCCGCGCGCAACGGGTAGAAGTTTTCCCGGATGTAGAACCGGTACAGCCGTCCGGTCTGCTTCAGGAAGTTCAGGAACGAATAGGGAGACGTCGGGTCCGCCAGGGTGACCAGGTCGGCCATGAACGGGACCTGCAGGTGGGCGGGCTCCAGCATCATCCCGGGGTGCCAGTCGAAGGATTCCCGGCGCTCAAGGAACACCCCGTCCAGCCCGTCGATGGGCTCGCTCAGCGCGGCGAGGCCCAGGTTGAAGGGCCCGACGCCGACGGCGGCGAAGGAGTGGACATGCGGCGCCGGGCTCGGGTTCCCGGCGTTCATGCGGAAACCGCCGCGTCTGCCAGCAGCGAAGCCCCGGTGGTCCGGAGCAGCTCGATGATGCCGTGGATGTCCTCCACGCCCGCCTCGGCGTTCAGCAGGGTGAACTTCAGGTAGTGCCTGCCGGCCACAGTGGTCCCGGCCACCACAGCCTCGCCGGAGGCGAAGACTGCGGAGCGGATGTCCCGGTTGAGTCTGTCCGCGGCGTCTTCGGACAGGCTGCGGCCGTCCGGCTGGAGCGGACGGTAGCGGAACACCAGTGTGCTCAGCTGCGGCGGGGCGGCGAGCTCAAAGTCGGGATCGGCGGCCAGGACCTCCGCCACGCTCGACGCCAGGTCAATGGCCTCGTCAAAAAGCACCCCAATCGCCTCGGCGCCCATGATGCGCAGCGTCAGCCAGAGCTTTAGGGCGTCAAAGCGCCGGGTGGTCTGGATGCTCTTGTCCACCTGGTTCGGCCGGTCGACGGCGGCCGCCGGATTCAGGTAGTCGGCGTGGTAGGTCACATGCCGGAACGTGGCCGCGTCCCGGACCAGCAGGGCGCTCGAGCTGACCGGCTGGAAGAAGGTCTTGTGGAAGTCGACGGTGACCGAATCCGCCCGGTGGACGCCCTCGAGCAGGTGCCGGTGCCGGCCGGACACCATCAGACCGCCGCCGTATGCTGCGTCGACGTGGAACCAGGCGCCGTGCTCGCGGGCCGCTGCAGCCAGCTCGTCGAGGGGATCAATCGCCCCGAAGTCAGTGGTCCCGGCAGTAGCCACCACCGCCATGGGCACGAGTCCCTCGTTCCGGACCCTCGCCAGTTCCCTTGCCAGCGCCGCCGGCTCCATCCGGTGGTCTTTTCCGCAGGGGACGGATACGACGGCGTCGTACCCCAGCCCGAGCATCGACGCGGACTTGCGGATGCTGAAGTGGCTGTCCGCGGAGGTGAAGATGCGCAGCTTCTCGAGGAGGGACGGCAGCCGGAGCCCGTCATGTTCCGGGTCCAGCTTCAGCCATTCCACGGTTTGGTTCCGGGCCAGCAGCAGAGCCTGAAAATTGGACTGGCTCCCGCCCGAGGTGAAGACACCGTCCGCGGAATCGCCCAGCCCGAGCTGCCCGGCCGCCCACGAGATGAGCCTCCGCTCGATCATGGTGGCCCCCGCGCTCTGGTCCCAGGTGTCCAGGGAGGAATTCACTGCGGACAGGACAGCCTCGGCAACGAGGGCCGGGATCACCACAGGGCAGTTCAAGTGCGCCGCGTACTTGGCGTCGTGGAAATAGACGGCGTCGCGGAGGTAGACGTCCTCCAGTTCCTCCAGGGCGGCTGCCGTATCCCCCAGCGGGGTGCCGAGGTCCACGGCGTCGACCCGGCTCTTGAGCTCGCCGGGGGTGGCGCCGGTGAACGGGCGCGTGCAACGGGAGACTTTGGCGGCGACCGCTGTTACGCCTAGGAGCACCTGGGCGGAGTATCCGGCGGCGTTGCGCGCATTGAAGACGTGGGCGGCGGCATCCTGCACGAGCCGGGCCGGGGACCCGGGCCCGGTCTGGGTGCCGGGAGGCACGGCGTGAACATCCAAGGGGGTTACGGGCGCCACAGAGGAATCCTTTGTTTGACGTTAGACAACTTCGAGTAAGCTAACCCTTACTTAGGTAAGCCTTTACGTCAAACTAGTGTGACTTAATTCCTTGAGGCGGTGGTTTTTTGGCAGGTGGCCGGTGTGTGCTGTTATCTGTGGGCGTAGGTGAGGCAGTCGGCGTTATCCACTCCTGGACCCACATGGACCTCGGTTGCCTTGCACATCAAGTGGTCATTGTGGGCACATTCGGATCGCTGGCAGGCACCTACATCGGCCAGCACTTTGGGCAGCCCTCCATGCACACCGATGTCAATGAAGGTGGCGCAGGAGGCATGATCTTCAGCGCCGCCAACGGTGATGGCGGCGGCGTTGCAGTTGGAATGGTCGTTGAAGGAGCAATTGCTTACGCTGCAGTCGGCTACGTGCGTCGTCATTGGATTTTCCTCCGTGGTCCCGTCACCCTGGCTGGGCGGCTCCTTCTGTCCACGGTAGGCCGCTCCAGAGCAATCAAAAAGACCCAATTGTGTGACCTAATGCCGGGGCCGATCAGACCGACCCCCAACTGATCAGGTCCCTGGGCGCTGGAAACGGGCGACGTACTTCCGCTGCCACGGTGTCTCAACGGCGCCCCGGCGGTAATGGGCGCGCACCCAGGCCACGGCCTCGGCAGGCTGGACACCGTCCAGGACCGCAATACAGGCGAGGGCGGTGCCGGTCCGGCCACGGCCGGCCCAGCAGGCAATTTCAACCCGCTCGGTTTCCGCACGGCGCCAGGCTTCCCTGAGCGCGTCCAGGGTGTCGTCGTCGTCCGCCGGGAGGTTAAAGTCCCGCCAGCGGACCCAGCGGGAAGCCCACGGCATCGGCGCGGGGCGTCGCCCCAGCAGGTACAGGCCAAACTCAGGCCGCTGCCCGGCAGGGAACGGCATGAGCAGCCCGCGGCCGCGGATGAGCCGGCCGGAGGGAAACTCAAGAACTCCCGTCTGGCCCGGATCCCAGGTCTGCGTCATGCCTCCGAGCGTAGCCCCTCCGCCGGAAGCACGCACCGGCCGCGTTCCCGCCCAGTTACTGACCGGGCCCCACCCGGCCGCTGCCCGCCGGCAGCCCAAAGCCCGACGGATCCAAGGGACCCGCCGGGCTTTTGTGTGTCCGGGCGGAAGCAACTGGGCAGGGGCGCGCCGAGAAATCGCAGCTGCACCCGGATCGGGCCGGGAGGCTAGCCCAGATGGACCACGGGTGCCTCGCCTTCGGTTCCGGTGAACTTCTTGCGGTCGATGTTGATGAGCAGCAGGGCAATCGGGGCGATCAGGATTGCAACGCCCGCGGCCCAGAGGAAGACCACGGAGTAGCCGGTCGAGAGGGCGGCCAGCGAAACACCCCCGGCCGTGGCGGCCGCGGCGATGGTGCTGAACAGGGCGATACCAAGTGAGCCGCCGATCTGCTGGGAGGCGTTGACCAAGGCGCTGGCCACGCCGGAATCATCCTTGTCCACCCCGAACAGCGCGAGGTTCTGCATCGGAACGAAAACCGTGCCCAGCCCGACACCAAGGAGAAGCAGCGCCGGCAGCATGTTGACGAGGTAGCTGCCCTCGGCGCTGACCTGGGTGAGCCACAGCATCGCGGCCGCCATGAAGACCGGGCCCACGGCCGTCGGAATCTTGGCGCCCAGTTTCGGCAGGTTTTTCGCGACGAGTGCCGCCGTGATGATCAACGCCACCGTCATCGGCAGCGAAGCCAGCCCGGCGAGGAACGGAGCGAAACCCAGCACGATCTGGATGTAGAAGTTGATGAACAGGATGCCGCCAATGAGGACCGCGCCGGCCAGGAATGAGGCCAGGAAGGCCGCACCGCGGTTTCGCTCGGTGGCCACGCGCAGCGGGAGGAGCGGGTGCTTGACCTTCCGCTCCACGACGACGAACAGTGCCATCAGAAAGACGCCGGCAGCGATGAAGCCCCATGCTTCGGGGGCACCCCAGCCGTGCTCGGCATTGGTGAAGCCGTAGACCAGGGACGCCAGCCCAAGTGCTGCCAGAATGACCCCGGGCCAGTCATATTTGGTGGAGCCCTGGGCCTTGCTTTCACCGACCAGTGACCACACGCCGGCGAGGGCGATGACGGCGATCGGCACGTTCACGAAGAAGCACCAGCGCCAGCTGACATGTTCGGTCAGGAAACCGCCCAGCAGGACGCCCACGGCGGCACCGACACCGGTGATGGAGCCGAAGATCGCGAACGCCGTGCCGCGGTCCTTTCCGCCCGGGAAGGCGACGGTCAGGAGGGCCAGGGCCGCGGGGGCCAGCAGTGCAGCGAACACACCCTGCAGGGCGCGGGCGCCGATCAGCTCCCATGGCTGCTGGGCGATGCCGCCGATCAGGGACGCGACGGCAAAGCCGACGGCGGCCACGATGAAGGTCCGCTTGCGGCCCCAGAAGTCAGCGATTCGTCCCCCCAGCAGAAGGAACGCGCCGAAGGCCAGGGCGTAGGCCGTGACCACCCAGGAGCGTGTCGAGTCGCTGATGCTCATCTCGATCTGGAGACGGGGCAGCGCCAGGTTCACGATCGTGCCGTCCAGCACCACCATGAATTGCGCGAGGGCCAGGAACACCAGCGCCCACCATTGATTTTTGGGTCTAGTCCCTTGCTGTACGCCTGCATCTGCCAACTGTGTCGCCACGCCCATTTTCACCCTTCAAAGTAATAATACTTATAAAAGTATAACTAGTTTCGCTGTCGCAAGGTGAAGGGAATGGGGAGTGATGTCGGTTACTCCGGCTCGGCCAGGATCGACGCGAGCCGCTGAAGGGCCGGCAGGCTGGCGGCGATTAGCTCGCGCTCTTCGGGCCGCAGCCGGGAACTCGCCGAACCCAGCGCTGACGCCCAGACGCCTTCAAGAAGTGCCTTGATCCGCTGGGATTCCGCCGTGGGATAAAGGGCGACATAACGCTTGTCCGCGGCGTCACGGACACGGGTCACGAGGCCCGCGGCGACCAGCTCACGGAGCTGGACGCTGACATTGCTGAACTGCCGGCCGAGACGGGAGGCGACATCCGCGACATTGATGCCCGGGTGGCTTTCGACGACCCGAAGGATCTCCAGGACACCGTTTGACAGCGGCCGGACGCCGGTGTCATTGAGCGATTTCCGGCGGACATCGGAGGAAATGTCGATCACCGCGACGGCAAGGGCGCGGTGGTCCACAGCCTTCGCCGGTCCTTGATTGGCACCAACACTTTCCATTCGACAAGCATAGGCTCCGGTAGGGCTAGCCCCTCCAGCGCCCTTCGATGGCATAGTGGAGGCCGGACCAACGACGTGGAGGAACAGAGGACTTATGGCATCTGGCGAGCTTGATCCCTCGTCCGGGATACCCCTGTACCGGCAGATCAAAGAAATTCTGCGTAGGGAGGTCGCCGGGGGAATCGTGGAACCTGAGAAGCCACTAACCGAGGCGCTGCTGCTCAGTCGATTCGACGTCAGCCGGGCGCCCATCCGCCAGGCGCTCCAAGAGCTTGCCAGCGAGGGCTACGTCTACCGAAAGCAAGGCAAAGGGACGTTCCCGGTCACGGGCGCCCGGGTACAACGCCCGGCGGATGTGCGGTCGGGGGCCCTGTACCAATATCTCTCCGAGACCGGCCGCCATCCGACCGGAAAGGTCTCCGGCCTTGAGCGCGTAGAGCCTCCCGCCCGGATCCGGGACCTCCTGGGGCTCGACCCGAACGAGCGTCTCCTGCATTTCACCCGGCTGATCTCGGTCGAGGACGAACCGCTCGTCGAGGCCGACGTCTACATCCGGGCGCCCGACGACTTCCGGCCCACTGCTGCGGAGCTCGACGACGAGGGCTCCGCCTTCAGGCTTCTGGAGCGCAAGTTCGGCATCGCGCACGTCCGGGCCGAGCATGACGCATGGGCCGCCGCAGCAACCGCCGATCAGGCGACGACCTTTGGCGTGAGCCAGGGAAGCCCCCTGCTTGTCATCGAAACAGTCTTCTACACCACGGGTGACCGGCCCGCCGGGTGGCGTTCCGCAGTGCACCAAGCGGAGAAGTTCAAGTACCGCTTCAGCACCAACCAGTGAAGTCGGCTGGGGACCGAAATGCCCCGGACACCGCAAGGTGTCCGGGGCATTTTTTGTCCGGTGCAGCCGTCAACCCTCTCAGCCTTCGTCGCAGAGCAGGTGGTACCAATTGTCGGCGAGGATCTCGAGCGCATGTTCACGGTTTGGTTCAAACTTGCGGCGGGTCCAGAGTGTGGCCACGTAGTCGAGTGAGGTGAAGGCGAGGGTTCCGCGGATATGGTGGGTTTCTTCCGAGAAGCGCCCGGCCAGCCGCATTCCGCGGACCAGGTCGGAGACAACCTCCTCATGCCATTTCTCGACCATGGCGCGCACCTCGCGGTCGACGGCGGCGGCCTCGTCGAGCACGTCCAGGTAGGGGCGGAAGACCGGCCACAGCGCGGCCCGCGACTCCAGCCAGGCCAGGATGCCCGGCAGCTCGCCTGCGCGCACCACGTCAACGAGGTCGGGCGCCGTGGAGCCGCTCTCCGGGCCGTCCGCACGGTCCAGTACGGCGTTGACGCGCGCCATGAAGTCCCTCATCAAATCACCGCGTGACGGATAGTAGGCGTAGAAGGTCGCCCGGGTGGTGCCGGCCGCCGCCGCGATCTCGTCGATAGTGGTCGCGGCGTAACCATTCTCCGTGAACAGCTCAAGCGCGCGCTCCCCGATCACGTCGCGGGTGAGCTTCTTCCGGGCTTCTCGCAGCGACGACATGGCTCAATCCTAACGGTGGTGTTCTTCCTCAGACCCGGGCGGGCGCCGGTGTCACGCCGCGGTCAACCGCAGTGCGGCGACCGGGCAGACCCTGACCGCTGCCTTGGCGGCATCAAGCCCGGCCCCGTCCACCTCCGGGACATCGATGACCAGTTCGCCGTCGTCATCCAGGTGCATCAGCGCAGGTGCGGCTTCCTCGCACAGGCCGTGTCCTTCGCAGCGCGGACGGTCGAGCTCGATCTTCATGCGGGCACCACTTTTTCGACCTGGAGGAACTCGAGGCTCCGCGTGATGTTGCTGGGCTCGCGGACCTCATCGGAGATCGTTAGCGTTTTCACCCTGCGGGCAAGTGCCTCGATGATCGCATGCGCTTCAAGTTTTGCCAGGCCCTGGCCGGCGCAGCCGTGTGGTCCGTAGCCGAAGGAGAGGTGGTCCACCGGGTTGCGCCGGACGTCAAAAGTGTCGGGATTCTCGTAGTGCCGGGGGTCCCGGTTGCCGGCGCCAAAGAGGATGCCGACCTGGGCACCTGCAGGAATGGTAACCCCGTCGATTTCCACGTCACGGGTAGCCTTGCGGCCCCAGATATGGACCGGCGCCCAGTAGCGCAGCACCTCGGCGAAAGCTGCGGGGACGAGTTCCGGGTTCTCCCGGATCAGGTCGAACTGCTCCGGGTGATGGCCGAACAGGGCGATGATGTTCCCGATGGAGGCGATCGTCGTGTCAACACCCGCTCCCAGGTACTGGTGGATGATGTGCCCGGCAGTTCCCTGGGGGATGTCGCCGCGTGTCTCGGCATCGAAAATTCCGCGGCCGATTGAACCGGGCGCCAAGTCTTCTGCGGTGACCGAGGAGCACCAGCCGTAAAGCTCGCCGGCGATGGGGAAGCTCTCCTGGGTCCGCTGGTTCAGGGGGCCGAGGACCTGCATCGCGGCCTGGCCCCAACGCAGCATGTTGTCCTTGACGTGTCCCTGGAAGCCAATGAGGTCGGCAACGATTTCGATCGGGAAGGCACGGGCCAGGGAGTCGATGGCCTCGAAGCTGCCGCCGGTGGCGAGTTCGGCGACGAGCCTGTCAGCCTTTTCGTCGATGACGACTTTCAGGCCGCGCAGGGCGCGTGGGGTGAGATTCTCCGACAGCGTGGCGCGGAGCTGCGTGTGAACGGGCGGGTCGGAGGCGAGGGAGGTGCCCTGCAGCGCCTCGTTCACCATGGGGTTGAAACCGATGCTGGTGGACGAGAAGGTTTCCGGATCCCCGAGAGCGTCGCGGATGACGTCGTAGCGCGTCAGGACGTACAGGTCGTTCTTGGGCAGGTGGACCACTGCAGCCTGTTCGCGGAGCGAGGCATAGGTGGGGTAGGGGTCGACAAGGATCTCGTCATCCCAGATATCGATGTCTGATTCGAGGGGTGCAGTCATGGTGTTCTCCTTGCGGATGGTAGGGAGTGGGGTCGGTATCGGAGGCCGTCAGTCTTAGACGACGGCTTCGACGTTTGCTTCGGTGGTCTCCGCGATGGCATCGGACGTGGGCGCCGAGGACCGTGCAGAGATGAAGAGGGTAAGAATGGCGGAGAGGATCGCCGCAATGCCCGCGGTGAGGTACACAGCCTGGAACCCCTGGCCCAGCGAGGTCCCTGCCACGCCCTGGATTTGCGGCTGTGCGGCGTTGAGGGCCTGGACCATGCCGTCGACGGCAGGGGCGGGTGCGCCGCCGGCCACTGCCTGGCCGGAGAACTGGGCGATGACCCCGTCCCAGCCGGCGAGGAAGCCCAGCGGCGGCACGTTCGCCAGCCCGCTGACGGCCTCTGCGGGCAGTCCCGCCCCGCCGAGGATCCCGGCAAGGGGACCCGCGAAGGCCGTGGCTCCGATGCCGAACGCGATGGCCGAGCCAATCACGGGGCCCAGGGCAAACCCGAGGTCGCGAAGGAGGTTCGTCGTCGCCGAAGCCATGCCGATCTGCTGGGGCGGGACGGTGTTGATGGCAACAGCGGTGACGGAGCCGACGGTGAGGGCGAATCCGATACCCAGCACCAGAAGCGGCGGGATGAAGGCCGTCCACGGTGTGCCGCCGAAGGCCTCCGGAGTGCCGAGGGTGAATGTCGAGAGCCAGAAACCGGAGACGGCCATGAGCGCGAAGCCCGCGGTGAGTACCCAGCGCGGGGCCACGTGGTGAATGAGCCATCCCACAACCGGGATGAAGGCGAATGCGGGACCCTGGATGAAGACGAAGAGCACACCAACCTTCCAGGTCTCGGCAAGGGCGAGCCCGCTGACGACGACGCTCGTGCTGAAGCAGACCGCGAGGAAGGCGAACATGCCGGTGACCGCCACTATGCCGGTGATCGAGTAGGCGCTGTTCTTGAACAGCGACAGGTGGATCAGTGGCTGCGCGGTGCGTGATTCGATGACGACGAAGGCGACCAGGAGGATTCCGCCGGCGGCGTAGCTTGCAATCACCTGGGCGCTGCCGAAGCCGGCATCCACCGCTGTCACCGTGGCGTAGAGGACGGCGATAAGGCCGAGCGCGAGCGTAATCTGGCCGGGCAGGTCCAGTTTGCGCCCCTCCGCCGCCGCCGAGTCCTTCGCCCGGAGCGCGACGATGAGAACGAGCACGGCAAGGGCGGCCGCAACCAGGTAGGCCGCCCGCCAGCCGCTGAACGCATTCGGTGCGCCCGGAGCAACACCCGGCACGGTGAAGAACTGCGCCGTGAAACCGGCGAGCACCGGGGAGATCACCGCGCCGAGGGACAGGAATCCTGCCCATGTGGCGATGACCTTCGCCCTTGCGCGGTGGTCCGGGGTGATCGCCGCGATCATGGACAGCGAGATGGGGAACAGGATGCCCGCCCCGATGCCGCCGACCGCCTGCGCGAAGATCATCATTTCGGTGGTCTGCGCCAGCGCGGCCAGCACGGAGCCGACAACGCTGACCGCAGCGCCGACGTAGAGCAGCTTCTTGCGTCCGAACATGTCACCGAGGAGGCCCCAGCTGAGCTCAAACACCACGATGCCCATCAGGAACATGCCCGCAATCCAGGTCAGGCCAGCACCCGAGGTGTGGAATTCCACGGCAAACGTGCCGCTAAGGGCACCTGGCAGGGCGTTGGTGATCTGGGCCAAGGTGACCGCGCTGTAGGCGGCCACGAATGTGGCTCGTACCGTGCCGCGGCTCGGTACCGAAGTGATTTGACTCATCGATGAAACTCCTTTGTTCCCGGTCGATACTCCGGTGTGTGCCAGGCCTGTTGCTGTACCGGCTAAGAGCTGGCATCGGCCGGAGAAAGATGTGGTGTTCCCCACATTGTTGGCTCAAGGTTTACATGATGTCAAGAGAATTTACGAACCGTTGGTTTTGTGAACGCTCCGATGGCGAATACTTCTACGCTCCGACTAGTTACTTGACACGATGTAAAGGAACATGTGATGCTGGCTACACCGCAAAGGAGCGACGGCACGGTCAGACTCTGCGGCACCCCTGCATTCAGTACCCGATCTCCAAGGGAGAAGCCAAGTGAGTCACACCACACCCGTCAATACCGTTGACGCGTTTCATGCCCAGGCCGGGCAAACCGTCAACACGGTTTTGGGGCCCGTCCCCGCTTCTGAACTGGGAGTTGTCGCGGTCCATGAGGCCTTGTTGTCAGTCCTCCCGGGCGCCCAGTACGCCCCCGACATCTCGATGGACCGGGCGGAAATCTTCGAGTCCCTGGCCGCGAAACTCAGGGACTTCCGCGAGCACGGCGGGCAGACGATCGTCGACAGCACTGGCATGTTCCACGGCCGCGACCTCAAGCTCTACGAGGCACTGTCGCGCTCCACCGGCGTCCACATCGTCGCGTCGACAGGCCTGGGCCCGGAGGAGGAACTCGGCGGATACTTCCTTACGCCGCAGACCAACCCGCCCACCCCGTGGCCGGCCGAAAAGTTCGGCGATCTCTTCGGCAAGGAGATCTCCGAAGGGATGGTGGTCCCCCGGGTCGAGCGCCGCGCCGCCGCCGGCATCGTTGCCACCATCGCAGACCGCGCCGGCATGACCCCCACCGAGGAAAGCCTGTTCCGCGGCTCCGCCCGCGCCGCCAAGACCACCGGCGTGCCGGTCTCCATCCGCTTCGGGGCCGATGCCCTCCACGATCTGGACATCGTCCTGGACGAGCAGATCGGGGCAGACCGGGTGCTCGTCGGCGACCTGGACCGCAAGGACGCCGCCGGCTCCGTCATAGACGTGGCTGGCCGCGGGGCGTTCGTCGGCATCGACCACGTGGGGCTGAACGACCACGCGGAATACCTCACCGACCAGGAGCGCGCCGAACTAGTGCTCGAGCTGGTCAAGGCCGGCCATGCCGACAAGGTCATCCTTTCGGGCAACTCAATCGGGGTGGCCAAGGGCCTGCCGGAGTACAACCTGCCCTACAGCCACGTCCTGAGCACGTTCGTGCCCTTCCTCAAGGCCCAAGGCCTGAGCGAAGAAGACACACAACGCATCCTCGTGGACAACCCGCGCAACCTGCTGACCGTGCGCTAAGCACGCGTCCGCCCACATCAAGCTTTCGAAACCCTGAGGTGAGTGAACGAATGACCAAGGTCAACACCGTGCTGGGAACCATCCCGGCCGAAGAACTGGAAATCGTGGCGGTCCACGAACACATCGGCTACGGCATGCCCGGGTCCGAACTGGACACCAAATGGTGGAAGTCGCCGGAACAGGCCTACGAGGAGACCGTGCCGAAGCTGCGGAAATTCCGCGAATACGGCGGCGGGACCTTCGTGGACGCCACGGGCATCTGCAACGGCCGTGACGTGGACTACTACAAATCCCTGTCCCAGAAGACGGGCGTGCACATTGTGGCCTGCACCGGCTTCGTCGGCGGCGACACCGCATTGCCGCACTTCTCCCGCGCGAGCGTGGACTACCTCGCCAAGGTGTTCATCCACGAGATCACGGTCGGCATCGGCAACACCGGCGCCAAGGCCGGCGTCATCAAGGTCGGCGTCAGCCGCGGCGGCCGCATGACCGACCTCGACAAGCGCATCTACCGGGCCGCGGCCCGCGCCGCCGTCGTCACCGGCGCACCGATCCTGACCCACCTGGCCATCGACCCCGAACCGGCAGTGACCATCTTCAACGAAGAGGGCCTCTCGCTGGACCGCGTGCTCTTCGGCCACGCCGACGACGGCCTGAACGCTCCCATCACCCCGCACGACTGGATCTACGAACAGGGCGGCCGCATCGGATTCGACACCTTCGGCTACGACCTCGAGCTGCCGGATCCGCCGTTTTGGGGCCGCAAGCGCGCCGAACGCATGGAGCACTTCGTGAACCTCGTGAACAAGGGCTATGCGGACAAGCTCCTGGTCTCGGCAGACGCCAATTGCAGCCCGCTGGGTTGGCCGGGCGTGAAGGGCCACACCATCAACTACATCTTCGAGGACATGATCCCGGACATGCGCGCGGCTGGCATCGACGACGCCACCCTCAAACTCCTGCTCGAGGACAACCCGGCCGACTTCCTGTCACTCCAAGCCTGATCCACGACCACCCACAGAAGAATTTTCCAGGTCCGCCCTGGGTCAAGAAAGCGAACCAACAAATGAAGACTTCAGAGATCAAGAACCTCAAGATTGCCATCATCGGCGGCGGCTACGGCGGGGCCTCCCTGGCCAAGGCCGTGCAGAGCATCGGGGCAGAGAACGTCCACGTTTACGAGCAGGCGTCCGCGCTCGCCCAGGTCGGCGCCGGCATCGGGCTGCGCCCGCCGTCGGTCGAGCTGTTCCGCCAGTGGGGCATCTTCGATGCGATCGCCGCGGTGAGCTCGCCCAGCGACCACCTCGAGATCCTCAGCGCGGACGGTAAACACGTCCTCGCGAACGAGGAGTGGCCCTTCCTGCACGCCTACGCGCAGGTCAACCACAACCGCATGATCCACCGCGGCGACTTCATCGACGCCCTGCTGAGCGTGCTCCCTGAGGGCATGGTGCATCTCGGCTACAAGCTGGAGACCATCGAGGACAACGGCGACCACGCGACGCTGACCTTCGAGAACGGCGAGGCCGTCTCCGCTGACCTCGTCATCGGCGCCGACGGCATCCGCTCGACGGTGCGCAATCAGCTGTTCTCGCAGAAGGAGCCGGTCTTCTCCGGCGAGCACGCCTACCGCGCGGTCATTTCGGTCGAGGACGCTCATGGACTGGTGACGGACGACAACCCGCGCTTCTACATGGGCCAGAATGGCACGATCGCCTACAACCTGCCGCTGCGTCACCGTGGCCAGCTCTCGTTCGACATCACGGCCCCGTCCGAGGACGGCTCGTGGGCGCCGGAGATCTCGACCGAGTACTTGGTGAAGATCCTGGACGGCTTCGATGAGCGGATCGTCCAGGTCGCCAAGGAACTTGACCTGAGCCAGGTGACGAGCCGTTCGGTCTTCGACATCGATTCCATCGACTCATGGCACACTGACTCCGTCGCGCTGCTCGGGGATGCCGCCCACGCGATGCTCCACCACCAGGGTCAGGGCGCGAACTCGGCGATCCTGGACGCCGGCGGACTCGCCGACGCACTGGTCCAGGGCGATTCCGTGAAGGACGCGCTGTCGATCTACGAGGCCGCCCGCAAGCCCCTGACGGATGAGCTGCAGCGTGTGTCGCGCCAGGGCTGGCATGCCGACGCCGTGGACTCAGCATTCCCGGCCAACCAGTAAAGCAGAGGCTAACGATGTCTATTCACCCGCAGATCGCCGAAATCCTCAGCACGCTGCCGGCACCCGACGGATCGCCGCTGGACCCGGCGGCCATGCGCGCCGGCGAGGCCGCCCAGGTCGCCCCGCCCGGGGACCGGCTGCCGCTGCACGCGGTCGAGGACCTGACAGCGGCGACGCCAGCCGGCGATGTTCCGGTGCGGATCTACACCCCGGTCGAGGCGGACACGTACGGCGTGCTGGTGTACTTCCACGGCGGCGCGTTCTTCCTGGGCAGCCTGGACAGCCACGACCACGTGGCCCGGTCACTGGCCAAGGAGTCCGGCCACAAGGTCATCTCGGTCGGCTACCGCCTGGCCCCCGAGGCTGCCTTCCCGGCCGGCCTCGAGGACTGCTACGGCGTGGTCCGCTGGGCGGCGGAGAACGGCGAATCCCTCAAATGGGACGGGAAGAACCTCGCCATCGCCGGCGACAGCTCCGGCGGCAACTTCGTCGCCGCCGTCGCCGCCAAGGCCCACGATGACGGGTTCTTTGCGGTCACGCACCAGATCCTGTTCTACCCGTCCCTGGACCTGGACTTCGACGTCGACCGCTACACCTCACTGCGGGAGAACGCTGAAGGCTATGGGCTGGAGACGGCGGGCCTGCTGCCGTTCAACTCGTTCTACCTCAATAGCGGGGCGGACCCGGCGGATCCCCTCGTCTCGCCCATCAAGCGCGAGGACCTCGCCGGGCTGCCGCCCGCGCTGGTCATCACGGCCGAGCACGACCCGCTGCGCGACGAGGGCGAACTCTACGGCCAGCGCCTGACGGAAGCCGGCGTGAACACAACGGTCAGCCGCTATGCAGGGGCCAACCACGGCTTCGTCCAGAACTTCGCCTGGATCCCGGAGTTCTCCCGGGTCTTCCAGGAGACGGCAGACTTCCTGACCCAGGACTGAGTCCGCCCGGGGGCCAAGCCCCCTTCGCCTCACATAGCGGCGGCACGAGTCTTCCGACCCGTGCCGCCGTTTTGTATCCGCAGCAACCCTTATCCATGCCCACCCTCGGGCACCGTTAATCACTAGGAACCATCGACATGACAACCATCAACATCAGGGACTTCATCGGCGGGGCACGCTTCGGCCGCTTCCACGCCGGAATGTTGTTCTGGGCCTGCTTCATCATCACCTTCGACATGTATGACCTGGTTGTCTACGGATCGGTCCTGCCCGTCCTGATGAAGGAGTGGTCGCTGGGGCCCGTTGCGGCAGGGGCCATCGGCAGCTATGGCATTTTCGGGATGATGGTCGGCGCCATCCTGTTCGGGATCCTGGCAGACCGGCTCGGGCGGAAGCGGGTGCTCACGGCAAGCGTCATCCTCTTCTCGCTCGCCTCGGCCCTGTGCGGGTTCGCACCCGGACCGCTGGAGTTCTCGGTGCTGCGGTTCCTGGGCGGTCTGGGCATCGGCGGCATCCTGCCCTGCCTGATTGCCATGCTGACCGATTACGCTCCGAAAGGGCGCGCGAACACCCTGGTCGCCGTTGTTATGTGCTTCTTTTCCGTGGGCGGCATCCTGGCCGCCTTCGTCTCCATGCTGCTGCTTCCCGACTTCGGCTGGCATGTCGTCTACTTTGTTGCCGTCCTTCCGCTGCTCTTCCTGCCGTTCATGTTGAAGTACTTCCTGGACTCCCCCGCCGTACTCCTGGAACAGGGGCGGTTTAGCGAGCTGCGCTCCGCGCTCTCGAAGGTGAACCCCGCGGCTGCCCTTCCGGCGGACGTGGAATTCAGCGGACTGCAGGAGAAGGAAGCAGGCAGCCCTGTAGGTGCACTGTTCAAGAACCACCGCGCGCTGGGCACGCTTATGATCTGGATTGCCTTCTTTATGTGCCTGCTCATGATCAACGGGGTGTCGACGTGGCTGCCCAAGCTGATGATCGAGGCGGGATATGCGCTGGATTCCAGCCTGACCTTTATGATCGTGCTGAACGTGGGAGCCATCGTTGGCACCCTGGTGCTGGGCAAGCTCGCCGACAAGTGGGGCGTGAAGAAGGTACTCATCCCGATGTTCGTGATCTCCGCGATCTCGCTGACGCTGTTGGGCTTCGGCAACAACATGGCGATCCTGCTGCTGCTGGTCTTCATCACCGGCGCCTGCACCATGGGAGCCCAGAACATCTCCTATTCCTTCGTCTCCCAGTATTACCCGTCCTTTATGCGCTCGACGGCGATCGGCTTGGCCTCCGGTGTCGGGCGGCTCGGGGCGATCGTGGGACCGACCTTCGGTGGTGTCCTGTTGACCCTCGCCCTGCCGGTCCAGATGAACTTCCTCTTTTTCGCCATTCCGGGTCTCTTTGCCGCGCTGGCTTTCACGTTCGTTCCACTGGCAGCAAAGTCGGCGGCACGGAAGGGCCGGGACGAAAGCCAGGCGGAGGCTGCCAACGCGGATACCGTGACGGCCGCCGGCTGATTCGGCACGCAAAAAAGGCGGCACGCATCCCTTGGGTGCGTGCCGCCGTCGTGCTTGAGATGGTCTCCCGGGAGGGCGTCAGCCGGCCAGCCGGCGGTAGCCGTGCAGCGTGGTGAAGAACGGCGAGGGCTCCAGCGTGGGGTCGCCCGTGTAGCCGAGCTCCTCGGCGACCGGCGCGAACGGGGAGTACGGGGAGTCCGTCTCCTGCAGGCCGCCGCGCAGATAGCGGCGCGCGGCGTCGTCGATCCTGGCCTCGAGGTCCAGGCTCCCCTGCAGGGCAGTCCGTGCCGCGTCGCGGTCGAGCTCGACGCCGTAGGGCACACCCTCGGCGTTCCGGTACGGGTGGCCCAGGTACAGGTGCTGCGGGCGGACCTCGTCGCGCAGGTACTGCAGGCTCGAGCGGTAGGCGACCGGATCCTCGTAGCCGGGGAAACCGTTCGCGGCCCCGTGGATCTGGACGGCGTCGCCGACGAAGACCGACTGCTGACCGTCCACCACGTAGGCCACGGACCCGGCGGTGTGGCCCGGGATGTGGTGCACGGAGACGGTGACGTCACCGCCCAGGGACAGGGTTTCGCCGCCCGTCACCAGCATGGTCGGCTCCATCTCGCCGGAGATGACGTGGTCTGCCGCCTTCGTCTGCTCATCGACGGCGTTCGGATTGTCGAGGTACTGCTGACGCACCTCCACGTACTGGTCCACGTGCGCGCGCCGGGACCGCAGCAGGGGCGCGTCGGCCTGATGGATCACGACTTTGGCGCGCCGGCCCGTGAGTTCCCACAGGGCGTGCGCTCCGCCGAGGTGGTCGATGTGGCCGTGCGTCAGCAGGATCCAGCGCACGTCCTCGATGCGGCGGCCGAGCTTCTCGAGCGCCGGGACCATGCCCTCGGCGGGCGAGGAGGCGATCCCGGTGTCGACAATGGCCGGCTCGGGGGCGTCGATGAAGAAGCTGTAGAGGCCGAACCGGCCCCAGGGCGACACCAGCGGATGGACATTCACTTCTTGGGTCATGGTTGTCTCCTCGAGGACGATGTGGTCTTGCCCCACCTACTTTATTATAATAATATGATTACGTCACGCTCTGGAGAGCGTGTCTGCCAGCGGGACATCTGGCAACCGAAGGTTTACAAGGAGCTGCACTCATGACCGATTTCATCACGTGGAATGCAGGCGGGGAGAAGATTGCCATCCGCAAGGACCTCCGGGTTCCGATGCGGGACGGCGTCGAGCTCGCCGCTGACGCTTACCAGGGTATCGATGACAAGCCCCGCCCCGCGCTGGTGGCGCTGAGCCCGTACGGCAAGGAACTGCAGGCCCTCGCCCTGACCACTCCGCCGCAGCGGCGCCCCAGCCCGATGTGGGATGGCTGCATCGAGGCCGGCGACATCGCCCGGATCGTCAAAGAGGACTACGTCCACGTCATCGGCGACCTGCGCGGTTCCGGCCACTCCGACGGCGAGCACATCGGCAACTACAACGCCGGCGGTGTCTCGCTGGGCCAGGACGCCTACGACTTCATCGAGTGGGTTGCCGAGCAGCCCTGGTGCGACGGCAACGTCGGCATGGTGGGTATCTCCTACTTCGGCTCCATGCAGGTGTTGGCCGCGGCCGAGCGCCCGCCGCACCTGAAGGCGATCTTCGTCTCCGGCGGCCACTACGACTTCTACGAGACCACGTACCACGGCGGCATCATGTGGTTCATGCCGCGTGCCGCCCGCGAAGGCCGCGGCGGCGACTCCGGCTGGGCGTTCACCGACGGCGTCAAGTCCCGCATGATCGAGAAGTACCCCCCGGAGGAGCTGAAGAAGCTCGTCCAGGAGCGCCTGCAGGATCCGGACGTGGCCGCCTGGCCGAACCTGGTGCACGTGCTGAACTACCCGAAAAACCACGAGGCCTGGTTCGACATCGTGATGAACGAACTCGACGGCGACTGGTACAAGGAGCGCAACCCCGTCACGCTGGCGCCGAACATCGACATCCCGGTCTGGCTGCAGCTCGACCAGGGCCGCGGCTGGACCCTGGACGGCACCATCGAGCTGTTCGATTCGCTGAAGGGACCCAAGAAGCTGGACATCGGCCCCTACCCGCCGATGCAGTCCCGCCCCTTCATCGAGGAGCACGACAAGATGTTCCGGTGGTACGACTACTGGATCAAGGGCATCGACAACGGCATCATGGACGAACCTGCCGTGAGCGTCTTCGTGGAAGGCTCGCGCGAGGTGGTGACCGCGGACCAGTGGCCGCCGAAGGAGATCGAATACCAGTCCCTCTACCTGCGCCCGCGGCACAAGCTGTCTCCCGAGCCCGAGCTGATGGGTTCAGAGTACGCCGCCCCCGACGGCTTCTACCAGGCGCCGCTGACGGTGACCGACAAGGTCGAAATCATCAGCTGGTCCACCCCGGTCTTCGAGGAGGACACGGAGATGATCGGCACCGGAGCCGCGCACATCTTCGCCGAGATCGACCAGCCGGACACTAACTTCATCCTGCGCCTGTGGGATTACGCCCCCAACGGCAAACGCCAGCTCATCACCAGCGGCTACCTCAAGGCCTCACACCGCGAGCTCGACGAAGCCCGGACCACCGAAGGCAACCCGTACCACCCGCACACCCGCGCCGTGCCGGTGGAGCCGGGAACGATCGAGGAGTACGTACTGCGCCTCTACCCGTTCGCGAACACCTTCAAACCCGGCCACAAGCTGACGGCGGAATTGTCCAACGGCGAGCCGCTGGCCGACGAGCACAACGCGCTGCTCCCGCCGGATGCCTTCCACCTCCCGGTGGGCCGGCCCGTCACCCACAAGATCTACCGCGACGCCGCCCACCCGTCCCGCCTCGTCCTGCCGTTCACCACCCGCAAGACGGCGGACGACCAGAACTGACCCCGGGCGACTGGTGCTTCCTGATCATTCAGTCAGCAGGAAGCACCAGTTGTCGACCATCAAATCCAGCGAAACATTGCGGTCCACGGTCCAGCCGAGCCGCATCCAGCGCCGGGAAAAGAACTCCAGCTCGCCGAAGGCCAGCGCGCACCGCACCCGGCGGCTCGGTGCATCGAAACGCCCGGCCCGGTCCAGGCCCGCCTGCATGTCGTCAATCGCCGTGTCGAACCACTGGTCCAGTGCCGCCTGGATGTCCGGCTCACTGGCCGCGGCCTGGTGTGCCGCCACCACGTAGGGGCGGATTTCGGCCCACTGCTCAAATTTCCGCGCGAGCCAGACCCGGATCAAGTCACGGTCCCCGGATTCCACCACCGAATGCAGCGGCGGGACATCGGCCTCGGTCAGCAGCTCGTTGGACCGTTCGACCAGCGACCGCATGAGCTGGGCCTTGGACGGAAAATGCGCATAAAAGGTGGCCCGGGTGGTGCCCACGGCAGCGGCGATGTCGTCCACCGTCGTCGCGGCGAACCCCTTCTCCTCAAAGAGCTCCAGCCCCTTCTCGAGCAACAGCCGGCGGGTCATCTGCTTTTGAGCTTCTCGAATGCTTGCCACGCCCCCAGATTAGTGCAAATTCCCGCTGCATCCGGCGAATTCGGCCGCCACGGCAGCACGCGCCACGGCGAACACCACCTATTCTCCTGCGCCGAGCTTTCCGGCGAGGCGTTGACGCATCAGGAGACTGGCGTCGTTGAGGCCCACGACGTCCACGGTCTTGCCGTGGCGCCGGTACTTCTCGGTGATGGCATCCAGCGAAGCGATGGTGGAGGCGTCCCACAGGTGGCTGGCGTGCATGTCGATGACCACCCGTTCCGGGTCCAGGGCGTAGTCGAACTGCGTGTAGAGGTCATTTGACGAGGCGAAGAAGAGTTCTCCGTCGACCGTGTAGGTGGCGACCGGGCTGCCGTCGACGTCGGCCACGGCGCGGTCCACCGTGACGAAGTGCGCCACGCGGCGGGCGAACAGCACCGTCGCCACCAGCACGCCGACGCCAACGCCGATCGCCAGGTTGTGGGTGGCGACCACAACGATCACCGTGGCCACCATCACCAGCGTTTCGCTCCGGGGCAGGGCCTTCAGTGTGGAAGGCCGGATGCTGTGCCAGTCAAACGTGGCCACGGAAACGAAGATCATCACGGCCACCAGCGCGGCCATCGGGATCAGCGAGACGACGTCGCCCAGGACCACCACGAGGATCAGCAGGAAGACGCCGGCCAGGAAGGTGGAGATCCTGGTCCGGGCGCCGGAGGCCTTGACGTTGATCATCGTCTGCCCGATCATCGCGCAGCCACCCATTCCGCCGAAGAAGCCGGTCACGATGTTCGCGATGCCCTGGCCCCAGGCCTCACGGGTCTTGGGTGAGCGGGTGTCGGTGATGTCGTCGACGAGCTTCGCCGTCATGAGGGATTCGAGCAGCCCCACGAAGGCCATGGCCAGGGCGAACGGGAAAATGACCCGCAAGGTTTCGAGCGTCAACGGCACGTTGGGGAGGAACAGGGACGGCAGGGCATCGGGCAGCTCGCCCTTGTCCCCCACCGTCGGGACGGCGACGCTGGCCAGGACCGTGACGAGCGTGAGGACCACGATCGCAACGAGCGGTGCGGGCACGGATTTGGTCAGCCTCGGCAGCCCGAAGACAATGAGCAGCCCCGCCGCCGTGAGCGGATAGACCAGCCAGGGGACGCCGATCAGCTCGGGGATCTGTGACATAAAGACCAGGATGGCCAGTGCATTGACGAACCCCACCATCACCGACCGCGGGATGAAGCGCATCAGCTTCGCCACACCGGACAGGCCAAGGACGATCTGCAAGATCCCGGCCAGGATCACCGCGGCGACGAGATAGTCCAGGCCATGTGATTTCATCAGCGGGGCGATCACCAGGGCGACGGCGCCGGTGGCCGCCGAAATCATTGCCGGCCGGCCGCCGACGACGGCGATCGTGACCGCGATGGTGAAGGAGGCGAAGAGCCCGATCCGGGGGTCGACGCCGGCGATGATTGAGAAGGCGATGGCCTCGGGGATGAGCGCCAGCGCCACGACGAGCCCGCCGAGGACTTCGGTTTTGAGCCGGCGCGGGGACCGGAGGGTGCCGCGGACTGATTGGAGCTGTTCCGGGGACAGGGCGGTTCCGGCGGTCTTGGTGGCCATGGCTGGCTCCGTTCAATCTCGGGAAGACGCGCCGCGGCGGCTTCGTTGCTCTGCAACGGCTGGCGACGTCGGCAAGGACGTCGGCACGAAGGAAGGGGCGCGACACTGCACCGGAGGGGAAGTTGCGGCTGAGGCGCCGGCCGGAAGCGGCCGTGGCTCGTCCTGCAGGTGCAACTTTAGCAAGATCGTCGCTGCCGTGGCTCCTGCGGCGATCATCGCCTGCGAAGCGCGGTTGTGACGGGAGTGCCTAACCCGGCAGCCGGGAGAGCAACCGGGTGACGGCGCGCTCCGCGGCTACGGGGGCATCCCCCGCGGTCCGCGGTGCCAGCACATCAAAACCGTCCGGTTGCAGGGTGTCCGAAAAGACCAGCAGACCCACGCCCCGCTCCACGAGTTCGGCCATGGTCTCAATCTCTTCGCGCGGCCGGTCCGCCGGAACGGAGCCGAGGATAACGCCGTCGGCTCCGCCGGAGAGCATGAACTGCCGCCAGCTGTCGCCCACCAGGACGACCGGCTGGTAGCCGTGCCGCGGGAGGATACTGGCCACTGCGGCGGCCAGCGCCCGGTCCCAGGAATCGTCGAGGTCGGTGATGGCCACGGCGACGACGTCGGTGCGGCCGCGCCGCATCCCGCGGGCGGCCCGGTTGGGCACATAGCCGAGTTCGTGCACCGCGGCCAGCACGCGGTCCTGCGTGGGCTGGCTGATCCGGGTGTTCCCGCCGGGGCGGCCGGAAAGCACATACGAGACGGTGGTCAGGGACACCCCTGCCGCCTCCGCGACATCGCGGATGGTGGGCTTGGCTCCGTGCCGCACTGATGTCTCCCGGGTACTTCTCCGCAGCAGAAAAGCGCTGCGGTGTAGGTTCTAGTTCTTCTTGAACTCTAGCGGCTGACCTGGGCCAGGTCTTTCGTGAACGCCAGCGGGCCGATGGTTTCCGGATCCGCGGACAGGTCGAACTGGGCCGCGTAACCGGTGTTGAGATAGAGGTGCTTCGCCTCGGGCTGCCTCGGCCCGGTGGTCAGGTAGACCTTCCGGTAGCCGCGGAGGGCCGCCAAAGTCTCGAGTTCCTCGAGGACGAGCCGGGCCAGGCCGCGGCGGCGGTGCGCGGAGTGGGTCCAGATCCGCTTGAACTCGGCAGTGTCTGGCCCGTGCCGGCGGAACGCCCCGCCCGCGACGGACTCGCCGTCCTCCTGGATGATCAGCAGCGCACCGTCCGGACCTGCGAAGGCCTCCGCCGGGTAGCGGTTGAGTTCCTCGGCAGCCGCTCCGCGGCCGAATAGGTCGGCATAGCGCGTGTCGTATTCCGTGGCCAGCTCGTCCAGCAGTGGGCGGACGCGGGGATCGCCCATGTCCAGGTCAAGCACCGTCAGCCCCGAACGGCGCAGAGGCGCTGGCGCCGGGATGGTGTGCTGGTTCATGTCAGGCCTTTCCCTGGAGAGTGGCTGGGGCCGGGTTTTCCGCCACGGTATCAGGCTGCCCCGCATGGCGCCGGTGCCCGGCCAGGACGGTCAGGATGCGCCGGGCCAGGGCGTCGTTTTCCCGAAAGGGCGCCGCGTTGGTGCCGGGCCTCGCAAAGGCCCCTGCTCCCCAGCCGGACGTTCCGGGCCCGACGCCGAACAGTCGGCGGCTCGGTTCCCCCATCGGGCTGAGCACCTCGTTGCGGTCGGAGACGAGCAGCCGCCCGGTTGAGTGCAGGCCGTCGGTGCTGAGGAGCTGCTGCTCGGCGCCGAGGCCCGAGCGGTGCAGCTGGCGCAACAGCGGGTTGGCCGACCGGGCAACGGACGGCGCCGGAAGGCGGGCCTCGATCAGCGCGGTGGCACGCACTGTGGCACCGGTCTGGGCCGAGGTGCCGACGAACCGGCCGGATTCCTCCTCCGCCTGGATCTCCAGCCCGGGGCCAATGAACCGCAGGACGCCTGCCCGGTGCAGGGCCAGCATCTCGCGGAGCCGGCGCGGCGGCGGTCCTGAGTCGACAAAGCTGAAGAACCCGTGCCACCAGCCGTGGACGGCCTGCTGCGAACGGGAATTCAGCCGCTCCGGCGGCACCAGGCGGCCCAGCTCCATGTAGACCTTGAGCAGCGCCGTGAAGAGGGCCAGGGTTTCCGAGTGGTCCAGGCTTGTGCGCAGCCGGAGGTCGTGCTCTATGTGGGCCGTGACGGCGGACTGGACGTCGGAAAGTCCGGCGAGCTCCCGGCCTGCGAAGGGGTGGTCCAAGTGTTCCAGGTCCAGATGCAGGTCCGTGTCCGGGACGGCGTCTGCCACCAGCCGGGGGCGCTCCGGGCTGTACCAGTCGACGGCGGCGTACCGCTCGGCGAACTCGGTCCAGCCGATGACGGCCCGCTCCGGGTAGCCCGTGAGCAGCTCGCGGTAGTAGCCATATCCGGCGTCCTTGGCGATCAGCGGCCACAGCTGGGTGCGGAAATCCAGCTCGCCGTGCTCGGCGAGGAGGGCATCAACGGCCTCCGCCGTGAAGAAGCGCGGGGATTCGGCGGGTTCACCGCGCAGCGTCGAGGAAATCTTGGAATGGTAGGGCACGCCCCGCCGGGATCCTGCCCAGATTCGTGGTTCGGCACCGGAGGGCACATACCGCAGCCTGCCGTCGGAGGTGTCCTCAAAGCGTCCGCCCCGGCCCTCCATCAGCAGGACCAGGAGGTCTACAAAGGCCAGGCCCATACCGGAGACAATCACGTCCTGGCCCGGGATGATCGGTGCATAGTCGACGTCGGTGGTGTAGCTGGGGGCCGCGTGGAATCGGCCGTGGCGGGCGGCGAAGTCCGCCCACGCCGCGGAAGTCTCATCCGGCAGCGAGTCGGTGTGGCCGAGCGCGAAAACCACGACGTCGGCCGGCAGCGCTGCGCCGCCGGCCAGCCGCACGAGGTACCCGCCGCCGTCGTCCTCCCTTTGCGTGGTTGGGAGGGACTCGATGCCGACCGCGGTGTCCTTGTGGACAGTGACGGCGGCGTCCGGAGCGAGCCGTCCGACCGCGCGCCGGAAGAACCATTCCAGGTAAGCGCTTTGAAGCTGCCGCGTGGGGAAGGTGGTGCCGGAGAGTTCCCTCAGCTGGCGCCGCAGGTCCGCCGGCAGCTCCGGGACGTCCGCGATGGTGCCGTCCAGCATGCCGGCGGCCCAGTCAGCCAGGGCCGGGCCGTCAGCCACGGGACCGTCGCAGGCCACGGAGGCGTCGGTGAACATGGTGACGTCCGCCGCGGCCGAATTGAGCATGAGGCCCGGGTGCTGTTCGTAGCGCCAGATCCGCCCGGAACCCGCGGTGTGCGGCTCGATCACGTGAATGTCCAAGGGCGCGTCGAAGAGCTCCGGCCGGTTGGCGGCGAGGCGCTCCAGGATGCCGGCCGTGCGGGGGCCGCCGCCGACAAAGACCACGGTGGGGGCATTCGCTGGCATGGAAACTCCTCCTCGGGACGGCACATTTCGGGTGCTCCAGGGCCCCATGCTAGGCAAGCCAAGAGGCTCCGGTCGAGGCGCCGGTCACGGCTGTTCACCCCGCGTCACGACGCGTCAAACAGCGCAAAAAACCGACTCATGACGCCGCGAGAAGCCCGGTGAACGAATGCAACTTCCCGCCTTGCCGGGACTTTGGGGCGCCCCTAGATTTGCAGGAATCCCGACCCCCCGACGAAGCAACTGGAAGAAGCGAGGTGGCGCATGAGTTCGACAACAACCAAGGTGGCGCAGTCCGCACCGGCGTCTGCCGGCACTACAACCACACCCGAGGACACTGCCGCGGCCGAGGCAGCCACGGCGGTTCCGGCCGGGGCTGGCAATGCCGGATCCCAACCGGGAAACCGTGGCGCCGCCACCGACTACGCCGAGTACCGCGTGGTCCCGGCCCGCCACCCCTGGCGGTGGGTGGGCACCGCCGTCGTGGCCCTGGGCGTCGCCGGTATTGCCTGGTCCCTCGCCACGAACCCGCGCTGGGAGTGGGGCGTCGTGGCGCAATGGTTCACGGCGAAGTCGATCGTTGACGGCCTGCTGGAAACCCTCAAGCTGACCGCCATCTCCGGGATCCTCGGCTTCGTGCTGGGCTTCATCCTGGCCCTGATGCGCCTCTCCGCGTCGCCCCTGCTGGTCTCCGTGTCCTGGACCTTCTCCTGGATCTTCCGCTCCACTCCCCTGCTGGTACAGATGCTGCTCTGGTACAACCTGGGCTATCTCTACGAGAAGATCAGCTTAGGGCTCCCGTTCACCGATGTCCGGTTCTTCGAAGTCCAGACCACCACGCTGATCAGCCAGTTCGCGGCGGCAGTGCTCGGCCTGACCCTGAACCAGGCGGCCTACTCGGCCGAGATCATCCGCGGCGGCATCCTCTCCGTTGACCAGGGCCAGGTGGAGGCCGCAGCCGCGCTAGGGATCCCGGCCTGGCGGCGCTCCACCCGGATCGTCCTGCCGCAGGCCATGCGCGCCATCCTGCCCACAGCCTTCAACGAGATCATCGGCCTGGTCAAGGGCACGTCCATTGTCTACGTGCTGGCCTACTCCGAGCTCTTCTACACCGTCCAGGTCATCTACAACCGCACCCAGCAGGTCCTGCCGCTGCTGCTCGTGGCGACCCTCTGGTACGTCGTCATCACATCGGTGCTGAGCGTCTTCCAGTACTACATCGAGCGGCACTACTCCAAGGGCGCCGTCCGCACGTTGCCCCTGACTCCGCTGCAGAAGGCCCGCAAATTCCTGTCCACTCATGCCCTGTCCGCCGACAACTCAGCGAAGGTCACCCGATGAGCACCCGTGCCACCGAAATCCCCACTGCCCCGGCCGCCGTTCACCAAGACGCCGGGATCACCCGCGGCCTCGTGGAAATCACCAAAGTCCGCAAATCCTTCGGCGCCACGGAGGTCCTCAAAGGCATCACCCTGACGGTGGAGCCGGGCGGCGTGGCAGTGATCGTCGGACCCTCCGGTTCCGGCAAGTCCACCCTGCTGCGCACCATCAACCACCTGGAAAAGGTCGACGGCGGCTTCATCGCCATCGACGGGACCCTGGTGGGCTACGAGGTCCGCGGCAGCACCCTCCACGAACTGCGCGAAAAGGACGTCCTCAAACAGCGCACCGAGATCGGCATGGTGTTCCAGAACTTCAACCTGTTCCCGCACCTCACGGCGCTGGAAAACGTGACGGAAGCGCCCGTCGTTGCACCGCGTTCCGGAAAACCGCGCCTCACCCGGGCCGAGGCGCGCGAACGCGGGCTGGAACTGCTGGACCGGGTGGGTCTTAAGGACCGTGCCGGCGCCTACCCCCGCCAGCTCTCCGGCGGCCAGCAGCAGCGCGTGGCCATTGCCCGCGCCCTGGCCCTGGACCCCAAGATCCTGCTCTTCGACGAACCCACCTCGGCCCTGGACCCGGAACTCGTCAACGAGGTCCTCGACGTCATCCGCGAGCTCGCCACGTCCGGCACCACGCTGATCATCGTCACCCACGAGATGGGCTTCGCCCGCGACGTCGCGGACACCGTGGTCTTCATGGACGAAGGCCAGATCGTCGAACAAGGCAGCCCCAAGGACATTTTCACCAACCCACGCGAAGTTCGCACCCGCAGCTTCTTCTCCAAGGTGATCGAACCCGCCTTCAACATCTAAGGACCCCCTCTCATGGCACCTCGCACCCCCCGCACTCGCCGTTTCCGCCAGCTCGCGGCGCTTCCCGCCGTCGCCCTCCTCGGCACCCTGTCCGGGACGCTGGCGCTGAGCGGCTGCTCCGACCCGGGCGCCGCGGCGGCCGGAGCGCAGCCGGCCACGACGGCGGCCCGGAACGGCGTCGTCTACAACACCTCGCCGGACCAGCAGCGACTCCGCGCGGACAAGGACCCGGCCCTGGCCGCGAAAGTCCCCGAGCTGATCAACAAGGACGGCAAGCTGACCGTGGCAACCACCGCCGGCTCCATCCCGCTGTCTTTCCACGCCAGCGACGACAAGACCCCGATCGGCGTCGAGCTCGACATCGCCCAGCTGGTCGCGGACAAGCTGGGCCTGGAGCTCGATGTCCAGGTGACCTCGTGGGAGAACTGGCCGCTGAAAACCCAGTCCGGCGACTTCGAGGCCGTGTTCTCCAACGTCGGCATCAACGCTGCCCGCGTGAAGCTCTTCGACTTCTCCAGCTACCGGGCGGCCTACATGGGCTTCGAGGCCAAAAAGGGCTCCAGCTACGACATCAAGGGCTCGGACGACATCTCCGGCCTGAAAATCTCCGTGGGCTCCGGCACGAACCAGGAGAAGATCCTGATCGCCTGGAACAAGGAACTGGAGGCCAAGGGCAAGGCCCCCGCGGTCCTGCAGTACTACTCCTCCGACGCCGATACGATCCTGGCGCTGTCCTCCGGCCGCACCGACCTGAACATCGCCCCGTTCCCGTCCGTGACCTACCGCGAGAACACGCGAGAGGACCTGTTGGTCGTCGGCAAGGTCAACGCCGGCTGGCCGTCGGAGACCCTCGTGGCCGCGACCACGCTCAAGGGCAACGGCCTGGCCCCCGCCATCACCGACGCGCTGAATTCCGCCATCCAGGACGGCTCCTACGGCAAGGTCCTCGAGCGCTGGGGCCTCTCCGAGGAAGCTCTCCCGGAGTCGAAAACGGTCAACGAAGCAAACTTCGGGACGGGCAAATGAAGTTTCAAGTCCTGGACATCATTCCGCACCTGAAGAACCCGGTGACCGGCGAGATCGTTTCCACCGCCGACCGGCTCAACCAGGTGGTCCGGACCGCGCAGCGCGCCGAGGCACTCGGCTACGAGAGCTTCTCCGTCGGGGAACGGCACGCCGGCGAGTTCATCTCCTCCTCCCCCACGACTGTCCTGGCAGCCATCGCCGCGGTGACCAGTACCATCCGGCTGCAGAGCGGAGTGACCGTGCTGTCCGTGCTGGATCCGGTGCGGGTCGCGGAGGACTACGCCACGATCGACCAGCTCAGCGGCGGCCGGCTGGAACTCGTCATCGGCAAGGGCAACGAGGTGCTGCAGTACCCGCTCTTCGGCCTGGACCTTAACGACCAATGGGAGCTGCTGGCCGAAAAATACGGGCTGCTGCGGCGGCTCTGGACCGAGGAGAACGTCACTTGGTCCGGCCGGTTCCGCCCCGCACTGACCGAACCCACCACCACGACGCCGCGGCCGTTCGCCGGGGCACCGAGGGTCTGGCACGGTTCGGCCACAAGCCTGGCCTCCGCAGCGCTGGCCGCCAAGTGGGGCGACCCGCTGTTCACCGCCAACGCGATCCAGCCGCGCGAGAACTACGCCGTGCTGATTGAGCACTACCGGGCGGAGTACGAACGCCACGGCCACGACCCGAAGCGCCAGTACCTTGGCTCGGGCGCCGGCGCGGGCGGGGTGTTCATCGCGGACACCACCCAGGAGGCCAAACGCCAGTTCGGGCCGGTCTATGAGGCGCTCACCGCCGGCCGGGACGTCCCCGGCAACAACTCGCCGTACCGGGACATCGACCATGCCGTCGCCGAGGGACCCGCCCTTGTCGGCAGCCCGGAACAGGTGATCGACAAGATCCTCAGTTACCACGAGCTCTACGGCCACGACCTCCAGTCCATTTCCCTGCCCACCACGCAGCCGTTCGAGCAGCAGCTTCACATCCTGGAACGGTTCGCGCTCGAGGTCGTCCCGGCCATCCGCGCCGCGGCGCCGACCACCCTGTGGGGCGCGGGCGATCCCTACGCCGGCCGCGCCCAGGCCAGCCTCGCCGGAAAAGCAGGCGCCACCGAACCTGACACCGCAGCCCACATCCCCTCCGACCACGCCAACCACAGGAGCCCCCATGTCTACGCCCACTGAATCAGCCGACGGCACCGAGGCCTTCGCCGCGGACTGGGCCGAGTGGCGCGCCGCGCACGAACGCCAGCGCGCAGATCCGCACGGCTTCCTCGCCGTCACCCACCTGCACTGGCTTGACGCCTCGCCCACGCGTCTCGACGGCGCGCCCGGCACTTGGAGCGTGGAGAACGACGTCGTCCGCCTGGTTTTGCGGGCCGGCGAACGCGTCCTCCGCGCCGGACAGGAGCTGAACGCCGACGGCACCGGGGCCACCGTGTTCCTCGGCCCGATTTCCGAGCGAGAAGGGCTCAACCTCAGAGTGGAGGACACCGGCGCCGGGCATACCGTGATCGAGCTCGCCAAACGCGGCGGCCGCTACGTCGTGCGGCCGCGGCATCCCCTGAATCCGCTGCTCACCGGCTACCGGGGAACGCCTGCCTACACGCCGAAACCTGAATATTCCGTAACAGGCATATTTGTCCCTTTTGACCAGCCGCGGAGCACCACTGTCGGCGCCGCCGCCGAGGGCATCCACCATGTCTATGAGGCGCCCGGCGAGCTCCGGTTCCGGCTGCGGGGCAACGACCTCGTCCTCACCGCCTTCAACGGCCACGTCCCGGGCACATTGTCCGTGCTGTTCACCGACGCCACGTCGGGAACAACGACGTACTCGGCGAACCGCTCACTGAGCGTTGCGGCCCCCGGCCCGGACGGCACCGTCACACTCGACTTCAATCGGGCCGTGAACCTGCCCTGCGCCTACACGGACCTCGCCACCTGCCCGCTGCCGCCGTCGGAGAACCGCCTGCCGGTTGCCGTTGAAGCCGGAGAGCAGACTCCCTACGAACGTCAGGACGCATCATGAGCACTTCACCTCTTTCGCGTGGCCCCCGGCCTGCCGGCCAGGGCGCCGGCGTGCTGGTCATTGAACTCGACGGCGCCGGCGTCCACCCGGCCGCCTGGCGGGCCACCCGCACGGCCCCCGCCTCGGTACTGACCCCTGCCCGGCTCCGCGAGGTGGTCCTGGCCGCGGAAAGCGCCGGCTTCCATGCCGCCACCTTTAGCGACGCCCCGCTGGCAGAGGAGGGGGCCGGACCGAATTCGGCCGCACGGCTCAACGCCCTGCAGCGCGCCGCCTTCGCCGGACCCATCACGCGTTCCATCGCCCTGATCCCGGAAGTGGACACGGTGTACACGGAGCCGTTCCACGTCTCCACCCAGCTCGCGAGCCTGGACTACGTCTCCGGTGGCCGGGCCGGCTGGCTCGTGGCCGCCTCGACCAGCTCCGCCGACGCCGCCGCCGTCGGCCGCGAAACAGTCAGCGGGGGCCACCTGGCACAGGAAGCCACGGACGCCATCGAGGTCAGCCGCAGGCTCTGGGACAGCTGGGAGGACGACGCGGTGATCCGCGATGTCCCCACCGGCCGCTACCTGGACGTGGACAAGCTCCACCACATCGATTTTGAGGGCGGTACCTACTCCGTCAAGGGACCGTCGATCATCCCGCGACCGCTCCAGGGCCAGCTTCCCGTGCTGGCACCGGCCGGACTGCTGGCACCCGAGGAGCTTGCCGCCGTCGATGGGCTGCTGGTCTCTGCTCCAACCGCGGAACTGCTCGCCGCCGAACTCGCGGAAACGCGGGAAGCCTTGGCCGCGTTCGGCGCAGCGGGCGCCCCGGCGCTAATCGCCGAGCTCGACGTCGTCCTCGACTCCCGCGGGCAGCCCGCAGCCGAAAGGCTCGCCGCCCTGGACGCGCACACCCCGTGGGCAAGCCCGCGGGCGCGATTCCTCGGCAGCGCCGAGGAGCTGATCGAGCTACTGGCCGGGCTGCTTTCACCCGCCGCCACCGGGAAACGCGCCCCGGCCGACGGCGTCCGCCTGCACCCGGCCGTGCTGGACACCGACCTGGAGGAACTCAGCCGCCTGGTCCTGCCGGAACTCCGCCGCCGCGGCGTCCTGGCTCGGACGGAACGGGACGGCACGTTCCGGGACCAATTGGGCCTGGCACGCCCCCGCAGCCGCTACATCTCGGCCGCTTCGTCCGCCAACTCCGCCACCGACGCGGCCACCGCAGGAATCTAAGGAGAGAACCGTGAGCCACACTACGAATCCCAGCCGGGAATTCAAGCCGTCCGGGCAGCTCCGCCTGGGCGTCTTCTTCCAGGGCGTCAACTCGGGAACCATCTGGAAAACGGCCGGGTCCGGCTCACAGACGGACTTCGAATCGTTCCGGCGGATCGCCCAGACCGCCGAGCGCGGGTTGTTCTCCGCGTTCTTCCTCGGGGAGGGACTGCGGCTGCGCGAACACCTCGGCCGCCCCCATGCCCTCGACGTGGCCGGCCGGCCCGACGCGCAGACCGCCCTGGCCGCGCTGGCCGCCGTGACCACACACATCGGTCTGGTGGCCACCCAGAACACCACCTACAACGACCCGGCAGACCTGGCCCACCGGCTCTCGTCCCTGGACCTGATCTCCGGCGGCCGGGCGGCCTGGAACATCGTCACCACGGACAACGCCTGGACCGGGGCCAATTTCCGCCGCGGCGGCTACCTCGACCACGCGGACCGGTACGTGCACGCCGAAGCCTTTGTGGAAACGGCCAAGAGGATCTGGGACGCCTGGGACGACGGCGCCATCGCTTCCTCAACCTCGGCAGACCGCTGGGCAGCTCCCGGAGCCGCCCGGAGGGTGCGGCACGCCGGCCAGCACTACACCGTCGACGTGACCCCGCGGCTGCCGCGCAGCGCCCAGTACCGGCCGGTCCTCTTCCAGGCCGGCGATTCACCCGACGGGCGCGACTTCGCCGCCCGCCAGTCGGACGTCATCTTCTCTGCGCACCCGCAATTGGACGACGCCCTGCAGTTCCGCAGTGACATCGTCGAACGCACGCTCAAGGCCGGCCGGGGAGCGAACGACGTCAAGATCATGCCCGCGAGCGAGTTCATTCTGGCCGCCACTGCGCAGGAGGCCCTGGAGAAGAAGGCCTGGGTGCGTCAGCTGCAGATCGGCCCGCAGCAGGCGATCGCCTACCTCGAACAGTTCTGGGGCCGCGAGCTGCAGGAGTTCGACCCGGACGGCCCACTCCCGGCCATCGACCCCGTGGTGGAGGAAACCTCCGAAACCCGCGGCAGCGGGTTCCACGGCGCCAAGGCCCGGCAGCTGGCAGACCAGTGGCGCGCGGAGGCCAAGGAAAAGGGCCTCTCAATCCGCCAGTTCGTCTCCGCCAAGACCTCCCGCGGGCACTCCACCTTCACCGGCTCCTACACGGAGGTGGCGGACCGCCTCACGGAGTACGCTCGCAGGGGCGCCGTCGACGGTTTCAACATCTCCCCGTGGCTCATCCCCAGCGGCCTGGACGACATCGTCAACCACCTGGTTCCGGCCCTGCAGGAGCGCGGCGTGTACCCGACCGAGTACGCCGGCACCACGCTGCGGGAAAACCTTGGACTGGCCACCCCGGTCCGCCCAGCTGCCGTCGACGCCGGGGCAGCCCCGGCGTCCCGGGCAGCAACGGCGCGGGCGTAGGCGATGAGCGACACGGAATCCGGCACCGCCGCGGGACACACCGGAACCTGCAGCGGGAGCGACAGCACCAGCAACAGCCTCATCCGGCTGCAACTGACGCTCTGGCAGCAGCATCTCTAGACGATCCCCCGTTCATCCCATCGGTTGCTGCGTAACCGCCGTTTTCAGGTCCCATAAGGGCGGCTACGGAGCAATCGACGCGTCGGGCAGGCGCAAGGAATCCCCGCCGGACGATTTCCGGCGGGGATTCCTTGCGTACAGGTGCGGCTACTTCTTGGGCAGGCCCGCCGGGTTCAGCTCGGACTTCGTCACGGCCTCGGAGCTCAGGCCCCAGCGGTCCAGGATCTTGGCGTAGGAGCCGTCCTGGATTAGGTGGTTCAGGCCGGCTGCGGCCGCAGCGGCAAGGCCGTTGCCCTTCTTGGTCGTGGCGGCGATGTTGGCCTTCAGCGGCCACCCGCCATCGACCAGCCCCACGAGCTTGGTCTTCGCGTCAGTGGCAGCCTTGAACGCCGACGTGGCGTTGGGGCCGAATGTGAGGTCCGCGCGGCCGGACGGCAGGGCGAGTTGGGAGGCGGAATCGTCGTCGTAATACTGGAACTGGACCGGGTTCAGGCCCTTCTTCTTGTTCTCCTCATCCCAGCGCAGCAGGATGGACTCCTGGTTGGTGCCGGAGCCCACGATCACGCGCTTGCCGGCCACATCCTCCGCCGTCTCCACCTTGCTGATGGCGCTGTCGGCCTTGGCGTAGAAGCCCAGCTTGTCGTCGCGGTAGCTGGCGAAGTCGAACTTGAGCTTGCGCTCCTCGGTCACCGTCACGTTGGACAGCACGGCCTCGTACTTGCCGGAGTCGACGCCGAGAGGCCAGTCGGCCCAGGCGGTGGGCACGATCTCAGCTTCCAGCCCCAGGGACTGCGCCAGCCCGACGGCGAGGTCCACCTCATTGCCCACTGGCGTTTTGTTGTCGGTGGCGTAGACGGCCAGCGGGGCCGCGAACGGGCTGACGGCGACGGTCAGCTTGCCATCGCTTTTGACCGCTTCCGGGACCAGGGCGGCGGCGTCTTTGTTGACGGTGACCTTGATCCGGTCCTGCTCCGGCGAGAGGTTGAACTGCTTGACCGCGGTGGACGACCCGGACGACGCCGCCGGGCCGGCGCTGCCGGCGGCCGACGCGCCGGGGTCGGAGCAGGCCGCCAGACTCAGCAGGGTGGCGGCCGCGAGGGCGGCGGTGACGCCGGAGTTGAGGGTGGTTCTGGACATGTTGTTCCCCTTGGAAGGCTCGGATGTGATGATGGTTCCAGCTACTATCCGGACCGGCGAAGGACGGGTCAAAGCGCCATGAAACCAGGGGATACAGGGGGTCACCGGGCTTCATCCGGTGACAGCGAAGGACGCTCGCGGGGACCGAGTGTTACCCCAGGTTGCCCGCCGTGACGCAGTGGGACAAAAACCTGCGGCGCTGTGCCCGGCTGGCCTAGCCTGCTAGTAAACCCGCAGATCACAGGAGGTGTAGGACTTGTCGCTGACCACTCGCCGGACAACCCACCGGCTCACCATTAACGCCCCGGCCGACCTCATCTTCGCGATGCTGCGGGATTCCTCGCACTGGCCCTATCTGGATGGCCTTACCGTCTATTCTGAGCGCGTCAGCGGCGATGATGCCAACCACGAACTCCGGACGTCCGTGGCGGCGAACGGCTCTCTGAGCTCCAGCCACTGCCACCGGATCTTTGATGCCGCCGGACACCGTGCCGAGTTCCGCCAGCTCGGGCTGGAGCATCCGCTGCTGAGCCTCGGCGGCGAATGGTCGATCCATCGGGCGGAAGGGTCCTCCGAAGTCACGCTGAATCACGAGTTCGAGGTGGACGAGGAAGACGGGGAGCTCCCGGAGCAGATCCACCGCACCATCGACGAGTACAGCCGGCGCGAGCTCGAGGCCCTGCGCCTGAGCTGTGAGCGTCTCGCCCGGCTGCTGCTCCAGCACTCCAAAAACAGCCCAGCCGACAGCGCCGCCGGCAGCAAAATCAGAGGGGCGTAGACCCAATGGCAGAGGACAGATACACCACCGAACGGGACGGCTACGGGCGGCTCCTCGCGGACCGTGAGGTGTGGCGGCAGGCGGGGACCATCCCGGCGGCCGGCGAGCTGACCGCGCGCTGGCTGGAGGGCCGGAGCCAGTACCAGCCGGGAACCTTTACCCCCGGTTTCGACGCCGAGACGAAGGCTATCGCCGGGGAGCTCGCCGCGCTGAACCGCAACGGGCTCTTCACCAAGGAATCCCAACCGGGCGTACTCGGCGAAGGGCACAGGCAGCGCGCCTACGTGACGGGATTCTGCAGTGCGGAATCGGCGGCCGCGCTCCTGGAGCTGTCCGGCCGGACCGAGCTGGTGACGGTGGCCCATGCCCCCGGCGAAGCCAGCCAGTCGTCCATTCCCGTGTCCCTGCGGGACGGCGAAGTGGTGACGGTACTGGGCAGCAGCGAAAGCCCGGCCGGTGACGATCAGCTCCGCGACTGGTCCGAGGAGGCCAACGATACCCTCGCCCTTTTGCTGGCCGAGTCCTGGTATGTGGAAGTCTTCGACCCGGCCTGGGGCCGAAACGGCGTCCTCCTGGCCGCAGTGCTCACGGCGCTGGCCGGCGCCGAAACAGCGGGCTAGGGAGAATCCCAGCCAATGCTCGCAGCCTCGTCCAGGGTGCGCGCCTCGAAATGCTCCAGCATCTCGCGCATGCCCTCCATGCTCTGCTTGAACACCTCTGACGCCCGCCACACTTCAGCCTGTTCCAGGGATTCCCACGGACCGGTGCTAATGAACCGGTTCCGGACGTCATGGTCATGCATCAGCACGGCCTTCGCGTGCGGGAAGTCTTCCTTGGTTTTGCGGGCCAGATCCCGCCAGGCCTGCACGAAGTCATTCTCGCGGCCCGGGTGCACCAGCCAGATTCCCAGCGTATAAACCGACACGTCGATCGCCTCCATAGTCTGCAAGGGGTGGATACCCCGATTATCGGCCCGGCTTCCCTGCGGCCGGTAGGGCCGATTTACCCGTGGGAGGGCCGCACCGCTACAGAACGGCAGTGCGCCTCAGCGCACTGCCGTTCACAGTTGGAAATAAGGTAAGCCTTCCCTATATAGTCAGGTTTTATCTATTAGACAACATTTTTGTGATGTATTAGCAGCGCGGAGACCCCAAGAAGTGAAGAACAGACTCAAGCCCGGCCTCGGCGCACTCACGGCAGCCCTGCTGTTTGCCCTCACCGGGTGTGGCCAGGCCGCAACCGTCGGGACGGCGGCGGCGGAGAAGCCCGCAACGATCACCGTGGAACACGCCCAAGGCACCACGGCCGACGTTCCCGTCAACCCCGAGACTGTCTTCACCTTCGATCTCGGCGTGCTGGACACCATGGACGCGCTGGGGGTGGAGCCCGACGGCGTGCCGAAGGCCACCTACCCGGCAGCCCTGCAGAAGTACTCCGAGGAGCGGTTCACCAAGATCGGCTCGATGAAGGAGCCCGATTTCGAAGCCATCAGCGCTGGCGCCCCGGACCTCATCATCATCTCCGGCCGCACCGCCGGAGCCTATGAGGAACTGAGCAAGATCGCTCCGACCATTGACCTGACGCTGGACACGGCCGAGCCGATGGCGAGCTTCAAGTCCCAGACGGCCACCCTCGGCAAAATCTTCGGCAAGGAAGCCCTGGTCACTGACAAGCTTGCTGCCATCGATTCGACGATCGGCGAGACCAGGGCAAAGGCAGCCGACGCCGGCCGGGGCCTGATCGTGCTGACCTCCGGCGGCGAACTGACCGCCTACGGTGCCGGTTCCCGCTTCGGCATCATCCACGATGTCCTGGGCGTCACGGCTGCCGCCGATATCAAGGCGGACGCCGCCCACGGCGAAGCCGTCTCCTTCGAGTTCATCAAGGAAACCAACCCGGACGTCCTGTACGTCGTCAACCGCGACAGCGCCACGGGATCCGATGCCACGGCCTCCAACGCTGTCCTGGACAACGACCTCGTGCAGTCCACCAACGCAGGAAAGAACGGCAAGATCGTCGGCCTCGATCCGGCCGGCTGGTACCTCGTAGGCTACGGCCTGAACAACATCCAGGCCATGGTCGAAGCGGTCGCCGGCTCCGTAGCCTGATTCCGGTTAGGCAATGACGACGACGGCGGCGCGCACCCGCGCCACAAAAACGCCCGCTCCCGGATCCCGCGCACCCAAAAACCGCGCCCGTTCCGGCGAATCCGCCGCGCTGGCCGCGGGCGCCACCGTCGTCCTTGTCGTCGCCGCCGTCAGCATGTTCGTCGGTGTCAGCGACATCTCGCTCCCCCGCCTCCTCAGCAATGACCCGGCGGCGTGGGACATCTTCTGGATCTCGAGGGTGCCGCGGACTGTGGCCGTGGTGCTGGCCGGCGTGGCGGTGGCGGTTGCCGGGCTGATCATGCAGCTCATGGCCCGGAACCGCTTCGTGGAGCCGTCCACGGTGGGCACCACGGAAGCGGCCACCCTGGGCATCCTGGTGGTCACGGTACTGGCTCCGGGCGCACCCCTGCTGGCGAAGATGGGGGTGGCGAGCGTCTTCGCGGTGCTGGGAACGGCGCTTTTCCTGGCCCTCCTGCGGCAGCTGCCCGCCCGCAACACGCTCCTGATTCCGCTCGTGGGGATCATGCTTGGCGGCATCATTGGGGCCGTCACCACCTTCTTTGCCTACCGCTTCGACCTCCTGCAGACCCTGAGCAACTGGATGGTGGGCGACTTTTCCGGGGTGCTGCGGGGCCGGTATGAACTGCTCTGGATCGTCGCGCTCCTGAGCCTAATCGGCTTCATCGCCGCCGACCGCTTCACGGTGGCGGGGATGGGCCAGGACTTCACCACGAACCTGGGCCTCAACTACGCCCGCACGCTGCGGCTCGGCCTGGTCATTGTCTCGCTGATCTCGGCCGTCGTGGTGACGTCCGTTGGGGCTGTTCCCTTCCTCGGCCTGGTGGTACCGAACATCGTGTCCCTGATCTTCGGCGACAACCTGCGGCGCGCCGTCCCGTGGACCGCAGTCTGCGGCGCGGCCCTGGTGCTGATCTGCGACATCATCGGCCGCACCATCCGCTACCCGTACGAGGTCCCGGTGGGAATGGTCATGTCCGTCATCGGCGCTGTCCTCTTTCTGGTCCTGCTCTTGAGGAAACGCAATGCCTAGCATCACACTCGCCGGCCCTTCCGCCACCGCCCCTGCGAAGCCGCGGTTGAGCGCGCGCCGCCTGCCGCCGTCGGCCGTTCTGATGGTGCTGGCCGGGGCAGCCCTGGCAGCGGTGGCCGTCTTCCTGTTCATCGACCTGAAGGGGAACGTGGGCTACGCGCTGTCCCGGCGCGGCATCAAGGTGGGCGCGATGGTGGTGGTGGCGACGGCGGTCGGGGTCTCCACGCTGCTGTTCCAGACCGTCACCGCCAACCGCATCCTGACGCCGTCGATCATGGGCTTCGATTCGCTGTATATCCTGCTCCAGACGGGTCTGACCTTCTCGCTCGGCGCCGCCACCCTGGTCGCGGCACCGCCCGTGGTGCGGTTCGGCGTCGAGGTCTTCCTGATGGTGGGGTTCAGTGCGCTGCTCTACCGCTGGATGTTCACCGGCGCCACCCGCTCACTGCATTTGCTGCTGCTGGTCGGAATCGTGCTGGGCACGCTGTTCCGTGGCATCTCATCGCTGTTGCAGCGCCTCATGGAACCCAGTGAATTCATCATCCTGCAGGATCTGTTCTTCGCGAGTTTCAACTCCGTGGAACCTGCCATCCTGGGCGTCTCCGCCCTGGTGGTCGCCGCGGGGAGCCTCTTCGCCTGGCACCAGCGGCATAAACTCGATGTCCTGGCGCTCGGCCGGGACCTGGCAATCAATGTCGGTGTGGACCACCGCCGGACCGTGATGGGCGTTCTGCTGGTGTGCTCGCTGCTGGTGGCCGTCTCCACCGCGTTGGTCGGGCCGATCACGTTCTTCGGGCTCCTCGTAGTCAGCCTGGGCTACCAGTTCTGCCGCGACTACAGCCACCGCTGGCTGTTGCCAATGGTCTCGCTGCTGGGAATCGTGGCGCTCGTGGGTGGCCAGCTGGTGCTGGAGCGCATTTTCGGCTTCGATACGGCGCTGAGCGTCATCATCGAGTTCACTGGCGGCCTCCTGTTCCTGTTCCTGCTGCTGAAAGGCGCGCTGAAGTGATGGAGTTCCTCCAGTGATCGAAGTCCGCAACGTCTCCAAGAGCTACGGGGCCCAAACCGTGCTGGACGACGTCAGCTGCGTCATTCCGCGCGGCGGCATCACGTCCATCATCGGCCCCAACGGCGCCGGGAAATCCACCCTGCTCTCGCTGATCAGCCGGCTTCAGCCCCTCGATTCCGGATCCGTTGCCGTGGCTGGGCAGGACGTGGAACGTACGCCCAGCCGCGACCTGGCCAGGACCATGGCCATCCTGCGGCAGGAGAACCACCTGACCATGCGGCTGCGCGTCCGCGACCTGGTGGCCTTTGGCAGGTTCCCGCACTCCGGCGGGCGGCCCACCGTGGTGGATAAAGCCAAGGTGGAGGAGGCCATGGCCCACCTTGACCTGGTCCCAATGGCGGACAAGTTCGTGGACGAACTCTCCGGCGGGCAGCGCCAGCGCGCCTTCATCGCCATGGTGCTGGCGCAGGACACCGAGTACGTCCTGCTGGACGAACCGCTCAACAACCTGGACATGAAGCACTCGGTGGAGATGATGCGGCTCCTGCGCCGGCTCGCCGATGTGCTGGACAAGACCGTCGTGCTGGTGGTCCACGACATCAACTTCGCATCCTGCTATTCGGACACCGTGCTGGCCATGAAGGACGGCAGGCTGCTGCATCAGGGAACACCGGCGGACATCATGCAGCCTGATGTACTGCGGGACATCTACGACATCGACATCCGGATCGAGGAGATCGACGGCAACCGGATCGGCGTCTACTTCACCTAGCAGTAGCGCCGCGGCGCTACTGGACTTTCCGGTGGATCGACTTGTAGCTCAGGTAGGCGTTGAGGCCCTCGATGCCGTACTCGGTGCCGAGGCCGGAGTCGTGCCGGCCGCCGAACGGTGCGGCGTGGTTGGAGGCGAAGAAGTTGATGCCCACGGAACCGGTGTCCATCCGGTCCGCTACGGCCAGCGCCGCCTCCGGATCGGCTCCGAACACCAGGCCGCCGAGGCCGAACTCGGTGTTGTTGGCCAGCTCAACGGCCTGGTCAGCGCTGCCGCCGGCGTCATTGTATTTCAGGATGCAGATGACCGGGCCGAAGATCTCCTCGCGGGAGATCCGCATGCCGGGAGTGACGTCGGCGAACACGGTGGGTTCCACGAAGTACCCGCCTTCGAGCCCGCCGCCCAGTGACGCCGCGCGCCCGCCGGTGGTGGCGCGGGCGCCTTCGGCCAGCCCTGAGTCCACGTATTCCAGCACGGTCCGGTATTGCGACTCGGTGGCGCAGGGCCCGAAGACCGTGTCCGGGTCCAGCGGGTCGCCCTGCTTGCCGGCGGCGATCGTCTGCGTGACCATGTCCACGACTTCCCCGTAGCGGCTGGCGGGGGCGAGGATGCGGGTCGAGATGTAGCAGGTCTGCCCGGTGTTGCGCATCGAGGAGCGGATCAGCACCTTGGACATGGCGTCCAGGTCGGCGTCCGGCAGCACGATGGCGCTGGATTTTCCGCCGAGCTCCAGGGTGACGGGCCGCAGCAGCTCGCCGCAGGCCGCCGCTATTTTCCGGCCCACCGGCGTCGATCCGGTGAAGGCGACCTTATCCACGCCGCTGTGTTTCACCAGCGCATCGCCGAGCCGGCCGGAGCCGGTGACCAGGTTGACGACGCCGGCCGGGACGCCCGCGGCGGCCACGGCGTCGATGATCACCCGGAGCGACAGCGGGGTGGGCGACGCCGGTTTCATCACCACGGTGCAGCCGGCCAGCAGCGCCGGGGCCAGCTTGATCACCACAAGGTTGATCGGGAAGTTCCAGGGCGCGATCAGCGCGCACACGCCGATCGGTTCGCGCCGAACCACGGATTCGCCGCCGCCCTTGGGGAAGGCCCGCACGTCCTCGCGCCCCAGGTAGCCGGCGAGGGTGGCGAAGTAGCGGAAGATACCCGCGGCGTTGGCCGCGGCCCCGGCGGATTCGGAGACGGGTGAGCCGTTCTCGCGGGTGTTGGTCAGCGAGAGTTCTTCGGCCCGCTTTTCCACCTCGTCGGCGATGCGCAGCAGGTAGGCGGCCCGTTCGGAGGGCGCCAGCCGCGGCCACCCGCCCTCGTCAAATGCCCTGCGGGCGGAGGCCACGGCGGCGTCGATGTCTTCGGGGGTGCCGTCCGGGACGGATCCCCAGACTTCGCCGGTGGCGGGGTCGGTGACCGGGTTGCGGGCCGTGGCCCGCGCCGGGGACCAGGCGCCGTTGATGAAGATGTCGTCCACGTGCGTGTACGGCAGCCTGAGCGCGGCGCGGGCGGCCAGTGCGGGGGCGTCGTGCGTCGCGGCGGTCATCGGATGACCGCCGTCTTGAGCAGGGCGGTGGAGCGGTTCAGGTCTGCGGTTGCCATGTCGTGGGCAGCCTGGGTGATGAGCTCGGGCACGATTTCGGCGGCCAGCCGGTCGGTGTAGGTGGCCGGGTCCATTTTGAACCAGGTGGAGGCCAGTGCGATTCCGGCCTGGTCGAAGCGCCACAGCCGGTCGGCGTCGCGCATCAGCGCATCCTCCAGCGACCGGGCCACCGGGCGGGTGTCGTGGCCGTCGATGATCCCGCAGACGCGCTCGATGAATTCCGCGGTGTAGCCCAGGCCCGGGAGGACCCGGCGGGCCACGTCGCAGCCCTGCTTCTCGTGTTCGTAGCGGATGGCGGCCTTGCGCCAGTCCCCCGCGAAGCCTTCGGAGAGGATGCGGGATTCGTCCACATGGGCCCAGCCGGTATCGTGCAGCAGGGTGGCGACCCGGACCAGTTCGGCGTCGGCGTCGGGATAGGCGCGGCAGAGCCGTTCGGCGAAGGCGAGGGAGATGGGCAGGTGGATGTCGTTGCCGCGGGTGCGGGTCTCGTGCACCACGGCCTGCCAGAGACCGTCGAGTTCCTCGAGCGCCGCCGGCGTGGTGGCGATCGGGGTGGTGTCCACCGGTCCGGTCGCCGGTACGGGCCGGACCGGGTACGCGGCGGCGAAGTCCGCAGCAGCGGGATTGGCTGCCGTCGGGTTTTCGGAGTCCGACGCGGTGCCGGCAACCGGGGTCTTGGGGGTGGTCATAATGCTCCTTCGGAGGGGGCCGGCTTACTGTCTGAGTGCAGTTAGCTGTCCGTGGTGATCGTCTTGAGGGGTGTGGCCGGGTCCGATGCCGCAGCGGCGGGGATGTTCTGGCCTTTGGCGAGGGCGTTCTTCACGGCCATGAAGTCCAGCGGGGCGTTGACGCAGTCCGCGGCGATGACCTGGCCCAGGCGGTAGTAGAGGACGCTGAATTTGCCGCGTGCCTCGTCGCGCCGCAGCACGGTCTGGTCGTAGCCGTTGCACAGCCCGGCGATCTGCAGTTTGAGGTCGGCCTGGTTGGACCAGAACCAGGGGATGCCGGCGTATTCCTCGCGCCGGCCGGTGAGAGAGTAGGCCGCGACTTTGGCGTGTTCAATCGCGTTGTTGACACTTTCCAGCCGGATCCGCTCCCCCGGGGCTGAGCCGGGCACCGGGTTCGGCATGTTGGCACAGTCGCCGATCGCCACGGTGGTGCCGTCCGAGGCCAGCGCGAAGCGGTCCACGACGATCCCGTTGTCCACGGTCAGGCCGAGCTGTTCGGCCAGCTGGGTGTTGGGGAGGACCCCGATGCCCACCAGCACGATCTGCGCGGGCAGCACGGTGCCGTCCTGGAGTTCGACCCCGGCGACGGCGACGGCGTTACCTGCGGCGCCGGCCGCGGTGAAGCGTTTGGCGCTCGTGTTCAGCCGGATGTCCAGGCCGCGGGCCCGATGTGCCTGCAGGAAGTAGTCCGCAGTTTCCTCGCCGACGGCGCGGCCCACCAGGCGCGGTCCGAATTCCAGCACGGTGACGTTCTTGCCCATCTTCTGCAGGCTGGATGCGGCTTCGAGGCCAATGAATCCGCCGCCGATCACCACGACGTCCCGAGCGTCCCCCACCCTGGCCTTGAGCGCCAGGGCGTCGTCAGCGTTGCGCAGGTAGAGCACGCCGTCGAGGTCGCCGCCCTCGATTTCCAGTTTCCGGGCGCGGGCGCCCACGGTGAGGGCTAGTCGCTGGAACGGGAACTGCCGGCCCGACGAGGAATGCGCGACGCCGGAGCCGTCGGCCTCCTTGTCGATGCCGACGATGTATTCGCCCTTGACCAGGTCCACGTTGTGCTCGGCCCAGTATTCGTTGGAGCGGAAAATCAAGGACTCGCTCTCCACGGTGCCCTGCAGGAACTCCTTGGACAGGGCGGGGCGCTGGTAGGGTCGGTGATCCTCGTCGCCGAGCAGGGTGATGTGCTCGTCGAAACCGAGGGCGCGGAGGGAGACTGCGAGCTGGACGCCGGACTGGCTCGCGCCGATGATCAGCAGGCCGGTGCGGGTGGGGCTGTCCGGCTGCGCCGCGGTGCCGGCGGAGGTCTGCTCGGCCGCGGCGACGTGGGTGCCCATCCCTACACCTGGGTTTCTGGGGTGGTGACGAACAGTTCGAGCGCGTCAGTCAACCGGAGCTGGCAGGACAGCCGCGAGTTGTCCTCGCGGTCCACGGCGGTGCCGTACAGCATTTCGTCCTCCATGTCCTCCATCGGCGGGAGCTGCGAGAGGCAGTCCTCCCGGACAAAGACATGGCACGTGGCGCAGGACAGCGAGCCGCCGCATTCGGCCACGATGCCGGGGACGCCGTTGCGCACCGCGGTTTCCATCACTGAGTCGCCGGGATTGCCCTGGACGTCGCGGACTGCGCCTTCGGCGTCGGTGAAATGAACCGTTGGCATTGGTCCTCCTTGGGGTTGAACTTGGGGTTGAAGTCGGAAAGTTGGGAGATAGGGCAGCGTCAGACGAACTGGCGTCCGCCGTCGACCACCATGGTCTGGCCGGTGTAGTAGGAACTGTCCGGCCCGGCCAGGAAGAGCGCGGCGCCCACAATGTCCTCCGGCTGGCTGGCCCGCTTGATCGCTCCGCGGTCCACACCGTAGTTCTCGGCGTTCTCCATCAGCCCATAGCTGGCCTCGGTCAGGGTGAAGCCGGGGGCGATCGCGTTGACCGTGATCCCCCGCCGGCCCAGTTCCTTGGCCATCACCCGGGTCAGGGCCACCACGCCGCCCTTGGAGGCGACGTAGTGCAGCCACTGCTCCGAGCCGCTGAAGATCGTGGCGCTGGAGAGATTGATGACGCGCCCGCCCTCGGGCAGGTACGGGCTTGCTGCGCGGGTGACGAGCCAGGGTCCTTTGAGGTTCACGTTCATCACCAGGTCCCATTCGGCCGGGTCGATGTCCTCGAACGGTGTGCGGGTCACGCCCGCGTACACCGCTGCGTTGTTAAGCACGACGTCGATGCTCCCGTTTCCGAAGTCCGCGCAGCTTTTCGCGAGGGCCTCGGTGGACTCAACGCTGGTAACGTCCGTGTGGAAGGCAGCCGCGTCGGCCCCGGTTTCCCGGACCAGTTTCGCGGTTTCCTCCGCACCGTCGAGGTTCACGTCCGCCACCGCCACGCGGTAGCCGCGGCGGCCGAAGCCGAGCGCGAACGCCCGGCCCAGGCCGCCGGCGGCACCGGTGATCAGGACGGTGCGGGCGGGCTGCCCCGCCGGACTTTCCTGGCCAGAACCGTCATATTCCGTGGCAGGCATGTTTGATTCAGGCATCCGCTGCTCAGACATGGCTGTGGCTGTGCGCCCCGGGTCCGGAGACGAGCAGTTCGGCCTCGTCGTCGAGGATCTGGACCGTGCCCTTGGTGCCGTCCACGCGCAGCCGCTGACCGGTCTTGATCGTGGTGGACGCCGAGCCGGTGCCGGTCACGGCCGGCAGGCCGTACTCCCGGCAGACAATCGCGGCGTGGCTCATCATGCCGCCGATGTCCGTGACCGTGGCCTTGATCTTGCCGAAGATCGGGCCCCAGGACGGCGCCGTGACGGTGGCGACCAGGATCTCGCCCTGCTGCACCTCGGAGAGCTGGTCCGCGTCCGTGATCACCCGGGCCAGACCCTCCACCACACCAGGGGAGGCGGCCATGCCGCGCAGGCCGCCGCCCTCGACGGCTTCGCCGGCGCCCAGCCACTGCTGGACCTGCTCCGTGGTGATGCCCCAGAGCATCCGGGTGAAGGGTTCGGTGATGATTTCCGGCGGCGTGTTCAGGGCTGGGGCGGGCCGGGCGGTCTTGAGCGCATCCACGATCCCGCGGCGGCGCTCGATCTCTTCCGGCCAGTAGTCCGGGCCGATCGGCTTGGCGCCGACGCCCCAGCCGGTGACCAGGTCGAAGAGCGCGTCGCGGACCTCGTTGCGGCCCAGGTAGAGCAGGTCGTCCGGTTCGGTCCAGAAGCCCTCGGCCTGCATCATGCGGGACAGTTCACGGATCTTGCGCCAGAAGACGCCCATGGTCCAGTGTTCGATGTAGAAATTGTGGTTCTCCACGTACGGGTAAGCGGTCGCAGCAAGTCCGCGCTTGGCGTCGAAGAGGCTCTGGTTTTCGCCTTCCAGCAGGTCTCGGTATTCCTCGATGATGCGGTCGCGCTCGAGGATCAGGGCCTCGACCGGGCGCATGATTTCCTGGCCCTCGTCCACGCGGCGGATGTAGTCAGCGATGTAGCCCAGCGGGATTTCCTGGTGTTCGTTCCAGTACTTGTCGTGGCCGTAGAAGCCGTTGCCCACGGTGAAGTTGAACCACGGATCCTTCGCCCCCTCGTACTGGGCGATCCAGCGGTCCCCGCCGGGGGCAGCCGCAACGGCAGCCAGGGTCGCCTCGACGTCGTCCGTGTTGCCGAAGTGCGGCTGCAGCCGGAGTTCCACGGCGAGTTTGGCGAGCTGCTTGAGCTCGTCATCCGGGCGGAAGAGTTCCATGTCGACGCCCTGCACCATTGTGGCGATGGACTGGTCCGGGATGTTGGGGAAAACCTGTTTGCAGAAGTTGAAGAAGTCCAGGTAGGCGATGTAGCCGAGGTTGAGGAATTCGAAGTGGTACTGCCAGTTCTGGTAGGCGAGCTGGATCAGCCGGTCGTAGCTCTCCAGCAGTTTCTCGGAACCGTCCTTGCCCTTGCCGGAGAGGATGTCCTCCATCGGGACCACGTCCGGGAGCTTGGGGAAGGAGATGGTTTCCATCTCGTCGATGGTGCCCTTGACCTTGACGTGCCAGTCCTTGAGGAGCTGGTCCCAGTTCTGGAAGTAGTGGCCCACGCGCTGTTCGAACAGCGGCACCCGCGCGGCGATCTGGTCCTCCGGCACGGGGATGGGCGACATGTAGAGGTAGCCGAGGTGGACGCGGAATTCGATGCCGTTCGCGTTCGGAATCATCAGATGCCGTGCGTTGTACTGGCCCAGGCACTTGACCGCGAATTCGCCGCCGATGGTCTCGAAGGGCTTAAACACGGTGGGCCAGTGCTGGCTGTCGCAGAACCAGAACTTGGCGTCCTCCTGTTCCTTCAACTTGTCCTGGAAGACCAGGTAGTACGGGTAGATCTTTTCCCAGCCCTCGGCGCCGGCGGGAACCGCAAGCTCGGAGGGTTTGGGGAACGACTTCAGGGACATGGCGGTCCTTTCAATTCGGGCTCGGCGTTGAGCCTGGGTGACGAAGCGGACTAGCGGGTCAAATCTTGTTGGTTGAGCTGGCGGGACTGAGTCCGCTGAAGTAGCCGCCGGTGGCGGCGGCCGACGGGACCGCCGGTTTGGAGGAGTGCACGGTTTCGGGGCGGGACTGCAGCAGGAGCAGGTTTTCGCCGTCGGGCAGGTCCGTGTCGAGGGCCCATTCGATGTCCTGAGGGCACTTGTAGTGCTTTTCCGCGCGCTTGGCCATCTGTGCGACGGCGGTCAGTTCGGCGTCGCTGAGGCTGCGGCGGCCGCGGCGTTCGGCGTCGACCTCCCGCTCCACCAGCCGGCCGGCAGCGGTGTCCGGGACGAGTTCGGCGTGTTTGTCGCCGAGGTGTTCGGAGATGACGGTCAGCGTGACCTTGTCCAGCATGATGTTGTCCGGCGTGACCTGGCCGGAGACCACCATCTCGCCGACCCCGTAGGAGGAATCGATGGTGATCTTGGAGCGGTCACCGTTGGTGGGGTCCATGGTGATGGCGACGCCGGAGACCCGCGCGTTGACCATCTTCTGCACTACGACGGCCATGGAGAGGCCCTCATTGGGGATGTTGTTTTTGAGCCGGTAGATGATGGCGCGGGACGTAAAGAGCGAGGCCCAGCACTGCCGGATGTGCTCGGTGACGGCCTTGACTCCGGCGAGCCAGAGGTAGGTGTCCTGCTGGCCGGCGAAGGAGGCGTCCGGCAGGTCTTCGGCGGTGGCGCTGGAGCGGACCGCCACGGGGACGGGCGCCTCGAAGCGGGACATCAGGGCCTCGTAGGCGCCGACGGTGAGCTCGCGCATCGCTTGCGGCACGGGACGGGAGCAGATGTCCTCCCGGATGGCGGCGGAGACCTTGTCCACCTGGCCCATGTCTTCGGGGTCCAGATCGGCGAGCAGCTGGTGGATATGCCGGGTAATGCCGGCTTCCTCCATAAACGCGTCGAACTGGGCCGTGGTGACGACGAAGCCGGGCGGGACGGGCATGCCGGCGGAGGTCATGGTGACCAGGGAAGCGCCCTTGCCGCCGAGGTTTTCGAGTTTTGGTTCGATCCCGCCGTCGAAGAATTGGACGTATTCGTTGCTTTGCACAGTTCTCAGGCCTTCCAGCTGACGGGGACGGTCTCGGGGACACGGAAGGAGAGGTTTTCCCGGAAGGCGATGGCGTCCGGGTTCTCCAGCTGCAACCCGGGGGCGAGCCGGGCTACTTCCTCGAGGGCGATTTTGGCCTGGAGCTTGGCGAGCATATTGCCCAGGCAGTAGTGGATGCCGTACCCGAAGGAGAGGTGCTCGCGGGCGTTGGGGCGGGTGATGTCGAAGTCCTCGCCGGCGCTGAATTTGTTCTCGTCGCGGTTGGCGGAACCCATCAGAAGCAGCAGCTGCGCGCCTTCCTCGAGGGCGACGCCGCCAACTTCGGTGTCCTTCAGGGCCTTGCGGCGCCAGCCCACGATCGAGCCGGCGTAGCGCAGGACCTCGTCGATGGCGGCGGGGATCCTCTTGGGGTCCTCGACGAGCTGCTGCCACTGCTCGGGCCGGGCCAGCAGCTCGCGGAGGGCGTTGGAGATCAGCGTGGTGGTGGTCTCGTGGCCGGCGAAGAGCAGGCTGTAAAGGACAGAGGCGATCTCGTGGTCGGAGATCTCAGCACCTTCCTGCTGTGACGTCACCAGGTCCGCAGTGAGGTTATCGCCGCCTTCCTCGTGGGCCACCCTGACCAGGCGCAGGCACTCCTGCCAGTACTCGACGAGGTTGTGGGCGTGCGGGATCTGTTCCTCGTCACTCAGGTCGCCCCAGGTCATGGCCGCGCGGGAATCACTCCAGCGCTTGAACGTGTCCACCTGGGCGACGTCCGCGCCGATCAGAGTGAGGATGGTGATGGTGGGGACGTCGTAGGCGAGATCCTTGACCAGGTCACCGTGGCGGTCCGGACGGGCCAGCATCTTCTCGAGCAGTTCGACGACGTTCTGCCGGATGAAAGGCTCGAGTGCCTTGTAGCGGCGGGGGGTGAAGGCCTTCTGGACCACGGCGCGGATCCGGGTGTGCTCCGGCGGACGGCGGGCCGAAAGGCCCGAGTAGGCGGTGAAGCCGCCGTCTTCCATGATCTTCTTCGCGGCGGCGCCGCGTTCGCGGACCGGCGCCTGGGCGTTTTCGCTGGAGAAGGTCTCCCAATCCTCGAACACGGCCTTGATGTCGTCATAGCGGGAGACGACGTAGAGTCCGACCCGCTCGTCGAACATAACCGGCTGCTCGATCCGGAGTTCGGCATAGGCCGTAAACGGATCCTTCATCTGGAACGGCTCGTAGCCGTGGTGCCCCTCGGGGGCTTCGGCGCCGTGTCCAAAGGGACAGCGGCCGGCCGTATCCGTCGACGATGACATCTAAGCTCCTTGGTTTCGGTACCGCCGGCAGCGCCAGTGCATGCCGGTGTTCTTACCCACCAGTGTGGCTCCCATCACTCGCCGATGGCAGGACCGGCTTCCACTGGGCGGAAGTCAGTTGTTTTCCGCCCCGGGCGGGATCCGGTTCAGTCAGTGCCGGCGGCGTGGCTGCCCAGCAGTGTTTCCAGCGGGATCCGGGCCGTGGCGCGTTCAATCTGGGCGGCGATGCCCCGCAGGACCGGCAGGTGCCGGGTCATCGTGGCGGCCTGGCTGGTGGGCAGCACGAGTCCGATCGACGCGCCGATCCTGCCGGTATGGAAGACCGGGACGGCGATCGAGCAGGAGCCCAGCCGGACTTCCTCCAGCGTGGTGGCATAGCCCTGCTCGCGGATCTGGGTCAGCTCCCCGGCGAGCTTTTTGGGGTCCACGTGGGTGTGTGCGGTGTGGCGCTCCAGCTGCCGGTTCAGGTAAGCATCCCGGACCCAGTCCTCCTCAAAAGCGAGGAGGACCTTTCCGACGGCGGTCGCGTGCATGGGCAGCCGGCCGCCGACCCGGCCGGCGCGGGGCACCCGCTTGGAACCGTAGACCCGGTCGATGTAGAGCACGTCGCGTCCGGCCCGGACCGCCAGATGCGCGGTTTCGCCGGTGAGCGAAAAGAGATCCTGAACGTAGGGCCGCGCCGCGTCGCGCAACTGCCGCCCGGTGTTCTGGGCGAGCTCCCAGAGGCGGATGCCGAGCTGGTAGCGGCCGTTGGGCTCGCGGGAGAGGAATCCCCAGTCCGTGAGCTCGTTGACCAGGCGGTGGGCGGTGCTCAGCGGCAGCCCGGATTTTTCGGCGATGTCCGTGAGGCTAAGGGCACCCCGGGACTTTTCAAAGGCTTCGAGGATGGCGAGGACCTTTGAGGTCACGGTCCTGCCGGGTTCTCGGCTGCCGCCGGCCATCGTGACCTCCTCGTTGCGGGCTTGGCCGTCAGCCGGGCCGTCGGGCCGCCCGGAATCGAGTGTAGTCCGCAAGTGCCGGCATCTGGCCAGGCGGTCCGGTTGGCCTGCGCAGGTCCGATGGGCAGTACCGTGACACAAATGGCGCCGCGGGAAAGTCTCCCCGCGGCGCCATAGTTTCACTGGGCGAATCGCGTTGCCCTGTGGATCGTTATCCCCTACCCCGGAACAACCGCAAGCGCGGGTTCACGGACCAGTTCGCTTGCGAGGTCGAGGGCCAGATCTTCGACAACCTGCCCGTACAGCAGCCCGCCCCTGGCAGCGCTGGAGCCAGCGGCCGACGACAGGCAACCGGTGGCGGGTGTCCGCTCCGGAACCACGGGGAGCCTGTCGAAGCGCGGGAGGACCGCGGCAGGACCGTCGACCAGACGGTCAATGGCTACCCGGGCCGGTTCGAGATGGAGCATGAGCGAGGTTTCCAGGACCCCGCCGTGCTCGATGTCCCAGCCCGGGAAGCCACCGGGATAGACCTGCCTCAGGGTGTCCTCGCTGACGAAGTCCCAGTAGGACAGGAGCAGCACACTCTGCTCTGCCCCGGGCTTAATGCCCAAATCCTCAAGGGCAAGATCGATTCCCTCGTACAGGAACTGGTAGTTCTCGAAGTGGCCGTTGATGAATACCACGTGCCGGACGCCCTGATTGAGGAAGGACTTGACCAGGTTGCGGGCCACGCCGATTAGAGTGGCACCATCCAGGCTGGTTGTACCGGAGAGGTGGTTGCCTCCGCCGGACTTTTGCTGCGATTTGTACCCGTAGGCGATCGGCTGGGCAACAAGTCCACCCAGCCGCCGGGCAACACCCTCCGCGAAGTGGGAGGACAGAATGGTGTCCGTCCCAAGCGGAAGGTGCGGACCGTGCTGCTCCAGGGACCCGACCGGAATGAGGACGATCGCCTCCCCGGATGCCAGGACTTCGCGGTAGGCGAAAGCATCCAGGTCTTCCAGAAATACTGACTTGTCCATGCTGGTGGTGCTCCTCGTTTAGTTCAGTGTGCAAATGGCGTCGGCTGCCGCCGTCGAGTATTAGGCGCTGTACGGGCCGGCCGGCGGGGAATCCGGTGACAGTTTCCCCGCCCTAGGGTGATCTTCTGGTCAGAGGCCGGTGGAGGAAGCGGACACGGCGGGAAGGTGGGCCGTCCCGCTGGCGGCCACTTCGGTGGCGGGTTCGGTGTCGGCGCTGGTCAGGTGCAGGAACTTGCGGTGGAAGCGCGGGCCCATCAGACCGTAGGCTATGGCGCTGGAGAGGCCGCCGGCGAGCCAGGACAGGTCCCATCCGCCCAGGGCGACGGCGATCGGGCCCTGCATCGCGGGGACCAGCCCGTACATGAACAGCCAGGTGGCGAAGATTCCGATCAGCAGGGACGCGATGCCTGCCGGGTTCACGCCGGGCAGTCGCTTGGTGCCGACTGCGTCGAACAGCCGGGTGGGGTCGCCGGGCCAGCGCTTGTCAATGTAGAAGTAGTGCACCAGCATGACCCCGCCCCAGGCGGCAACCCAGGCCACGAGTCCGATCAGCCAGGCGTCCAGGACGGCGGCGAAGTCCTCCTGGAAGATGAAGAAGACGACGGCGGCGAGCGAGAACACACCGACGAAGAGGTTGAGCTTGCGGCGGCTGATGGTGATGTCGAGGGCCTGCGTTGCGACGGAGAAGGTGTAGATGTTCAGGATGTTGGTGGCGATCGGACCGTGCAGGACCATCAGCAGCACCGGGAGCGCCATGACGCCGAAGTTCTGCACGATGAGTTTGCCGGGGTCGATCTCGCCGCTGTTGGTGGCCAGGCTGGCGCCCAGGATGCCGAGCCAGACGACCGGAATGAACTGACCCAGGACCGAGGCCAGGTAGACCTTGCGCTTGGGTACTTCGGTGCTGACGAAGCGGGAGTAGTCGGCGGCGTAGGTGAACCAGGTGATGCCCCAGCCGATGCCGATGGCGGTCATCACAGCGCTCATCGCGGCGATCCGCTCCGAGCCTTCGAGGATGTTGCCGGCCGGGCCTGCGTAGGACCAGTTGATCTTCATGCCGAACCAGGCGACGACGGACATCACGGCGAGAATGATGATGGTGGGCGGCACGGTCCACTTTTCAAATGCAGCGATCGCCTTGTAGCCGAACCAGGCGATGGCGACCTGCGCCGCCATGATGGCCGTGGCGACGCCGATCTTCCAGGCATAGTTGTGGGCGGTCGGGTCAACCCAGCCGAGGGTGCCAAAGAGTGCCATGACCAAGTCCAGGATGATCCAGGTGTTGACCGCGCACCAGCCGATGACCAGCAGGGCCTGGATGGCTGCCGGCAGGTAGTTTCCCTGCCTGCCGAAGGCGGCCCGGGCCAGCACCATGCCGGTGGCCCCGGTCTTCTGGCCGAGAAGGACAAAGCAGCCGAAGAGCAGCATGCCGATCAGGTTCCCCAAAACCAGAACGGTGACCGTGTCGGCGAATCCTAGGCCGAGGTGGATGCCGAGGGCGCCGAGCACCCAGTTAATCGGGGCGAGGTTGGCACCGGCCCAGATCCAGAACTGACCGGAGACTTTCCGGGTCCGCTGGGACTCGGGAATGGGCTGGAGCCAGGCTTCACAGTCTTCGAGGTCCACCGGGGCCGGGCCGGCGGTAGTCTTCAGGGGTTTTTCACGCATTGGAGCCTCCGTGAGAGTTTTGGGGGTACTTCAAGGCTATGTGGCGCACACCACATTCACCTATATAGAATGTGTCTAGTTAATTCCTTCTTGAGGTGACGGAGTGTCATGACCATACGACTTCAGCAAGTTCTCGATCATCCGACCCTTTCGGTCGCTGATCCCGTAATCCGGGCCGCGGCCGGCACAGCGGCCAGGACCCAGCTCCGCTGGATCCACTCCAGCGAGATCCTGGACATCGCTCCCCTGCTCGACGGCGGGGAGCTTCTGCTAACGGGAGGGGAAGCGCTCGCCCACGCCAGCGAGGAACGGCAAGTCATGTACATCCGCCAGCTGGCAGAGCGGGGCGTGGCCGCCCTGGCCATCGAAACCGGCATCGCCCTCCCCTCGCTCCCGTCCGCCATGGTGTCGGCCGCTGAGGCATCCGGCCTGCCGCTAATCGAGCTCCGCAAGGTGGTGCCCTTTGTCGGCGTTATGCAGGCCATCAACTCGACACTGGTCAGCGAGTCGGTGTCCCAGTTGCGGCGGGCGGACGAGGCGAGCCACGCAATGGCCGTCGAGCTGGCCCATGGCGGCAGTCTGGACAGGATTCTCGCCGTCCTGGCCGGCATCATCAACGCCGAAGTGACCCTGACGTCACTCACGGGCGCAACGCTGGCCAGCGCGACGCCGGGCACCGCCGACGACGACATTGCCGCCTCCGCTCCCGCGAACCAGGAACCCGCCCGCCTGATCCAGATTGACGTGCCGGTACGCGGGATCCTTGCTGCTCAGCTCATGCTGCGCGTCCCGGCGCACGAGGACGAGAATCTGGCCCGCACTGCCGGAAAACGTTCCATTGACATCCTGGCCCTGGCCATGCTGCAGCGGATGTCGCCCGGACTCCGGGAGGTTGCCGGAGCAGCCTTGATCCGTGCCATTGACTCCGGCAGCCAGCCGTGGCGGCTGCAGCAGTTGGCATCGGCAGCTGGCATTCCGGCCTCCGAACCACTGATAGCCGTGGTGGTCCGGTCGGATACGTCCCAACAGCTGCGGACATCGGTCGAGCAGTTGCTGGCCCGGGCGGCACACTCCCACGCAACCTACGTCGATAATGCCGAGCTTCTTGCAGTGGCGGGCCTGGGCGGCGATGCTCCGGACGAGAACCGGCAAAGCATTATGGCTGGCCTGCTGGAGCTTCCGGCCATGGCCAGAACGCTCGCGGCGGTGGGTCCCCTGGTGGCCGGAATTTCGGACGCCCCCTGGTCACTGTCGGAAGCCAAGCTCACGCTGGAACTGGCGGCCTCCCGGGAGCAGTTCCGATCCGACGCCGGCGGGCACGGTCCCGTCATCGACGCGGAGGCATTCGCTGTGGAACGTCTGGCCGTTCAGTCCCTGGACCCCTATCAGCGGCGGAACTTCGTGCGCCAGCAGCTGGGGGTGCTTCTGGATCATGATGCGCACCGCAATTCGCGGCTGCTCGACACCCTGGCAACGTGGCTGGATTGCGGATGCAACACCGCCCAGGCAGCGAGGGAGCTGCATCTGGAACGGCAGTCGATGCACCAGCGGCTGCGCCGGATCTTCGAGCTCTGCGGGGGCGACCCCCGGGAAACGGGCCGGTTGGCGGCGCTGCACCTGGCCGCCCGGCTCGCCGGACTCGTCTGAGTCCTAGCTGTTGCCGCTATCGCCGGCGCGTTCCGGGTTGCCGGGGGGACGTCCGCCCAGCCGGGTGGTGACGCGGTGCGCGGCAGCGGCACACGCCTCGCCCAGGCTTTGCAGTCGCTCGCGCGAGACGCGGAACCGGGGGGCCGGAATGAGGACGCTTGCCACAATGTCGCCGCGGTGGTCGTACACCGGCGCGGCCACGCCGACCTCGTCGATGGATGATTCACCGTAGTTGATGGCCCAGCCCCGGCGGGTGACGTCGCCGAGTTTGATCTGGTAGCCATCGAGGCTGGCATCATCCAGTCCCGGATAGGTGATGGCTCCGCTGCGGAGCAGGGCCCGGACCCGCTCGGCGGGTTCGGTGGATAGAAACACCTGCACGGACGCGCTCATGGCGTCCTGGTACCGGGCTCCCAGCGGAGTGCTGTGCTTTATCTGGTGGTGGCTGGCGATCTGTTCCACGCACATCGATTCTGTGCCGTTCCAGACCATAAGCGCGCTGGTTTCCCCGGTCTGTTCGGTGAGTTCACGCAGGACCGGGTAGGCCACCCTGCGTTCCTCGAGTTCTGCGAGCAGCGGACCGGCAATGGCGATCAGCCCCAGCCCGAGACGGAACCGGCGCGTTTCCGGGTCACGTTCCACCAGGTGTTCCTGCTCGAACGTGGCCAGGATCCGGGAAACGGTGCTTTTGTGCAGACCGACGCGGTTGGCGATCTCGGTGACTCCGAGCAGCGGTTCGTCGGCGCTGAATGTCCTCAGCACTGCGATGGCGTTGACGATGACGGAGGTGCCCTTGGTGTCGCCGCTTCCGTTGCTATCCGTGGATTCTTCTTGGCTCAT